>VFJL01000053.1 GCA_009886095.1 Nitrosomonadales bacterium | reverse complement strand
TGCCCCCGTGCTGCCGTTCGACTTGCATGTGTAAAGCATGCCGCCAGCGTTCAATCTGAGCCAGGATCAAACTCTTCAGTTTAATACTGGTAAAACTCTCGCTTGACGTGTTACTAGGATTTTAGCTTTATCCCAATTTCTCAAGATAAAAACCAGAACCTTACTACTTACATCGTGCGAGCACTTCAACTCTTAAACCGTCCGTATACCCTGCCCCGAAAGACAAAATACCGAACGCCCTGGTCAAGTGCCCACACCTATCGGCTGTAAATTTTTAAAGAGCAATTTCACCCATGAATTTCATGGCTGGACAACGAAGGCCGAATTATACAGTGAACGAACAGAGGGTCAAGGTATTTCTGAAAATAGTGTAATTCTTAACTATTCCGTATTTCCGGAAACGGTTATCCTGGCAAATTTTCGCTTACCTACCTGTACTACTGCGGTCTCGCCACAAGCTATTCTGGTACCTTTGTCGCTGATTTTCTCGCCGTTCAATTTTACACCACCCTGCTCGATCATGCGTAGCGCTTCTGTCGTGCTGGCGGTGAGGCCAGCTTGTTTGAGTACTTGCGCTATCGGCAATCCGTCAGATCCAGCGTACAGCACTCTTTCCGGCATGTCATCCGGCAGCGCACCGCGCCTGAAGCGTGCTTCAAAATCGGCCAACGCCGCTTCCGCATCCTGTTTGCTGTGGAAGCGGCTAACAATTTCCTGAGCAAACATCACCTTGATATCGCGCGGATTACGTCCTTGTTCCACTTCCTGTTTCCACTGCCGGGTAACGTCCAGTGATTTGAGTGACAGCAACTCGATATAACGCCACATCAGCTCATCGGAAACAGACATCAATTTACCGAATATTTCGCCGGGGCTCTCGGCTATGCCAATGTAGTTACCCGAGGATTTGGACATTTTATTGACGCCATCCAACCCTTCCAGCAGCGGCATGGTGAGCACACACTGCGGTGACTGGCCGAAATGTCTTTGCAACTCCCGTCCCATCAATAAATTGAATTTCTGGTCGGTACCCCCCAGCTCGATATCCGCTTTGAGTGCAACCGAGTCGTAGCCCTGAATCAGCGGATACAAGAATTCGTGGATGGCGATAGCCTGATTACCTCGATAACGTTTGCTGAAATCATCCCGCTCCAGCATGCGCGCAACAGTATGAGTAGCCGCCAGCTTGATCAGACCGGCAGCATCAAGCTTATCCATCCAGGTGGAATTGAACACCACTTCAGTCTGATCGGGCTTGAGTATTCTGAATACCTGGTCGGTATAAGATCTGGCGTTCTCCGTTACCTGCTCGCGGGTAAGTGGCGGACGGGTAACATTCTTGCCGCTGGGATCCCCTATCATGCCGGTAAAGTCACCAATCAGGAACAGGGCATGGTGGCCCAAATCCTGTAGTTGACGCATCTTATTGAGCAGAACCGTGTGGCCCAAATGCAAATCCGGTGCAGTCGGGTCAAATCCTGCCTTGATTCGCAGCGGATGACCCGCAGCAAGCTTCTGCCCGAGCTCCTCTTCTACCAGGAGCTCGTGGCAACCGTGCTTGATAATTTCCAGCTGTTCCGGGACTTGTTTGATCACAATACTACCAGGGTAGTTTGGCTAGCCAAGATTATTTTCCGCAAAACCCCAGTTAATCAACCTGTCGAGCACAGCGCTGACATAATCTGCGCGCCGGTTCTGATAATCGAGGTAGTAGGCATGCTCCCACACATCGATGACCAGCAGCGTCTTCATTCCTTCGGTCAAAGGCACATTGGCGTTAGCGGTCTTGACCACCTTGAGCTTGTCGCCATCCAGCGCCAGCCACGCCCAACCGCTGCCGAATTGAGTAGTTGCCGCAGTCGCCAACTCCTGCTTGCATGCTTCCACGGTACCGAAAGAAGCCTCGATTTTTTGCTTCAGCGCGGCGGGAGGCTCACCACCACCTTTCGGGGTCAGGCTGTTCCAGTAAAAAGTATGGTTCCAGATCTGTGCCGCATTGTTAAAAATTCCGGCCTTGTCAGCCCGGCCAACTGTCGCAGCAATCACTTGCTCCAACGACAGATCCGCAAGTTCGGTTCCGGCTACCAGTTTGTTCAGGTTATCAACATAGGCCTTGTGATGCTTGCCGTAGTGGAAACTCAGCGTATTGGCCGAGATTACGGGATCCAGCGCATTATCTGCAAAGGGAAGTGGTGGCAAAACATGTACATTACTCATTTTTTCGACTCCTATAGGGTGACTTTAAAATCTGACTCGCTTCTCACAGCCAAGTATATATGAATTTTTTGTGCCCCATGAACTGGCACAGCCATTCAGGGTAATTCAAAATATTTGTTTAGCCTATAATCATTAGCGCGAACTCGAATCTATGCTGACCTGGGATTCAGGCCTATCAGCATTTTCAGGAACAAAACATGACCGAGCCCACCATCACCTGCCCGAACTGCAGAACCGAAATCCGGCTCACCGAATCGCTTGCTGCGCCGTTGATCGCCACCACACGCAGGCAATTTGAGCAGCAGCTTGCACAAAAAGATGACGAAATCGCCAAACGCGAGCAAGGCATCCGGGAAAAAGAAAAGCTATTGACCGATGCCAAAAACAAGCTTGATGAGCAAGTGGCAGGGCAAGTTGAAGAGCAGCTAAAAAAGGATCGCACCAGAATCACGGCGGAAGAAGCCAGGAAAGCCAAGCAAGCCGCCGCAACCGATCTTGAACAGAAAGCTCGCGAAGTAGCCGACTTGCAGGAAGTGCTGAAAAGCCAAGAAGTAAAACTGGCTGAAGCGCAGAAGACGCAGGCCGAGCTGATGAGAAAACAGCGCGAACTGGATGATGCCCGGCGTGAACTGGAGCTCACTGTGGAAAAACGGGTGCAGGAAGGCTTGGCTGTTACCCGGCAACAGGCCAGAAAAGAAGCCGAGGATGAACAAAGACTCAAGGTGATGGAAAAAGAGCAAACCATAGCCGCGATGCAAAAACAGATCGAAGACCTCAAGCGCCGGGCCGAGCAGGGATCGCAACAATTGCAGGGCGAAGTGCAGGAACTGGAGCTGGAGAATCTGTTACGCAGCAAATTTCCTTTCGATGCGATCGAACCGGTACCCAAGGGCGAGTTTGGCGGGGATGTATTGCACCGGGTGGTCGGTGCAGGTGGCCAGCCCGGCGGCACCATTCTGTGGGAGTTCAAACGCACCAAGAACTGGAGCGATGCCTGGCTGGTAAAACTGCGCGACGATCAACGCACCGCCAAAGCAGAGATTGCCGTGATCGTGAGCCAGATATTGCCCAAAGGCATTGAAACCTTCGAAATGGTAGAGGGTGTCTGGGTCACGCACCCGCGCGCGGCCTTGCCGGTGGCCATGATCCTTCGCCAGTCATTGTTGGAGCTTGCCCTTGCGCGGCAATCTACCGAAGGCCAGCAGACCAAAACAGAGATGATCTACCAGTACCTCACTGGCCCACGCTTCCGCCTGCGGGTGGAAGCCATTGTCGAAGCCTTCTCCACCATGCAGGAAGACCTCGACAAGGAAAAAAGAGCGATCATGAAACAATGGGCCAAGCGCGAGGAGCAGATCGAGCGCGTGATGGGGGCGACGGTCGGGATGTATGGGGACTTACAGGGGATTGCGGGGAAATCGTTGCAGGAGATAGATGGCTTGGAGTTCCAGGCACTGGAAGCCCCTGTTGCGAGCAATGGTAATGCGGCCGAGTGATGGCAACAGGCCTAAAACGCTACAAATCAATTTAGCATAAGGATAAATGCCATGAAGACTGATAATAGAGCGTCTCCAAGCCTTCCTCCGGATTACTTGGCTCAAACCTGCGCTGTCTAGACCACGCTGAGCAGACTACGCTGCCCGCAGCTCCACCAGCGGTTTGTCGGGGTAGCGTTCCGTCTGGTATGCCATCCACAATCTGCTGGCGATGCGATAGGCCAGCGAATTCGCATGTAGTTGCAAAGCCGGGTTGCCCATCTCCTGAGTGGTTTGCATGAAGAGTTGCAGCCAGCGCTCGAACAATGCGGCAGACAGCTCCGGCAAGACCAGATGCTTGGGCATGGGTGCGCCCCGGAAACGGCTAGTTCCTCGCAACTGCATCGACCAGAAGTTGATCATCTGCACAAAATGCGCATCCCAGTCGGTGACATGCGCTTCAAAGATCGGGCCTAGCCCGGGGTCTTTTCTGGCTGTTGTATAAAAAGTATGGACCAGTTGCGAGATATCCTCTTCGCTGAACAGGCTGGGGTCGGGTATTGCAGGTTCTGCTTGTGCCATAGTTTATGAGTGATTCAGAAGTGATGATTCAGTCTGGTCGTGCAACTTCAGTGTAGCCGCCAGTGTAATATTCGCCGCTCAGGCTGTCCAACCAAAGATAGCCGGGGCAACTCATTTGGGCATTGCGGGCAGATGTTGCAGCGGGTCTACCGGTTTGCCGTGCTTGCGGATTTCAAAATGGAGCTTTACCAAACTGGCATCGGTATTTCCCATCTCGGCAATTTTCTGTCCCCGGGTTACTGCTTGCCCTTCCTTAATTAGAAGCTTGCTGTTGTGGGCATAGGCGCTAAGATAGGTATCGTTGTGCTTGATGATAATAAGGTTGCCGTAGCCACGTAAGCCGCTGCCGCTGTAAACCACTTTGCCTGCAGCGGAAGCCAATACCGCTTGCCCGGTCTTGCCCGCGATATCTACCCCTTTGCTACTTTCCGAGAAACCTTCCAGTACCTTGCCTTGGGTGGGCCAGAGCCAGTTGATACGCTCATCCAGACCGGATTCGGTGGTCTGTGGCTGGGGCTCGATGTCAATCTTGGCAACTCTTTCAGCCGCCAGATCAGCCTTGGCTATTAAAACTGGGGGCAAAGCCGAAGGCATATTTGCCGGTCTGTTCAACTGCGCCAGCACCTGCTCCGAATATGGCAGCTTGAATGCCTTGGGCTCAGTTTTCAGCCTGTCAGTTTTTTCTCTGATTTCCGTGGCGGCCCCAGGCATGGCCGTTTCAGCAACCGATTGTAACGCTGGCTCGGATACTGAAAATAGCGAAGGCTGCGCTGCTTGAGAAGGTGGAGACAAGTTAAGCTGCTGACCGAGATTAATGGCGCCGGGATTGTCGATGTTATTCCATTCCGCTAAATCCTTGTAAGCAAGACCATGATTCAGTGCGATGCTGTAAAGCGTGTCACCCTTCTGCACAGTGTAGAGTTTGGCAGTTTCCGCAGAAACCGCACCAAGTTTGATTGCGGGCTTTTGTAGCGCCGGGGGTCGGTCAACCACTGGAACGGGAGACTGGGTAACGCTGCAACTGGCGATCAGCAGACAAAAGATCGGGGACAGGAAACAGAAGACGGAAGATCGAGATCTGTCTGGGCAAAACGCCGGCTGGGGACGCATAAAAACCGTAGTCGGGTTTCCACTGTTATCCGGTCTCTGCTGCTTGATTCTTTTACCTTTCATTCCTTATCTCTTATTCCAGTTCCATTCATCAGCGGCACTTCGTTGATATTCTCACTTGCGACTGGCCATATTATTCGCCCCGAAGGAAGTCCCTTTGGAGGGATGCATCATCTGCGGTATTCGTTCGTCATCGCCCCGTTTCACTTTTGAACTGGAATTGAAATGACTCTGCAGCGCTTAATTTCCCACGATGCCAGACAACATCGGTACAAACCTCGCTTCATCCAGAATGGTCTCGGCGTAACCCTGAGAGCTGCGCTCAATTACGCACAGATACTGCTCCTGACTCCCTTTTGGGAAAACCATTCTACCACCTACCGCCAACTGCTCCAGCAGTGAGGGAGGAACATGCGTCGTTGCAGCGGTCATGATGATGCCATCAAACGGCGCAACTTCAGACAATCCCAGCAAGCCGTCAGCGTGCTTCAGGCGAACATTACTGAAACGAAACTCGCGCAGACGAGTACGAGTACGGGTGAGCAGCGGCCCGATACGTTCGATCGAATAAACCTCGTGTGCAAGCTGTGCCAGCACCGCTGTCTGGTAGCCGCAGCCTGTGCCAATTTCCAGCACTCTGCCAAGATTTGAACCTGCACGCAGCAGCTCACTCATGCGTGCCACAACAAACGGATTGGAAATGGTCTGGCCGAAATTAATCGGTAGAGCAACATCATCGTAGGCACGGTTCGCCAGCGTTTCCTCGACAAAGACATGGCGGGGAACAGCGTTCATCGCTGCCAGTACCACTTCATCGTTGATACCCTGCGCACGCAAACGCTCGATCATGCGCACCCGTGTGCGCTGAGAAGTCATGCCGATACCGGAATGATGAGTGTTCAAACTCGCTATCCCTGAAAATATTGATTTGTCACCCTACAAGACCCGTTGTGCTCCAGCGCTATTTCAGCCACCGTTTTACCGTATCCAGTTGCCCATACTGGGTCAGATCAATTTGTAATGGCGTCAGCGATACCCGATTGTGCTGGATTGCAAAAAAATCCGTGCCCTCACCGGCATCCTGGGCAGGACCTGCTGCACCTACCCAGTATACCGTTTCGCCGCGTGGGCTTTGCGATTTGACTACTGCCTCGGCCTTATGACGGCGACCAAGCCGGGTTACCTCAATGCCTTGCAGTTGCTCGTAAGCGACATCGGGCACATTGATATTGAGCAGTATCGGCTCATTAAATTTGTTGTCTCTAAAACGTTGCACCATGTCTGCGGCAACGCGCGCTGCCGTAGAGAAATTTTCACCGGCAGCACTGGTGAGCGACACAGCGAGAGAGGGTATGCCAAGCAAAAAACCTTCGGTAGCAGCAGCTACTGTCCCGGAATAGATGGTGTCATCACCCATATTGGCACCAGCGTTGATCCCGGATACCACCATGTCGGGCAGCGTATCCAGCATTCCGGTTACCGCCAGATGCACGCAATCGGTAGGGGTGCCGTTGACGTAGTAGAAACCATTGTGAGCTTTATGTAGGTTCAGCGGACGATCGAGCGTAAGTGAATTGCTGGCACCGCTACGGTCTCGCTCCGGCGCGACCACGATGATATCTGCAATGGTAGAAAGCATTTCTGCCAGACAGGCAAGACCTGGCGCAAAGTACCCATCGTCGTTGCTGAGCAATATGCGCATTCGCAGAGTATCCAGATGATTTCAGATTACCGGGAAATGATGTCAGTCATTAGGCCCGCATCCAGCCTGAGTGACATGCGTACACTCGGTGAACTTATTGATTAAATTGGTCGGGGCGAGAGGATTTGAACCTCCGACCACTTGCACCCCATGCAAGTACGCTACCAGGCTGCGCTACGCCCCGAAGGTGCGGATTATAACAAACAAGCCCTGATATTAGAAATTGCTTTCGGCGTTGTGTGACGTAAGGAATGTAGAAAAATTGATGAACTGGTCATGACTGCAGCAGTGATACGACACTTTTGATTTCACCTCGCAGCAGCGCCAAATTGACCGATGGATGATTTGAGGCAACTAAGGTGGTAACAGCAGCAGCAACAGGCATCGGTTCGACTGCGCTTTGTCCTAGACGGCCACGAGCGCCATTGATGGTAAAACCCTGTTCATAGAGCAGTTCACGAATGCGACGGATCAGCAGCACTTCATGATGCTGATAATAGCGACGATTACCACGCCGCTTGACCGGTTGCAACTGGGCGAATTCCTGCTCCCAATAACGCAATACATGGGGTTTGACACCACATAACTCACTGACTTCACCAATAGTGAAATAGCGCTTTTCCGGGATGGGCGGTAGAGCGCTGCTAGGCATCATGCTTTCCCTGATGGTTTTTTTCTACCACTGCCTTTAGTTTTTGACTGGCGCGGAAAGTCACCACGCGCCGGGCGGTAATCGGAATCTCCTCGCCAGTCTTGGGGTTGCGACCAGGGCGCTGCGGTTTGTCGCGCAACTGGAAATTGCCGAAACCTGAAAGCTTGACGCCGTCACCACTCTGTAACGCGACACGAACTTCCTCGTAAAAAGCATCTACCATGTCTTTAGCTTCGCGCTTGTTCAAGCCAACTTTCTCAAACAGCAAATCCGCCAACTCGGCCTTTGTTAAAGTCATACTCTTCCTCACTTGTTTATTGATTTTGGGGACGTATATTCAATTGCTCTAACTCCATTTCATCAGTGACACTTCGTTTCACTTTTGAACTGAAATTAGATTTATGTACTCAGTTACGCAACCGCGCACCGAATTGCCTTTGCAGAATATTCAGCAACTTTGTGATGGCTAAGTCTGCTTCTGCATCTGTTAACGTTTTTCCAGTATCTTGCAATAACACACGGAATGCAAGACTTTTTTTGCCACTTTCCATTCCCTTGCCGCGATAAACATCAAACAAAGAAATCTCCGAAACAATGGACGGTTTCTCAGTCCGCATACCCTCCAACAGAGCTTGAACGCTGATGTTATCCGCCACTACCACGGCGATGTCTCGTCTTACTGGCGGATATTTTGAAATTTCCCCCGCTGCTGACAGCACACACGCCGTCAAGGCATTCAGATCCAGTTCAAACAGCACTGTAGATTTCGGCAAATCGATCTTTTGCTGCCAGTGGGGATGGAGCTCTCCCAACCAACCAACAATTTTTTCACCCAAGCAAACCTGTGCTGATTTTCCGGGATGCAGAGCGGGATGGGGCGCCGCCCGAAAATCCGCTACTTCTGGCCAGAACAACGCTTCGATATCTGCTTTGACATCATAAAAATCCACTGCGCGGGCAGGTAAACCCCACTGCTCAGCTACGGCATCGCCATAGCAAAGCCCAGCCAGTCTTTCCGGCTGCACATAAGCTTCACCCTCTCTGACAAAACAACGCCCGACTTCGAACAATCGCATCCTGGTCTGCTTGCGGTTGAGATTGAACTGCAAGTTCGATATAAGTCCGCCGATCAGGCTGCTGCGCATCACACCCATCTGGCTGGCAATGGGATTCTTTAATATGATCGGCGTCTTGTTATGCGTAAAATCCGCTTCCCATGCAGCATCCACGAAAGTGTAATTAATCACCTCCTGATAATCCCGCGCTGTCAGGATTCGCCGTAGCTGCGCCGGTGTGCGCAGGAGTTCGGATTCCGGCAGCATGTTCAGAGCCGTATGCGGCAAGCTGGCGGGAATACGATCGTATCCGTAAATACGCGCGAGCTCTTCGATTAAATCTTCCTCAATGGCGAGATCGAAGCGGTAACTCGGCGGTGTCACCTGAAACACCTCACCGTCGACAGAAAAATTAAACTGCAACCGCTGCAACAGTTCAGCCGCCTTGTGCGTATCCATATCTATGCCCAGCACTCTTCGTGTTCGCTCCACACGCAGACGAATAGGATTGCGTTGCGGCAGCTTGCCCTCGACCTCAGTAATCGGCCCCGCCTTGCCGCCACAAATATCAAGTATCAATCTTGTGGCGCGCTCCATTGCAGTGCGTGTGGCAGCGAAATCCACACCACGCTCAAAACGATATGCCGAATCGGAACTGAATCCCAGACGAAAAGATTTACCGGCTATCGCCTCCGGGCTGAAGAATGCACTTTCCAGAAACAAGTCCGTGGTGCCTTGCTGCACCCCACTTTCGCTTCCACCCATGATACCCGCCAGCGCCAGCGGCTTGGCCTCATCAGCAATCAACAGCATGTCGGGCTGCAAGATAATATTTTCGCCATTCAGTAATTGCAGTCTTTCGCCGGACTTGGCATAACGCACATACATCGCACCTGAAAACATCCCTGCAATCTTAGCTAGATCGAAAGCGTGCATCGGCTGGCCAGTCTCCAGCATTACATAGTTGGTTACGTCCACTACCGCGTTGATTATCCTTATGCCGCCACGTTCCAAACGGCGAGTCATCCATGGTGGCGTGGACGCATCAAAACGTATACCGCGTATCACCCGGCCGCAATATAACGGGCAGGCATCTGGTACCTCCACCTGTACAGTCAAGGTATCGTTAATCTCGCTGCTAACTGGCTCAATTTCCAGTTGGCTAAGTTTTGCGGAAGTAATTGCCGCCACTTCTCGCGCTACTCCGACTAGCCCCAGGCAATCAGCGCGGTTAGGTGTTAGCTTGAGCGTGAAGAGTTTGTCATCCAGCGCGTAATAATCGCGGAAATCCGCACCTATCGGCGCATCACCGGGTAGTAGCAACAAACCTTCTGCGGTATCACTCAAGCCCAATTCCCTGGCCGAACACAACATGCCAGAGGATTCCACTCCGCGCACTTTGACCTGCTTGATGGCAGCGCCCGGCAGCTGCGCACCGACCAGCGCACATGGCACTTTCATACCAACACGAACATTGGCCGCACCACAAACAATTTGCAGCGGTTCATCGCCCGCTGCCACACCTGCATTCACCTGGCATACATTCAGACGGTCTGCGTCCGGGTGCTTCTGCACCGATAGCACTTCGGCTACCACCACTTTGTCAAAGACCGGTGCAGCAGCCTCGACAGCTTCCACCTCCAACCCCGCCATGGTCAGAGCGTGAGCCAGCTCACCGCTGGAAAGTGGTGGATTGACCAGGGTACGAAGCCAGTCTTCAGAAAATTTCATGGGGGCTTGTTTTTACTTCAAGGAATACTTTAGACAGCTCTCTGAGCCTGCGCCAGTGCTGACGGTCAGCTTGCGGCCATTTTCGCCGCTTGCTCGGCGCCCATAGACCAAACTATGGACTTCTCTCAACCGACAAAACTGTCTCGCAACCTGCCTTACCATCATCTCGCGTCCTAATGGATTATCCGGATTTAATTAAACTGTTTCAGGAACCGCAAATCGTTCTCGAAAAACAATCGCAAATCGTTCACGCCATAGCGCAGCATCGCAAGTCGTTCCACTCCCATGCCGAAAGCAAAACCGATATATTTCTCGCTGTCTATGTCGACATGCTTCAGAACGTTGGGATGCACCATGCCGCAGCCCAGCACTTCCAGCCAGCCAGTGTGGCTGCACACGCGACAGCCGCTGCCGTGGCACATCACACAGCCAATATCCATTTCAGCAGAAGGTTCGGTAAAGGGAAAGAAAGAAGGACGGAAACGCACCGGCAAGTCCTCACGCTCAAAAAAGTGCTGCATGAAATCTGCCAGCACGCCCTTCAACGCTGCGAAATTCGCGCTCTCATCCACCCACAAGCCTTCTACCTGATGAAACATCGGCGTGTGAGTTACATCAGAATCACAACGGTACACCCGTCCCGGCGCAATTATTTTTAGCGGGGGCTGCTTGCTCTGCATATAACGGATTTGCACCGGCGATGTATGGGTACGCAGCAAATATTTGTCATCGAGGTAGAAAGTATCATGCATCGCTCGCGCAGGATGGTTTTCCGGGATATTGAGCGCGGTGAAATTGTAAAAATCAGTTTCAATTTCGGGGCCGGAAACAACGGCAAAACCAATCGAGCGGAATAGTGATTCGATACGTTCCAGCGTGCGCGTTACCGGATGCAAACCGCCCGCACCCAAGCCGCGTCCCGGTAACGTTACATCCAGTGCTTCTCCGGCTAGCTGTGTTTCCAGTTTTCTTGCCTGGATCACATCACGGCGGTGGTTAAGCGCCGCTTCCAACGTTTCCTTTGCCTGGTTAATGCGGCTGCCCATGACGGGCCGTTCTTCCGGTGAGAGCTTGCCTAATCCCTTCAGTAGCTCTGTCAGCGTGCCACTTTTGCCGAGATAGCGTGCCTTGACTTGCTCCAGTTCGGCTGCATCGTCTATGTTGCCAAATAGGTCGATGGCTTCACTGAGAAGGTTATCCAGGTTATTCATGGGTATGCAAAGTAGATGGGCTGTGCCCGTGAAATCACACAAGAAAAAAGGAGGCTGAGGCTCTTCGCCTCTTGGCCTCCTCGCCTCTTTGTTACTGCTGCTCGCTATCGGGCGAGGCTGGCCTTGGCTTGCTCAACAATTTTTGCGAAGGCTGGCTTGTCGAATACCGCGATATCAGCCAGCACCTTGCGGTCCACCTCTATCTCGGCTTTCTTCAAACCATTCATGAATACGCTATAGGGTAAACCACATTCACGCGCAGCAGCATTGATACGGGCAATCCACAAAACACGGAACTGGCGCTTCTTCTGACGGCGATCACGATAAGCATATTGCCCTGCCTTCATTACCGCTTCTTTAGCGATACGATAGACATTCTTGCGGCGACCACGATATCCCTTGGCGAGATCCAGTATCTTTTTATGACGGGCGTGAGCCGTCACACCACGTTTTACTCTTGGCATGGCAGTCTCTCCTTAGGCGTAGGGCATCATGGCGCGTACTGACGCCACATTGGTGGAATGAACGCCGGTGGTTCCCCGCAATTGGCGCTTGTTTTTGGTGGTTTTCTTGGTAAGAATGTGGCGCTTGAAAGCCTGCGAACGCTTGATGCTGCCGCCGGCCCGCACCTTGAAGCGCTTCGCAGCACCACTCTTGGTCTTCATCTTGGGCATAATACTGCTCCTGTTTTAACATGACACCAGGTGTTTCCTGAGCGGAACACTTTTAAGACCCGGGAGTCACTTGGTTTTACGCTGACATGAATATTCTTCGCGTCAACTTTGCCGCTATCCGCGTATGCCTTGCATACTGACCGGATCCATCACTTAAAGACACTTCTAATAATCCGGATCATTGTCACAATACTTTGTTACTCACAAAAAATGTTTCCTTGCATATCAGCCTATGCTGCGTCTACATTTTTTGTTCCCACCCTGTCTTGTTTAGAACTTTAAATAACAGAGGCGACCTTAATTTACTTCTCGGTCTCTGCAGCCACTACTCTTGTGCTGGCTGTAGCATCTATACTGGCCTTTGCTGCATGCGAGGTTATACCACCAGCTTCCTTTGCCACCTTCGGCTTGGCCACTTTCACTTCCTTCTTCTTCGGTGACAGCACCATCACCATCTGCCGTCCCTCCATTCTAGGAAACTGCTCTACCACCGCCTGTTGTACCAGATCGTCCCTCACCCGCTCCAGCAGGCGTATACCGAATTCCTGATGTGCCATTTCACGTCCACGAAAACGCAACGTGATCTTGGCCTTATCACCTTCTTCCAGAAAGCCGATCAGGTTGCGCAGCTTAATGTTGTAATCGCCGTCGTCAGTGTTGGGACGAAATTTTACTTCCTTGATCTGAATCTGTTTTTGCTTGAGCTTAGCTTCGTGTTTTTTCTTACTTTCTTGATAACGAAACTTGCCATAATCCATCAGGCGGCATACTGGGGGTTGGGCGGTAGGTGCAATTTCAACTAGGTCGATTCCGGCCTCCTCCGCCAAGGTATTGGCGACTGCCAGCGTAACGATGCCTATCTGCTCCCCCTCTACACCAATCAAGCGCACTTCTGGGACGTTAATCTCTTGATTTGTACGTGCTGCTTTTTCTTGAACTATAGTAATTCCCCAAGTTTGTTTAATAAATCAAACCGTGCCAGCCCTTATAGATATTTCCGCTTTAAGGCGTTCAATCAACGCTTGCAGAGACATCTGGCCAAGATCTAAACCCGACCGGGTACGCACGGCAACCGTTTCTGTCGCCACTTCCTTATCGCCTACTATGATCTGGTAGGGTAGCTTCTGTAAACTATGTTCTCGGATTTTATAGGTTATTTTCTCATTTCTCAAGTCCGCGTGCACACGGATGCCATTTTGCTTGAGATTGTCAGTCACTTTTCGGGCATAAACTGCCTGCCCTTCGGAGATATTCAGTACTACTGCCTGCTCCGGCGATAACCACAAGGGGAGTGCTCCAGCATGATTTTCAATAAGAATACCAATGAAGCGTTCGAGTGACCCCAGAATCGCCCGGTGCAGCATTACCGGTATCTGACGGGTATTATCCTCGGCTACGTATTCCGCCCCCAATCGCGCCGGCATGGAAAAATCCAACTGCAAGGTGCCACATTGCCATACACGACCAATACTATCCTTGAGTGAAAATTCAATTTTCGGGCCGTAGAACGCACCTTCGCCGGGCTGCAGCCCCCAAACGAGTTCCTTGCGGTTCAACGCGGCTTCCAGCGCGGCTTCCGCTTTGTCCCACTGTTCTTCTGAGCCCACGCGCTTCTGTGGGCGGGTGGAAAGCTTCACCAGAACCTCATTAAAGCCGAAGTCGGTATAAACCTTCTGCAACAGGTCGATAAATTCTATCACCTCGCCCTGTATCTGTGCTTCCGTACAGAAAATATGTGCATCATCCTGGGTGAAAGCGCGCACCCGCATGATGCCATGCAGCGCACCAGACGGCTCGTTACGGTGGCATGAGCCGAACTCCGCCAGTCGCAATGGTAAATCACGGTAGCTCTTTAACCCTTGGTTAAACACCTGGACGTGGCCGGGACAATTCATCGGCTTGACTGCAAAATCGCGCTGCTCTGAATGTGTGGTAAACATGTTCTCGCGAAAGTTTTCCCAGTGTCCGGAACGTTCCCACAACCCCTTGTCGAGGACCAACGGTGTACGAATTTCCAGATAGCCATTGTCGCGGAATATCTCTCGCATGTACTGCTCCACCTGTTGCCAGATAGCCCAGCCTTTGGGGTGCCAGAACACCATACCTGGCGCCTCTTCCTGGATATGGAACAAATCCAGTTGTCTGCCCAGCTTGCGGTGGTCACGCTTTTCGGCTTCTTCGAGCCGGTGCAGATACGCCTCCTGGTCTTCCTTTCTGATCCAGGCTGTGCCATAGATCCGTTGCAGCATTTCATTGCGCGAGTCGCCGCGCCAATATGCGCCCGCCACCTTCATCAACTTGAACACCTTGAGCTTGGAAGTGGCCGGCACATGCGGGCCGCGGCATAAATCGGTAAAATTTCCCTGGGAATAAAGTGACACATCCTCGTCACCGGGAATAGCCTCAATGATTTGCGCCTTATAGTGTTCGCCGTGGTTCTTGAAAAAATTGATCGCTTCGGAGCGCTCCCACACTTTGCGCTCTACTTTCAAATCGCGTTTACTGATTTCCGCCATACGTTTTTCAATTGCCGCCAGATCCTCTGTCGTAAACGGGCGCTTGTAAGAGAAATCGTAATAAAAACCATCCTCGATCACCGGACCGATAGTGACCTGTGCTTCGGGAAATAATTCCTTCACCGCATGCGCCAGCAAGTGCGCGCTGGAATGACGGATGATTTCCAGCCCCTCGGCATCTTTTTCGGTGATGATTGCCAGATCACAGTCTGCTTCAATACAGTAAGACGTATCCATGAGCTTGCCATTGACCTTGCCAGCTAACGCCGCACGCATCAATCCCGCGCCAATTGACGCCGCGACCTCCATTACCGTCACCGGCTGCTCAAATTTACGTTCAGAACCATCTGGCAAACGAACAACTGTCACAGATTCTTCCTTTGATAAAAAATGGGGATTAAATTATCCCAATTCCATTTCATACGCGACACTTCATCAATATCCCCACTCGCACCTTGCCGTACTATTCGCACCGAAAGGAGTCCTTCTGGCGGGCATACTGTCTGTGACGTTCGTTCGTCATCGCCTCATTTCACTTTCAAGCTGGAATTGGAATTACAGGGGGTTTATAAATTCAAAACGAATTCTGGCATAAATTGTATTCTCCCATAGCTCCCGTTGAGGGGCAACCCGATGCACTGGTGGCGCTTAGGGCTGCTACATTCCTGGCTTCGTACGGCGAAATGATGACTATAAACGCACCATTCCTTTAAGCTCTTAATGGCTACAGACTTTCCCTGGCTAATTTTGCAAGCTTCATTACTCACAAAGATCAGGGGGGCGGAGAAAACAGCACGGCGCACCACACGCGCACTCGGCGACCTTTGTTAATGAGATCTTCTGCGCCATCCAATCATTAACCAGCTACAGCGCTCCGCACAGCACTGGCTATTTGTTCTGCCCAGTGCTTAACTTTCTGTTCTGATTCACCTTCCACCATCACACGCACCAGCGGCTCGGTACCTGATGCACGCAACAGCACGCGTCCACTGCCACCAAGATCGTGCTCGGCTGCTGTCTGAGCGGCTCTGATTTGTGCGCTAATACGGAAATCAAATGCTTTGGTAACCTTTACGTTGATTAGTCGCTGCGGATAAAGCGTAATGCCGCGCATCAGTCCAGCCAGAGTCTTGCCGGAATCACGCATTGCATACAGTACTTGTAGTGCAGAAATTATGCCGTCACCAGTGGTGTGCTTGTCGATACAAATGATATGGCCAGAACCTTCTCCACCCAACTGCCAACCTTTCTGTTGCAGCAGTTCCAGCACATAACGGTCGCCGACATTAGCTCGGGCAAAAGGAATATTCAATTTCCTGAAACCGTTCTCTACCGCAAGATTGGTCATTAATGTGCCCACCACTCCCCCCTTGAGTGAATCCCTCTGCTGGCGATGCTTTGCAATGATGTAGACCAACTGGTCGCCGTCGTAGATGGTGCCCTTACTATCGGCCATAACCACGCGGTCACCGTCACCATCCAATGCAATGCCAAGATCGGCGTGATGCTGTCTGACAGCTTTTTGCAAAGTCAGGCTATGAGTCGCACCACATTCGTAATTGATATTGAGGCCATCTGGTTGCACCCCGATAGCAACCACATCTGCACCCAGCTCGTGCAGTACATGACCGGCGATATGATACGTTGCACCATGGGCGCAGTCGACCACGATACGCAAACCGCGTAGATCGAGATGGTAAGGAAAGGTGCTTTTGCAGAATTCGATGTAGCGTCCTGCCGCGTCGCCAATACGCCGTGCTTTGCCAAGCTGCGCTGAAGGCATGGACTTGATGGGTGCATCCAGTCCCGCTTCTATCTCGTGTTCAGTCGTATCGGGTAGCTTGCTGCCTGCAGCGGAAAAAAACTTGATGCCGTTATCTTCAAATGGATTGTGCGAAGCTGAAATTACAATGCCTGCCTGTAGCCGCAGTGCGCGGGTGAGATAAGCTACCGCCGGGGTCGGCATGGGTCCGGATAAAAGCACGTCCACTCCAGCGGCAGATAGTCCTGCCTGCAAGGCTGATTCCAGCATATAGCCAGATATGCGCGTATCCTTGCCAATCAGCACTGCCGGACGTTCACCCTTGGACAGATGCCAATCGGCGGAAGCCAGCACCTTGCCGGCAGAGTAGCCAAGATGCATGATGAAATCCGGGGTGATGGGTATCTCTCCTACCCGCCCGCGTATACCGTCAGTACCAAAATATTTCTTGCTCAATCGGAAATCCACGAAAGGTAAAAAGTAAACAGCATAGCGAGCAGTGATGCTCTACTGCCTTCCATCACTTGCGGGTCATTGTTCAACCGCATTATAAACCGCCAGCGCATCTCTAGTCGCCTTTACATCATGCACTCGCAGAATTCTGGCACCCTTGACTGCCGCCAGCAACGCTGCAGCAACGCTGGCATGGATCCGATCACCCACTGCGTGGCCGGTGAGTTTCCCTAACATGGATTTACGCGACAGTCCCGCCAGTACCGGCACACCCATGTCGATAAAATGGTCAAGATGGCGCAGCAATTCGAGATTATGTTCCAGCGTTTTACCGAAACCAAACCCCGGATCTATTACCAGTCGCATGAGTGGAATTCCTGCAGCTTGCGCTGCATTCAGACGTCGCTGTAAAAAATCCTTTACTTCTACTACCACATCACCGTACTGGGGATTAGTTTGCATGCTGCGCGGCTCGCCCTGCATATGCATGAGGCATGCCGCCACATTTCCTGCCGCAACAACCTCTAGCGCACCCGGTGCTTGCAGTGCGTTGACATCATTAATCATGACCGCACCAGCCGCTATCGCCGCGCTCATTACCTCAGGTTTTGAAGTATCCACCGAAACAGGTATGTTCATGCTGGCCAGAGCTTGTACCACTGGGACGATACGACGCAATTCTTCTGCCACGCCTACCGGGTCGCCGCCAGGGCGGGTGGATTCACCGCCGATGTCCAGTAGGTCGGCTCCTTCTTCCCGCATGCGTGCAGCGTGGCAGATGGCGCTTTCGGTCGAGGCATACAGGCCACCATCGAAAAAAGAATCGGGTGTGACATTAATGACCCCCATGATAAGGGGACGATGAAGAGGGAGATTGAATTTGCCGCAATGAAGGAACAAGGGATTTAAGAGTTGGTGGGCAGAAACCAGCGTCTAATGGAAACAAGGTAAGCTTGGCCCACCTTGTTCACTCCTATTCCATCAGGACCTACTGATAATCTGCAGCATCTCATTCCAGTTCCAGTTCATCAGTGACACTTGGTTGACATCCTCACTCGCGCCCAGCCGTACTATTCGCCCCAAAGGAGGCCCCTTTGGGGGATGTACTGTCTTCGTTTGTCATCGCCTCGCTTTACTTTCGAACTGGAGTTGAAATTACACTTCCTGTGCCGGCGTCGCAGCTGCTGCCGGTGCTGCCGGAGGTGTATCGTCCTTCGACGATGGTATGGATTTAGAAGGTTTGGGTGGTCGCGGGGCACGGCCTTCCATAATGTCACCAATCTGGTCAGAGTCTATGGTTTCCCATTCCAGAAGGGCTTTGGTCATCGCCTCGATCTTGTCACGGTTTTCTTCAATTAATTTACGCGCCAGAGTGTACTGTTCATCAACAATACGACGAATTTCCATATCCACCTTTTGCATGGTGGCCTCACTCACATTTTTGTGAGTTGTAACAGACCTGCCGAGAAAGACTTCTCCCTCATTCTCTCCATATACCATTGGCCCAAGAGAATCCGACATACCCCACTGAGTAACCATACGCCGTGCCATCTGGGTGGCACGTTCAAAGTCATTGGACGCACCCGTTGTCATTTGCCCCATGAATATCTCTTCAGCAATACGTCCACCAAACAGTACTGCGATAGTCTGTAGAAGTTCTTCCCGATCCATGCTGAAACGGTCTTCGGTTGGAAGTTGCATCGTCACACCCAGTGCACGTCCGCGCGGAATAATCGTAACTTTATGCACCGGGTCTGTTTTAGGCAGGAGCTGCGCTACCACGGCGTGACCAGATTCATGATAGGCGGTATTCCGGCGCTCACGCTCAGGCATTACCATTGAACGTCGTTCAGCGCCCATGAAAATCTTATCCTTGGCACGCTCAAAATCTTCCATATCCACCAACCGCTTGTTGCTGCGCGCTGCAAACAACGCTGCCTCATTCACCAAATTGGCAAGATCGGCGCCCGACATCCCTGGCGTGCCGCGCGCAATGATGTCTGCACGTACATCAGGTGCGATTGGCACTTTACGCATATGCACATGGAGTATCTGCTCACGTCCCCGTATATCGGGTAGCGGAACCGTCACCTGCCGGTCGAAACGACCAGGGCGTAATAGTGCCGGGTCAAGCACATCTGGACGGTTGGTAGCAGCGACCACAATCACACCAGCAGCTCCCTCAAACCCATCCATTTCCACCAGCAACTGATTCAGTGTTTGTTCGCGCTCATCATTACCGCCACCCAACCCTGCACCACGTTGACGGCCAACCGCATCAATTTCATCGATAAAGATAATGCAGGGCGCCTGTTTCTTGGCTTGCTCGAACATATCCCGCACGCGCGCAGCGCCCACGCCAACGAACATCTCCACGAAATCTGATCCGGAAATACTGAAGAACGGAACCTTGGCCTCACCTGCAATAGCGCGAGCCAGAAGGGTTTTACCGGTGCCGGGATTACCCACCATCAGGATGCCGCGAGGGATGCGGCCACCAAGCTTCTGGAACTTGGTGGGATCACGCAGGAAGTCGACCAGTTCTGACACCTCTTCTTTGGCTTCCTCGCAGCCGGCAACATCAGCGAAAGTAACAGTGTTGGTAGTCTCATCCAGCATACGTGCCTTGCTCTTGCCAAACGAGAACGCGCCACCACTTCGCCCGCCACCACCCTGCATCTGGCGCATAAAGAAAATCCACACACCAATCAGCAACAACATTGGGAACCATGAAACAAAAATGTTCATCAGCACCGATGGCTCTTCCTCTGGTTTGGCATCGACAATGACACCAGCCTTGAGCAAGTCGCTTACCATCCAGGGATCAGAGGGTGTGTAGGTGGTAAAGCGTCTACCATCGGCTTTGGTGCCTTTCAACGTACGCCCTTCAATGGTTACCTTGACGATTCTGCCCTGCTTCACCTCATCGATGAACTGGGAATACTCCATTGTCGCCTGCCCTGTTGTCTGGCGCGTACTGAACTGGTTGAACACAGTCATCAGCACCAGTGCGATCACTAGCCAAATGACCATATTTTTAACGAGATTGTTCAAGATAGCTCCTTGGCTTGCGCCGTCAAGATCCTAGATTAATTAGCATTCTAAACCCATTCCTGGATTTATAACAGAGTGGACTATGCCCGAGGCTAGTCTTGTTTTGTTCAACATATGGCCCACTTTGCACACACTATTCGCCTAAAGGTGGCAGAACTCTTTCCTGCTTCCCTAGCCCCAGTAAATATATTTCGTTGCTCCGTCCACGAGAAGCTTCCGGTTTACGCGTTAATACTTGCTTGAACGTGGCCCGCATAGTACGCAAAAATTGCTCGGAACCGGAACCTTGAAACACTTTGACGAGAAAATTGCCGCCAGAGTTCAATCGCCCGGCACAGAATTCCAGTGCCAGTTCGGCCAGGTACATACTGCGCGCCTGGTCGCTCATGCTTATACCGCTTATATTGGGGGACATATCCGAGATTACAAGATCGACCGGACAGTTGCCCAGACAATTTTCCAGTTCGGCCAGTACCGCCGTCTCCCTGAAGTCTCCCCGGATAAAAATAACGCCCGGCAAAGCTGCCATTTCCAGCAGATCGAGAGCGATTACCCTGCCCTTCCCGCCCACTTTGTCCGCCGCTACCTGTGACCAACCACCCGGCGCCGCACCCAAGTCCACCACGGTCATGCCGAGTCTGAGCAAATGGTCACGCTCAGCGATTTCCATCAACTTATAGGCGGCACGTGAGCGATAACCTTCTTTTTTCGCTTGCTTGACGAAAAAATCATTCACATGCTCTTTCATCCAGGCTTTGCTGGTTTTAGCGCGTTTCATCGCGTAAAATGAAAAATTCTGGAAAATTGCATGTTAGTTCTTACACCTACTCATCGTCACACCTTAAGGGCGCTTGCCCATACCCTCAGCCCGGTTGTCATGATAGGTGAGGCGGGCTTGTCGGAAAACGTTATTCTTGAACTGGATCGGGGACTCAAAAGTCACGAGCTAATTAAAATCAAGGTATTCAGCAACGAACGAAAAACAAGAGAACTGCTGCTTGAAGAAATCTGCCAGCGTCTTGAAGCTGCCCCGGTACAACACATCGGCAAGATACTGGTAATTTACCGTCCCAAACCGGAGGAAATAGCAAAGCCCGCCACCGCCAAATTCCGCAAAAAACGTGAACCACGCCGTGTCAAACGCAGTTTTCAGGCTTGATGCATTACTCCAGGTGTCATTCCAATTCCAGTTCGAAAGTGAAACCGGGCAATGACGAACGAACGCCGCAAACAGTACGTCCCCCACGCATAGTACGGCAAGGTGCGAGTAAAGATATCAATGAAGTGTCACCAATGAAATGAAACTGAAATAAGGAAACATATTTTATGGGCACTGCAGTATTGTGACGAAATACGGATCTCAGCAACGGCTTAAATTCAGATAATTCACTGGACAAATCTCTGAGGCCACACAAGTGCTGGCGGTCAGCTTGTAGTCACTTTCTCCGCCTGCTCAGTGTCCATAGACCAGGCTATAAACTTCTCCCAACCGATAAAACTGTCTCGCAACCTGCTTCACCATCATCTCACGTCCCAATAGATTACCTGGGTTAAATATATTTCACATCAAGAATCTCGTACTCCCGCACCCCACTCGGGGCAAACACTTCCGCCACGTCACCGGGATACTTGCCGATCAGGGCACGGGAGATCGGGGAGCTGATGGATATCTTTCCCTGTTTGATGTCGGCTTCGTCGTCACCCACAATCTGGTAAGTCACCACTGTACCGCTGGCCATATCTTCCAGATCGATGGTGGCACCAAACACACAAGCGCCATCAGCATCGAGCATCGCCGGATTGATAACCTGAGCATTAGAAAGTTTGCTTTCCAGTTCGGCAATTCGTCCCTCGACAAAACTCTGCCGCTCCTTGGCGGCATCGTATTCGGCGTTCTCGGAAAGGTCGCCGTGAGAGCGAGCTTCTGCGATGGCAGCGATCACAGCATGACGCTGCACCGTCTTCATTTCATGCAATTCGGCACGCAACTTTTCTGCGCCAATCACTGTCAATGGAATTGTACCCATGGTCTACCCTCTCATATTCAATTTCGTCTCGCGATTATCGGCAAGGAGACAACAAAAAACTTGCTTCGGCAGGATCAAAAGCCACTCCTAAGGCCGGGAAGTGTCCAGTCTTACAGCGTTGCACCAAACGATAAACGCTCTTCACTACACTTATACCCGGGCTGCGTCCAGTTGTGCATGCAACCCTTGCAAGCTATAAGCCTGTAATTCCTGCATGCTCGCCATGCCGATACAGGCAGCACGCGCACCCGCCAGCGTGGTGTAGTACGTTACCCGTGCCTGCAGCACAGCGTTGCGAATCGAGTATGAGTCCTGGATCGCGCTACGCTTGTCTTCCACGGTATTTATGATGAGATTCATCTCGCCATTCTTGATCATGTCCACAATGTGCGGACGCCCTTCTGTTACCTTGTTTACCGGGGTTACCGCCAGCCCTGCTCCGGTCAGCACTGTCGCGGTACCGCGAGTAGCATAAAGGGCGAATCCCAATTTCGCAAGATTGCTGGCGATTTCCACCACACGCGGCTTGTCCGACTGGCGTACGCTGATGAATACCTTGCCTGTAGCGGGTAACTTCACTCCTGCAGCCAGTTGTGATTTGACGAATGCTTCAGCAAAATTTTTCCCTACGCCCATTACTTCGCCGGTTGATTTCATTTCGGGGCCGAGTATGGTGTCCACGCCAGGAAATTTTATGAAAGGAAACACGGCCTCCTTTACCGAGTAATAAGGGGGAATCACTTCTCTGATTACGCCTTGGTGGGCGAGCGTCACGCCAGCCATGCAGCGCGCGGAAATTTTTGCCAACTGTAGCCCGGTAGCTTTGGATACGAAAGGTACAGTACGCGATGCTCTGGGGTTCACCTCCAGCACATACACGGTGTCGCCCTGAATAGCGAACTGCACGTTCATCAGTCCCACCACTTTGAGCGCACGCGCCATCATTTCAGTTTGCCGCCGCAACTCATCCTGCATAGTGGGTGACAGACTGAAAGGCGGTAGCGAACAAGCTGAATCCCCTGAGTGAACGCCGGCCTGCTCAATATGCTCCATGATGCCGCCGATCAGCACCGTCTCGCCATCGCAGATCGCATCCACATCTACTTCAATGGCATCATTTAGAAAACGATCCAGCAGCACCGGCGAGTCATTTGATACTTTTACGGCCTCGCGCATATAGCGTTCCAGGTCGCGTTGCTCATGGACGATTTCCATGGCACGCCCACCCAGTACATAGCTGGGACGCACTACCAGCGGGTAACCGATTTCATTGGCAGCAGCGAAAGCAGCTTCAGAATTACGCGCCGTGCGGTTGGGTGGCTGTCTTAATCCAAGCTGCTGCAACATTTTCTGAAAACGCTCGCGATCTTCAGCGCAATCGATCATGTCTGGACTGGTACCGATAATGGGCACTCCATTGTCAGCAAGATCGCGCGCCAGCTTCAATGGTGTCTGTCCGCCATACTGCACAATCACACCGAAAGGCTTTTCCACTGCGACGATTTCGAGTACATCCTCCAGCGTCAGCGGCTCAAAATACAGCCGGTCGGAAGTATCGTAGTCGGTCGACACTGTTTCCGGATTACAGTTAACCATGATGGTCTCGAAACCATCCTTACGCAAAGCCAGTGCGGCATGGACACAGCAGTAATCAAATTCGATGCCTTGGCCGATACGATTGGGTCCACCGCCCAACACCATAATTTTTTTTCTATCGGTAGGCAGCGCCTCGCACTCTTCTTCGTAAGTGGAATACATGTAAGCAGTGCCGGTAGCAAACTCGGCAGCACAGGTATCCACGCGCTTGTATACCGGACGCAAGTTGAGTTGATGACGCTTGGCACGCACCGCAGTCTGCTTTGTGTTTAGCAGTTTCGCCAACCGCAGATCGGAAAAACCGCTGCGCTTCAGTTTGCGCAGCGCGTCCAGATCAAGCATGCCCAGAGTCTTGCCAGTGAGCGCCTGTTCCTGTTTCACCAGGTCTTCAATCTGCGACAGAAACCAGGGGTCAATATGTGTGAGATTATGAATTGCATCGAATGCCATACCGCAGCGAAATGCATCCGCCACATACCAGATGCGCTCCGGACCAGGGTCGCCCAGTTCGATTTCAATGGTGTCAATATCGGTAGTTTTTTCATCCAGACCATCGACACCGGTTTCCAGTCCACGCAGGGCTTTCTGCAGCGATTCCTGGAAAGTGCGCCCGATGGCCATGACTTCACCTACTGATTTCATCTGGGTGGTAAGACGATCATCAGCCTGGGGGAATTTCTCGAAAGCAAAACGCGGCACCTTGGTAACAACATAATCTATGGTCGGCTCAAATGAAGCCGGCGTCATGCCACCGGTAATGTCATTCCTGAGTTCATCCAGCGTATAGCCCACTGCGAGCTTGGTCGCAACCCTGGCAATGGGAAAACCGGTTGCTTTCGACGCCAGGGCGGAGGAACGCGATACCCGAGGATTCATTTCGATCACCAGCATGCGGCCGTCTTGTGGATTGATGGCAAACTGCACATTGGAACCGCCTGTTTCCACCCCGATCTCACGTAACACCGCGATCGATGCATTGCGCATGATCTGGTATTCCTTATCGGTCAGTGTTTGCGCCGGAGCAACGGTGATGGAATCGCCGGTATGCACACCCATCGGATCAAGATTCTCGATAGTACAGATGATGATGCAGTTGTCCTGCTTATCACGCACCACCTCCATCTCGAATTCTTTCCAGCCGATTACAGATTCTTCGATCAGCAGTTCCTTGGTGGGCGAAGCTTCTAATCCACGCTCGCAGATATCAAGGAATTCCCTGCGATTATAGGCGATGCCGCCGCCGCTGCCACCCATGGTGAATGACGGACGAATGATGGCGGGATAACCTACCATCGCCTGCACCTGCAGTGCCTCCTCAAGGCTATGAGCGATGGCGGAGCGCGCCGAAGCCAGCCCGATTCTGGTCATGGCCTGTTTGAATTTTTCACGGTCTTCGGCTTTGTCTATGGCCTCACGTGAGGCGCCGATCAATTCCACACCGTATTTCTTCAGCACACCATGCTTGGCCAGGTCAAGAGCGCAGTTCAGTGCCGTCTGTCCGCCCATGGTTGGCAACAGCGCATCGGGGCGTTCGATTGCAATGATTTTCTCTAACATCGGCCAGGTAATCGGCTCGATATAAGTGGCGTCAGCCATTTCCGGATCGGTCATGATGGTAGCAGGATTGGAATTCACCAGAATGACGCGATAGCCCTCCTCGCGCAACGCCTTGCAGGCCTGCGCGCCGGAATAATCGAATTCGCACGCCTGCCCAATGATGATGGGCCCTGCGCCAATGATCAGAACGGATTTTATGTCGGTACGTTTAGGCATATTTTTCTAACTGCGCTGACTCCGAAGAAACCAGGAGGATTTTTAAACTTTCTCTGCACTCGCCTCTTCCCTGCAGTCAAAGCTAGTTCTTATGATTCTCCATCATATGGATAAATCGATCGAACAGATAGTCCATGTCATGCGGTCCCGGACTTGCTTCGGGATGTCCCTGAAAACAGAACGCCTGCCGGTCGGTCAACTCGAACCCTTGCAGA
This sequence comes from Nitrosomonadales bacterium, assembly GCA_009886095.1. Lineage (GTDB taxonomy): Bacteria > Pseudomonadota > Gammaproteobacteria > Burkholderiales > Nitrosomonadaceae > VFJL01. Next base: position 14,585 of record VFJL01000053.1, on the reverse strand, counting down.
CTGTTATCAAACAACGATACATGCGTAACGCGCACATTCTTCGGTAGTGTGTTGATATCTACTGCGAAGCTGTGATTCTGACTGGAAATCATCACTCGCCCAGTGTCCAGATCCTGTACCGGATGGTTGGCGCCATGATGGCCGAATTTCATCTTGATGGTTCTGGCACCACTCGCCAGTCCCAGCAGTTGATGCCCCAGGCAAATGCCAAAAATTGGTATCTCTTTATCGAGCAACTCTCTGATGGCAGCAATGGCGTAATCGCAAGGCTCCGGATCACCTGGCCCATTGGAGAGAAACACGCCATCGGGCTGCAAGGCGAGAACCTCGTCGGCAGATGTCTGTGCGGGAAGCACCGTAACCTTGCAACCGCGCTGCGCAAGTTTGCGCAGAATATTGCGCTTGATGCCAAAATCGAATGCGGCAACATGAAATCGAGGGTGCTCCTGCACCGGATAGCTACGCCCCAGCGCCCATTCACCTTCGCTCCATGAGTAAGGCTGATCACAGCTCACCACTGCGGCAAGATCCATTCCGGCAAGACCGGGGAATTCCCTGGCGCGTCTCAACGCTGCCGCTTCATCAATACGGCCTGCCATGAGGCAACCGGCCTGCGCGCCTTTCTCCCGCAGGAGACGCGTAAGCTTGCGCGTGTCGATATCCGCAATCGCCACCACACCCTGCTCCTTGAGGTATTCCGGTAAAGTCTGGGTTTGCCGCCAATTGCTGGAGAGTCGTGGTAGATCCCGGATCACTAGCCCGGCAGCATATACCTTGTTGGCCCTGCCAGATTCGGCATCATCCTGATTGACGCCAGTGTTGCCAATGTGTGGGTAAGTAAGTGTGATGATCTGCCGGCAGTAGGAGGGGTCGGTGAGGATTTCCTGGTAACCGGTCATGGCAGTATTAAACACCACCTCACCCGTACTATCTCCTTCCACCCCGATAGAGCTGCCGCGAAAAATGGTGCCGTCAGCGAAAGCGAGGACAGCGGGCGGGCGTTGTAACACGGGGAGCTCCTTGAGTGCTGGCCAGATGTGGAAAGCGGGATAAGCTAGCGCCCATCCCGCTTTGCCGGACTGGTGGAATCATACGCGAAAAAGACATGGGCTTCAATGCGGCTACAGTTGTCCAAAAATTATGCCGGAACCGCCAGGAGACGCGATATGCTTCCCCGCCATATTTAGAGACACCCTTGAATCGCTAACGCAGACCGAGTACGTCCTGCATATCAAATAAACCGTTTCGCTTATCTGCAAGGAAGCGTGCGGCGCGTAACGCGCCCACTGCAAACGTTGCGCGGCTATTGGCTTTGTGGGAAATTTCAATGCGCTCACCGGTGCCAGCGAACATTACCGTGTGATCACCGACGATATCCCCGCCACGCACGGTGGCGAAACCGATAGTGGCAGGTAGCCGTTCGCCGGTAACACCCTGGCGTCCGTACACAGCAACTTCCGCAAGGTTTCTGCCCAGCGTTTGTGCCACTATTTCGCCCATGTGCAATGAGGTGCCGGAAGGCGCATCCACTTTGTGACGATGGTGCGCTTCGATGATTTCTATGTCATAACCTTCGTTCAGCACTCTGGCCGCCATTTCCAGAAGCTTGAAAGTAACGTTCACACCCACGCTCATGTTGGGGGCAAACACGATGGCAATGTCTTTTGCTGCCATCTTGAGCTCTTCTTTTTGCTCTGCCGAAAAGCCGGTAGTACCAATCACCATTTTTACACCTTTGGCGCGGCACACCGCCAGATGCGCGAGCGTTCCTTCAGGGCGGGTAAAATCAATCAGCACATCGCTACCAGGAAGCGCGGCGGCGAAATCGTCAGTGACGGCAACACCGCAAGTTGCCCCGATCAATTCTCCGGCATCCTTCCCGAGATAAAGACTACCGCTCCGCTCCAGAGCCGCTGACAGCCACATGTCCGGTGCCTGGGCGACAGCCTCCAACAGGGTGCGCCCCATACGGCCCGAACTTCCGGCAATGGTGATATTCAATTTTGTCATTTTCCTATGGTGTTCTCTCTAGTCTATCTAGTCTATTTACCCAGCACTCTGTCGAGCAGGCCTTTTTTCTCTTTTGGTTGACTTACCCCCCTCTCGCCGAACAGGTCTCTTTCCCCTTTTGGCTGATCCGCTTCCGCAGAGTCGGCGCCGCCAGACGAAAAAGATTGAAGCGTAGGACTTAAGAGAATAGGTATCATTGTTAATTTTAAACTGTCTACAGCGCCGGACGAGGGCTGCGCAGAACCAAGCGCCGCCGATTGTGGCGAAGCTGCCGCATCGTACCCTTCCTCGATCACCGGTTCCATTTTTTCACTGCCCGCAACGCCGGACGAGGCCAATACCTGCGTAACACCTGAGAGAGTAGCTGTCATTGCTAGTTTTAAACTGTCTACAACGCCGGACGAGGCAGCTGGCTGCGTAGCGCTGGGTACCACCGGTTGCGGCAAAGCTGCCGTGTCGTACTTTTTCTCGACAACCGGTTCCACTTTTTTAGCGCCCGCAACTTCAGGTTGAGGTGGAATCTGCCCAGAACCAGGCGTCACCGGTTGCAGCGCAGCTGGTTGCGGCGCAGCTGCTAGCGCACGCTTTTGCTCGACAACAGGCGCGGCGGCAATCACCACCGCTTTGGGCGGAACCACAGCAAGCGAAGGCCGAAGCTGGCCCTCGGTGTGCGTCATCCTGTCATCCTCAAAGAATACCGTAATCCGGTGCTGCTCGATCAGCCTGCCTTCCTGCTCGAGACGGTAAACATAATCCCAGCGATTGCCGTGAAAAGCATCGCTGATCATCGGCGAGCCAAGCACAAAACGCACCTGCGCCCTGGTCATGCCGGACTTTAGCTTTTCCATCATTTCATGGGTGATAACATTGCCTTGCTGGATATCGATTTTATAGAGCAGCGATGGGATAGACGAGCATCCGGCAAGCAGTAGCAACACATGCAACGTTAATATTTTTGCGCGCATTGCGGCAGTATGTGTTTTCAAAACAAACCCAGCGCTATATGATACAACAAATAATTTAAACTCGACGGACACAACCATGAACAAACCAAACGACCTCAAAACCATGGGCCTCAAGGCCACGCTACCGCGACTGAGAATACTTGGCCTGTTCGAGAGTAGCACGGTGCGGCATCTGTCGGCGGAAGATGTTTACAAAACACTGATTAATGAAGGTGAAGATATCGGCCTTGCTACGGTCTATCGGGTGCTGACCCAGTTTGAACAGGCAGGGTTGCTGGAACGCCACCATTTTGAAAGCGGCAAGGCGGTATTTGAACTCAGTAGCGTCGACCACCACGATCATCTGGTATGTCTGCAATGTGGCCGGGTAGAAGAATTCTATGATGCAGAAATCGAAAAACGCCAGACCAGAATCGCCAGAGAGCGCGGCTTCACCATCCATGAGCACTCATTGTCGCTCTATGCAGATTGTATCAAAACAGCTTGCCCGTATCGAAAAATGTAAGGGGAGCAGAGGCAGAAAACTCAAAATCTGAATTTATCCCCTATGCCCGTCCCTCACTGCTTGCTGTCCAACTGATGGGTGTACTCTTTCCGTGGCGCAAGCTACCGAGTGAGCGCCCGCCACTCAATCAAACAACGCCTCGACAAATTCGCGCGCATCAAACGGCCGCAGATCATCCACGCCTTCGCCCACACCGAGAAAACGAATCGGCAATGGCTGGTTTTGCTGACGTTGCCTGGCGATAGCGGCGATTACACCACCCTTGGCGGTACCATCAAGCTTGGTGAGTATCAGGCCGGTGACGCCGAGCGCATCATCGAAGGCTTGCACTTGATTAACCGCATTCTGACCGGTGTTGGCATCCAGCACCAGCAGCACTTCATGCGGCGCCCCTGGCTCGGCTTTGGCGATAACGCGCTTGACCTTTTTTATTTCCTCCATCAGGTGCAACTGTGTGGCGAGGCGCCCGGCGGTGTCTGCCAGCACGATGTCTATGCCGCGCGCTTTGGCGGCATTGATTGCGTCAAATATCACCGCCGCCGGATCGCCTTTTTGCTGGCCGCTGCTGTCCTGGGCGATGACAGCAACATTGTTGCGCTCGCCCCAGGCCATCAGCTGCTCGCGTGCGGCGGCACGGAAAGTATCACCGGCAGCAAGCAGCACTGATTTTCCCTGAGACTGAAAATGTTTAGCGAGCTTGCCGATGGAAGTGGTTTTGCCCGCACCATTCACACCCGTCAGCATGATGATGAAAGGCTTGTTGGTATCGGTATCAAGCGGCTGCGCCAGTGGCGCAAGCAAGTCAATCAAGGCTTCTTGCAATGCGCCTTTCAGTTGCGCCGCATCAGTCAGGCCATTGCGTTTGACTTGCTGGCGCAGATCATCCAGCAGCCAGGTAGTCGCATTCACCCCGGTATCGGCAGTGAGCAGTATGGTTTCCAGTTCCTCGTAGAGCGCCGCGTCTATTTTGCCGCCGCTGAACAGACCCGATAGCTGCTTGCCCATGTTCTCCCGCGTGCGCGAGAGGCCCTGCCTGACCTTGGCCGCCCAGTTGGCAGACATGGCCTCGGCAGGGGCCGGGTTATTTTTAGGCTTGAAGAAACTTAACATTCTGGTAGGCTGTCACACCCTTTGATTTACAAGACGCGATTTTATTCTGTTTACCCAAGCTTAGGTTATTAAAAAATGAGATCTGATTACCGCGCCTCTGTTCCCTCTCCCAGTCTGCAGATTGCCGTAATGACACTGGCCTTTCTGGTTATGCCATTTTCATCTGTGGCTTTCGCCAATCCGCATGAATACACGCTTGCCAACGGTCTTAGACTAATCGTCAAGGAGGATCATCGATCGCCGGTAGTAATCTCGCAAATCTGGTACAAGGCAGGCAGTATTGATGAACTGAACGGCACCACCGGGGTTGCTCATGTACTGGAACACATGATGTTCAAGGGTACGAAAAAAATCCCTGGCGGTGAATTCTCCAAGCGTATCGCTGCAGCAGGTGGACGCGAAAATGCATTTACCGGCCGCGATTACACCGCCTACTTCCAGCAACTGCACAAGTCCAAACTGCCACTGGCAATGGAACTGGAGTCCGACCGGATGCGCAATCTGATCCTGACGAAAGAAGAATTCACCAAAGAGATCCAGGTAGTGATGGAAGAGCGGCGACTACGCACTGATGACAAGCCTCAGGCGCTGGTGCACGAGAAAATGATGGCGGCTGCCTATCAATCGCACCCCTATCAACGCCCGATCATCGGCTGGATGAATGATCTGGAGAACATGAGTGTGCATGATGCAAAGGAATGGTATGACCGTTGGTACGCGCCCAACAATGCTGTCCTGGTAGTGGTGGGTGATGTCGATCCGAAGGAAGTACTTGCCCTGGCACAAAAATATTATGGCGAGACTAAGCCGCGTCCGTTGGTGCCTTTGACTTTGCGCAAACCGCAGGTTGAGCCAGTGCAACTCGGAGTCAAGCGGCTGACGGTTAAAGCACCGGCAAAGCTGCCTTATCTGGCAATGGGCTACCATGCGCCGGTGTTGCGCGACGCCAGCGCTGACTGGGAACCCTATGCGCTGGAAATGCTGGTGGGAGTGCTGGATGGCAACGAATCCGCACGGCTCAACAAGGAGCTGGTGCGCGAACGTCGCATTGCCACTTCGGCAGGTGCAGGCTACGACTCCACTGCGCGCGGCCCCGGCATGTTCTATCTCTACGGCACCCCCAGTGAGGGAAAAACCACAGCGGAACTGGAAGCTGCCTTGCGCAGCGAAATGGAAAAGCTCCTGCTTGACGGCGTAACCGAAGAGGAGCTTGCACGCGTCAAGGCACAGGTGGTAGCCAGTCACGTATTCAAGCTCGACTCGATGTTTTATCAGGCGATGCAGATTGGTCAACTGGAAAGTGTCGGACTGTCTTACCGTGATGCGGATACGATGGTGAAAAAACTGCAGGCCGTCACCACCGAACAGGTGCGCGACGTGGCAAGAAAATATGTGCGGGATGACAGCCTGACCGTGGCAGTGCTCGATCCACAACCACTGGAACAAAAATTCCCTACTACTGCGCCCAAGGGGTTGCGGCATTAAGCTGCTGAAGCCGGGCCTGGAAATCTGTTCCTGTTTTTCCCAGGCAAACAATAACTGACGGTTTGATTTGGAACCTGGAAACCTGAAATTCAGCAAGAATCCTTTAGAGAGGTTGTCGATGCAAGCGATACGTTTATTATTCATTCTATTCCTGACTACTTGCTCCCAGTGGGCGCTCGCTACTCTGCCAATCCAGCTCTGGCAGACATCCTCTGGTACTTGGGTATATTTTGTCGAAAACCGCGATTTGCCGATACTCGATATCAGCGTAGATTTTGATGCCGGCAGCAGCACCGATACACCGGAAACCTCGGGTCGCGCCAGCCTGACTCTGAAACTGCTCGACCTGGGCTCGAGAGGTCTGTCCGAAGACCAGATTGCCAAGGCGCTGGCCGATGTCGGCGCAGAGCTGGGGGGGCGCTTCGATCAGGATCGTGCGGGCGTTACGCTACGAACCCTGAGCAGTGAGCGTGAGCGCAAACAGGCGTTGGATATACTTGCCCGCGTCATACAGCACCCCGAGTTTCCTGAAGATGTGCTGGAGCGGGAACGGGCGCGAGTGATCGCCGGACTGAAAGAGGCCGACACCAAACCGGACTACATCGCCAGCCGCACATTAAGGAAAATGCTTTACGGCAACCATCCCTATGGGTTGCGCGGCTCGGGTGAGATCACCAGCCTGGAGCTATTGCACCACAAGGATCTAATGAACTTCTATCAATCCCGCTATCTCGCCGCTGGTGCGGTGGTGTCGATCATGGGTGATGTGAGCCATGCCGAAGCAGTTGTCATCGCTGAAACCCTGACCCGGGATCTGCCACAAGGCAAACCGGATGTCACGTTGCCCCTGGTGACGATACCCGTGGCAGAGACCAGAAGAATCGCCCATCCTGCGAGCCAAAGCCATATCCTGCTAGCCTACCCAGGGTTGCGGCGCGATGATCCTGATTTTTTTCCGCTGGTCGTTGGCAACTACATACTTGGCGGCGGCGGGTTTGTTTCGCGCCTGATGCAGGAAATTCGTCAGAACCGCGGGCTGGCCTACAGCGTTTACAGCAGCTTTTCTCCGCTCAAGTATGAAGGTCCATTCGAGATCGGTCTGCAAACCAGGAAGGAGCAGTCCGAAGACGCGCTCCGGCTAACGCAACAGGTACTGGTCGATTTCATTGCCAGTGGCCCGACGAAAAAAGAACTGCTCGCAGCCAAGCAAAACATTATTGGTGGCTTCCCGCTGCGCTTGGACAGCAACAAGAAAATCGTGGATCACCTTGCTATGATTGGCTTCTACAATCTGCCTCTCACCTATCTGGATGACTACGTGAAAGCGATAGATAAAGTAACCATCGCGCAGGTCAAAGAGACTTTCCAGCGCCGAATCAAACCGGAAGGAATGGTGACGGTGGTGGTAGGGGCAGTGGAAGAGAAATAACAAAGCCATTCACCGCAGAGGACGCGGAGGACGCTGAGGAATTCAGAATCAGACAAAACAAAAAATAAAAGATAATCCATAGATCCTGTCTTTTGCTTTTGCTTTGCTTTTGTTTTTCCTCCGCGTCCTCTGCGTCCTCTGCGGTTTAAGCTTTAACATCCTGCACTGGGGTTTTCTTGATTCAAAACAAAGTTCGTATCATCGGCGGCAAGTGGCGCAGCCGCATCATTGCTTTTCCTGGTAGCCCGGATTTGCGCCCTACGCCTGATCGGGTACGCGAGACCTTATTCAATTGGCTGGGGCAGGATTTGAGCGGAAAAACCTGCCTGGACCTGTTTGCAGGTAGCGGGGTACTGGGCTTTGAGGCCGCATCCCGCCAGGCAACACGGGTAGTGATGGTAGAATCTGATCCCAAAATATTTAAGGCGCTACAAACCAGTTCGCAAAAACTCGGGGCGGAACAAATAGAACTGGTGGCGATGGATGCGCTAAAATTCATTGCTTCCGATTGGCGGGAGTTTGACGTAATTTTTCTCGATCCGCCTTACCGGCTGGAACTATTGCCAGAGTTGCTGCCTCTGCTCCCACCACATCTTGCCAAAAATGGCCTGATCTATATGGAAAGTGAGAATCTCCCGGCACCGGATGCCGGTTGGCAAGTCTGGCGTAGCGGACGGGCAGGCAAGGTAAACTACCAACTGCTAAAACTGGAGGCGCCCAAATGAATAAAGCTATCTATCCCGGCACTTTCGATCCTATCACGCGCGGTCACGAGGATTTGATCCGGCGCGCCGCGCGTCTGTTCGGCCGGGTGGTAGTGGCGATAGCAGCGAGTAGCGGCAAGAAACCATTTTTTACCCTGGATGAGCGGGTAAAAATGGCACAGCAGGTACTGATAGATTGCCCCAATGTCGAGGTAATAGCATTTTCTGGCTTGTTGATGGAGTTCCTGCAACAGCAGGATGCCAGAATAATATTGCGCGGATTACGTGCAGTTTCCGATTTTGAATACGAATTTCAGATGGCGGGCATGAACCGCAGCATGTATCCCGATGTTGAAACCATGTTCATGACCCCATCGGAACAGTACATGTTTGTTTCTGCCACTATCGTGCGGGAAATCGCCCTGCTGGGTGGTGATGCCGATAAATTTGTTCACCCCCTGGTTGCTGTACAGCTTCGCAGCAAAGCCAGGGGATAATTTCAGATAGAGAAACCGATTGGCTCTGATAATTACCGACGAATGTATCAACTGCGACGTGTGCGAGCCGGAGTGTCCCAACGATGCGATTTCGCAAGGTGTGGAAATCTACGTCATCAACTCCGCTCTATGCACCGAGTGCGTGGGGCATTACAACACACCGCAATGCATTGAAGTATGTCCGGTAGACTGCATCATCATCAACCCGGACATCATCGAAACTAAAGAGCAGTTGCAAGACAAGTATCTTGCACTCACCGGGCCGCAAGGGCAGCCAAAGCAGCAAGCTCCTCTGGTATAAGGTAACGCCTTGGCCCGAAAATTGCCGTGCCCACGCGCACCATGGTCGCGCCTTCGGCAATGGCAATATCCATATCTTCCGACATCCCCATGGAGAGGGTATCGAGTTCATATCCATCCCGCATAAGCTGATCAAACAGTTCCCGCAGCATGTGAAACTGATCGCGTTGCAAAGCCGTGGCAGTAGTGAGCTCGGGGACAGCCATCAATCCGCGCAATTTCAGGCGGGGCAGGCGAACGATATGAGCCGCCAGACTGGCCACTTCTTCAGGTGCCACACCACTCTTGTTATCTTCCCCGCTCACGTTTACCTGCAGGCAGACTTGCAGTGGTGGCAGCGATTCGGATCTGTCCTTCGACAAACGGTCAGCAATTTTTTCTCTGTCAACACTGTGAACCCAGGCAAAATTCTCTGCGATGCGTTTTGTCTTGTTGCTTTGTATCGGGCCAATGAAATGCCATTCAATTGGCAAATCGGCAAGAGCGGATATTTTTACCAGTGCTTCCTGCAGATAATTCTCGCCAAAAATAGTTTGTCCGGCTAGCCAGGCTTCCCGCACTCGCTCGGCTGGATTGGTTTTGCTTGCCGCCAGCAGCGTGATTTCGTCCGGTTGCCGGCCAACAGATTGTGCAACTCTGGCAACACGGGCATTTACGGCTTGCAAGCTTGGGGCTATGCTTGAGACTATCGTTGTCATAATTTGCGCGGTTGTCCCACGTTCCTGAATTGATTTACATCTGACGGAGTATTCTGATGAATATAGTAGAGCTACTCGCTTTCGTGGTCAAGAATAAAGCATCCGATTTGCATTTGTCTTCGGGCATGCCGCCGATGCTCCGTGTGCATGGCGAAATCAAGCGTATCAACTTGCCGGTGATGGAGCACAAGGATGTGCATGACATGGTGTATGACATCATGAAGGACAACCAGCGCAAATTCTACGAGGAAAATCTGGAGTGCGATTTTTCTTTCGCGGTGCCCAATCTGGCGCGCTTCCGGGTAAATGCGTTCAACACCCAGCATGGCGCCGCTGCGGTAATGCGGACCATTCCGTCAAAAATATCGAGCCTGGAAGATCTGAACGCGCCGAAGATTTTTTCTGAAATCGTCAAGCAGCCAAACGGTGTGGTGCTGGTAACCGGCCCTACCGGCTCCGGCAAGTCCACCACCCTGGCGGCAATGATTAACGCCATTAACGAGAGTCAATACGGCCATATTTTAACACTCGAAGATCCGATTGAATTCGTCCACGAAAGCAAGAAGTGCCTCATCAATCAGCGTGAAATCGGGCGTGATAGCCTGAGCTTCTCCAATGCATTGCGTTCGGCGCTGCGTGAAGACCCGGATATCATTCTGGTGGGTGAGATGCGCGATCTGGAAACTATTCGTCTAGCCATGACCGCAGCGGAAACCGGCCACTTGGTATTTGGCACACTGCATACCAGTTCCGCCGCCAAAACCATCGACCGCATCATAGATGTATTCCCGGCAGATGAAAAAGAAATGGTGCGTGCAATGTTGTCAGAATCCCTGCGTGCGGTAATTTCGCAGACGCTGCTTAAAACCAAAGATGGCACCGGTCGGGTTGCAGCGCATGAGATTATGATCGGCACTCCGGCGATCCGCAATTTGATCCGCGAAGCGAAAGTCGCACAAATGTACTCGACTATCCAGACCAATCAGAGCATAGGCATGCAGACGCTGGATCAGAATCTGACAGATATGGTGAAACGTAATATTATTTCCAGTGGGGAAGCTCGCACCAGAGCCATGAACAAGGACAATTTTCCAGTATGATGTTCTCCAACCGCAGTTGAGGAATGCAAGGGGCACACATGGAACAAGAGCAGACGACGGATCAGGTAACAAATCGGGCGGCAAAATTCATATTCGACTTGCTGCGCCTGATGCTCAGCAAAAAAGCTTCGGATGTGTTCATTACCGCCGGTTTCCCTCCTGCCTTCAAGGTGGATGGGGAGTTGGCGCCGGTATCCAGCCAACCGTTGACACCACAGCATACCGCAGAACTGGCGCGCGCTATCATGAACGACAAGCAGGCAGCAGAATTTGCAGCCACCAGGGAATGCAACTTCGCCATCCATCCGCCTGGCATCGGGCGCTTCCGCGTCAGCGCTTTCATCCAGCAACAGCGGGTTGGTTTCGTGCTGCGTACCATCACCACTACGATTCCGGAATTTGACACTCTGGGGTTGCCGCCGATATTGAAAGACGTAGTGATGAGCAAACGCGGCCTGGTAATTTTTGTCGGCGGCACCGGCTCCGGCAAATCCACTTCACAAGCGGCGATGCTCGGCTATCGCAACAAGAATAGCCACGGTCATATCATTACCATCGAAGATCCGGTGGAGTTCGTGCATGAGCATATCAACTGCATAGTAACCCAGCGTGAAATAGGGGTGGATACCGATTCGTGGGAGGCGGCGCTGAAAAATACCCTGCGCCAGGCGCCGGATGTAATCCTGATCGGCGAAATCCGTGAGCGCGAGACCATGGAACACGCTATCGCCTTCGCTGAAACCGGCCACTTATGCATGGGTACGCTGCATGCCAACAACGCCAACCAGGCACTCGACCGCATCATCAATTTCTTTCCGGAAGAACGCAGGGCACAGCTGCTAATGGACCTGTCGTTGAATTTGAAAGCGGTGATTGCGCAGCGACTGATCCCGCTGAAGCAAAGCAGTGGCCGAGTAGCGGCAATTGAGGTTATGCTTAATTCCCCGCTGATCTCCGACCTGATCTTCAAGGGTGCGGTTCACGAGATCAAGGAAATCATGACCCGATCCCGCGAACTGGGTATGCAAACCTTTGACATGGCGCTATTTGAACTATATGAAGCTGGCAAGATCAGCTACGAAGATGCCTTGAGAAACGCCGACTCCATAAATGAACTACGCTTGCAAATCAAACTTCAAGGGGCGGAAGCTAAGGATCGAGACCTGAGTTCGGGGATTGAACATTTAAAATTTAGCTGATATACACGCAGTTATCGCTGACGGTTACTCCAATTCCAGCTCGAAAGTGAAGCGGGACGATAAAGAACGGACGCCTCAGACAGCACGTCCCTCAAGAGGACTTCCTTCTGGGCGAATAGCACGACCAGGTGCGAGTGAGGAAAGCAAACGAAGTGTCACTGATGAACCAGATTGGAACCAATTCCGCTCATGCGGGGGAGTGAGTATCATAAGCAAGAAACCGGACCAATCCAGAGAACTGGATGAGCAGAACCTGCCACATGCGAAAGCCGGGGCAAAATTTGCACGCGTCTCGCCTGCGGCAGCACCATCCCGCACCGTTAAGGAGTTGCTGCACGAACTCCAGGTTTGCCAAGACGAGCTGGAGATGCGAGACAAAGAGTTGCGGCGGTCTCAAATATTGCTGGAAGAATCACACAACCATTACGTCGATTTTTATGACTCCGCTCCGGTCGGTTATCTCACCCTCACCGATAAAGGACTGATCTCTGAAATCAATCTTGCCGGTGCCGCACTGCTTGGAGTGGAGCGCGACAAATTGCTGCGGAAACGTCTTGCCCGTTTCGTTGCACCCGAAGACAAGAATCTCTGGCGCCGACATTTTCCGGACGTATTAAAACACGATAAGAAACTGGTTTGCGAACTGGCTTTCAAGCGTGGCGACGGGTCTGGCGTCACTGTGCAACTGGATTGCCTGCGCCTGGCAAAAGAGGGCAAGGTACTGGTGGTGCGCGTTGTGCTGGTCGACATCACCTGGCGCAAACAGGTGGAACAGATAGCATGTAAGCAGGAAGAGTTTTTCCGCTTGATCACCGAGAATATTGACGACTTCATCGCGGTGCTGGATCTGGAAGGACGGCGGATTTATAGCAACCCTGCATACATCAGATTTTTTGGCGATGCTAAAGACACAAACTTCTTCACCCATATACACCCGAGCGATCAAAAATATGTCATGCGGATTTTCAGGGATGCCGCGCGATCGGGCTTTGACCTGCAGATCGAATTTCGCTTCGTACTGGCAGACGGCAGCATCCGCCACGTAGAATCACATGGAGGATTGATCGGGGGTAGCCAGGATCAGACGCTGCATATGATCCTCGTGTCCCATGACATCACCGCGCACAAACAGGACCAGGAAAAAATTCGTCAGCTTGCCTTTTACGATGCACTTACCGGGCTGCCCAATCGTCACCTGCTCGGAGACCGGCTGGCTCAAGCCATGGCTGCCAGCAAACGCAGTGGCCGCTACTGTGCACTGATATTTCTCGACCTGGATAACTTCAAACCGCTCAACGATAAGTATGGGCATATAGTAGGTGACTTACTGCTGGTGGAAGTGGCGCGCCGGATTAGAAACTGCGTACGCAAGGTGGATACTGTCTCGCGTTTCGGTGGTGATGAATTCGTGGTGTTATTAAGCGAGGTGAATATCGATAAAACCAAATCAATCGAGGAAGTCAGTATCATCGCCGAAAAGATTCGCGTCGCTCTGGCTCGGCCCTATGTACTGAAAAACCAGCAAGAAAACGAAACGGAAACCATTATTGAGCACCTTTGCACATCAAGCATCGGGATGGAAATGTTTCTTGATCACGAAATTGGCCAGAATGACCTTCTCATTCATGCAGATTTGGCAATGTATCAAGCCAAACAAGAAGGCCGTAACCGGACTTGTTTTTTCGATTCAAATGCACCACCGAGGCCTGCCGGCGATGTGGCTGCCGCCGTACGCCGCCGCGCCGAAGAACGGTTGCTGCGAGCACATCAGACAAAAGCAGGGACTTTCCACGAACTGCCGGCACATCAGATCAAGCTGGACTTTGGTGTGGAACCGGAATCAAACAGCAGCACAGCGCCTGCAGACAGGCAAGGCAAGGTACCGTGAAGAAGGAACAGGGCTCACCCGTCGATGATGCCACCACGCTGCGCCGCCGCGCCGAAAATCGGTTGTCGCGCTCGACTACAGCAGACATCACACACCTGACCGAGACGGAAGCAGCGCAGCTTATCCACGAACTGAAGGTGCACCAGATCGAATTGGAAATGCAGAACGAGGCGCTCCAGCAGGCATATGCCGATGCAGAATCAATCGCTGCGCAATACACCGATCTTTATGACTTCTCCCCGACAGGTTACTGCAGCCTTGACCGCAAGGGGATGATCCTGAAATTGAACTTGAGTGGAGCAGAGTTACTCGGTATCGATCGCTCTCATCTGCTGAATCGGCCCTTTAGCCTGTTCGTATCCACGAGTGATCGTGGCACCTTCGCTGCCTTCCTGCAGAAGATCTTTACGAGTCGCGTCAAGGAAAGCTGCGAAGTGACTCTGTCGCTAAAAGAGCATCCTCTTTGCTACGTACACATTGAGGGCGTCATCTCCGGAACCGGGCAGGAATGCCAACTATCGGTGCTGGACATCACCCAGCGTCAGCAAGTAGAACAACAGCGAGAGAATGCTAAGCGGCTTAATGAACGGGTTGCTGAGCTGGTTATAGCCGATGAAGAGAAAGCCAAGCGGGTTGCTGAGCTGGTTATAGCCGATGAAGAGAAAGCCAAGCGGGTTGCTGAGCTGGTTATAGCC
>VFJL01000027.1 GCA_009886095.1 Nitrosomonadales bacterium | reverse complement strand
CACAATGGCGGCAGAAAGTCCTCGCTTGCTTCGGTATCCGAATTGAGTACCAGCACGTAGGACGCATCGGAGCGGCTAATCGCCTCATTCACCGACAAGCCGAAACCCTGATTCTGCGGCGCATGATAGACGCGCACGCATTCATATGGCAACTGGTCAAGCATCTCGCGCGTCTCGATGTCGGAGGCGTCATCCTGAACATAGATGTATCTTATCGATTGGCCGAGACAGGCAACGATGGAATCAATGCAGCGTCGCGTCAGCGCGGGCGCGTTGTAGACCGGGATCACCACGTCAACGGAAGGTATTGCCGACGTATTTATTTCGGCTGGTAACCTGGCAGGTGACTCAACTGGCAATCCAGTTGGTAACTCAGTTGGTAACTGAGTTTGCCCGGAGCTCTGAATTTCCGGAAGCGCTGCGGTCTGCTCCGCACCTTCCGTTGGTTCTTCAACCGGGATACGATCCCTTTGCTGGACCTGGTCTGCTACGGGTTTTGTCTTTACCTGTGACTCGAGTAAAGCCACAAAACGCGGCAATACATCGGGGCCTCCGACATGGAGCATTTCGTCGATAAAGCGCTGCCGATGTTCCTCGATATAGAAGGAATCACAGCCGTTGCGAAGAAAGCCGTCAATCTTTTCGTACACGTCATCCCGGCAACGCAGCTCTGTCTCGGGCATGTAATGAGCCACCGTGGAACGTCCTGCAATCAGATAGTCAGCCGCGAGTACCGGTTTGCCCTCCTTGACTGCCTCAAACGAAACTGAAGTAGCAAGGTCGACAATGACATCTGCCCATTCCAACAAATGGGCAGAATGAATGCCACCGCCCGCCACGCTCACGTTCGGCAGGCGCCGCAACGAGGAGTCCCTGGTCAAGGTTTGCTGCCAGCCGCCGCGGGTATGTGGTTTGATCATCAGTTCCACGCCAGGGAAAGAGGCGATCAACTGCACCACATAACCAACTTCCTCCCAGAATGTCGTGAAATTACTCTTTCTCAGAAACATCAGCACCTTGAGCCGACTATCGGAACGGCTCAACGGTGAGGGTGGCAATAACGTGGCGAGCTTGGTCAGCCATTCATCGCAATAGCGCGGCGAACCCAGCACGGCGATTTTCTGATTGTCCATGAACGGGCGGAAGCGCCCAGCGCATAATTCATTCGGTACCACCAGTTTGTCAAACATGCGCCCAGCGGAAAACAGCGCATCCGGCCCGAGTTGCAACTCATTACGCCGTATTAGTTGACTGGCATGGGGGCTATCACCATGCGGCAGTGACACGATGCCGAGACCCATGGCGTGTGCCATCGACACCACGATCTCAACCCACTCCACGCTGATGGTCGAGTTTCTCTCAACCCAGTCAAACGCCACAACACCTCCGTCAGCCCCCTCGAAAGTACGTGTCAGCAAGTACTGAGTAGTGCGACGCCAAGTTGGCTCGCGCCGTTTGGCATCGTAAATTTGAGCTATTGCGTTGACAATCGGCCCCAAGAGCGGGAGCCGCAAACCACGGATCAACAGCAGCATCTGCATCCGCCATCTGATGAACTCCGACAACGGCAACAACTCCTGGATATGCGCTACTCGCACGCCCGGCAGTTTCTTCAGAAATTCGATGCGGAAATCATTGCGGAAATATTCGAAGCCGATCAGAACGACATCGCAGCTATGGCCAGAATCGACCCATTTGGAGATGACCGGGGTAATGTGATCTACGTCGTTATAGTGACGAAGAAAAAAGAGAGCTTTCATACCCTTGGGGAATTGAGGACGAGCAACATATCAATCATTTCATTGAATATTTCAGAGCTAAGCTCAGGTAGTGAAAGCGCGCGCCATTGTACACTGGGAGGGGTTCAGTTACCAGCATAGCCACAAGTCTAGCACCGCTCTACGGCCGCGCAGTGACGGGTAAGGGAACCGCCGAATAAAATAAGCCGTTTCAGTTTCTCGCAGAGAATCCCTGCTGGTGGTAGGATAGCAGCCGGGGAGTAAATCCATCCTCGGAATAAGTATTCCTGAGCTCTATTATTGGATCGAATAGCTAATAATCAGAGACAGGACATAAATCGACCGATAAACACCAATAAACCTAAATTACCAATGAAAACAATTGCTGTGATACCGGCACGCATGGGCTCATCGCGTTTCCCGGGCAAACCGCTCGCAAAGTTGCTGGGGCGTACCATGCTGGAACATATCTACAAGCGCGTTACCCTGAGCAATGCGCTCGACGCCACTTATATTGCCACTTGCGATGAGGAGATTCGTCAGGCAGCGCAGAGTTTCGGCGCTGCTGTGATCATGACCGCTGATACCCATGAGCGGGCCAGTGATCGCGTTGCCGAAGCAGTCGCCGGGATTGATGCGGAGCTCATTGTCATGGTGCAAGGCGACGAACCGATGACGCGTCCAGAGATGATCGATGCTGCAGTGGCACCATTCCGGGATGATCCGCAGCTGGGTTGTGTAAATCTAGTACGCCGCATCGAAAACGAAGTTGATTTCTACGATGTCAACACCATTAAAGTGGTAATGAATCAACAAGGCGATGCACTCTATATGTCACGGCAACCGATTCCAACTCTGGCCAAATCAGGTTTCGCGCAAACCTTGGCCTACAAACAGGTATGCATCATCCCGTTCCGGCGTGCCACCTTGTTTGACTACACCCGCTTGCCGTCGACGCCGCTGGAACGGCTCGAATCGGTGGACATGCTGCGACTGCTGGAACATGGCTACCGGGTAAAAATGGTGGAAACCGAGTTTGACACCCAGGCAGTGGACACCGAGGCCGATCTGGCACGTGTGGCCAGACTAATGGCAACTGATCCCCTGCTCGCCTCCTATTGAAACCGGGTACTGTCTGTGACGGGCTCATTTTGGTGGCCTTTTTTAAGGAATATTTATGCAATTGAAATTAAAGTTATCCCAGGGTGAGTTGACCATTGGTTCGTGGATCACGCTGGGGCACCCGGCGATAGCCGAGATCATGGCCGCCGCCGGGTTTGACTGGCTGGTGCTGGATATGGAGCACAGCGTCCTGGAGTTGAGTGAAATTCAGATCCTGATTCAGGTGCTTGACGGGCAACAGTGTCCTGCCATTGTGCGACTGACTTCGAACCATCCTGATCAGATCAAACGGGTCATGGATGCCGGGGCAACCGGTGTCATGGTGCCTATGGTCAAGTCAGCTGCTGATGCCAAGGCAGCGGTGCAAGGAGTTTACTATCCGCCTCGGGGACAGCGCGGGGTCGGTCTGGCCCGCGCCCAAGGTTATGGCGCGCGGTTCCAGCAGTACCGGAAGTGGCTGGAGGACAATGCTGTCATTGTTGCCATGATCGAGCATGTGGATGCGGTCAATGCCATTGATGAGATTCTCGCTGTTGACGGGATTGATGCCTATATCATCGGTCCTTACGATTTATCTGGCTCCATGGGACGGCCCGGCGAACTCGATCACCCGGAAGTGCAATCCGCGATAGCGCAAGTGCTGGAAGCTGGACAGCGTTCTGGCAAGCCGGGAGGTATTCATGTAATCGAGCCGAATCAGGAAGAGTTGCAGCGGCGCATTGCGGCTGGTTTCAACTTTCTTGGCTATGGCCTGGATATCCGTATCCTCGACTCACTCTGCCGTAGCCATATGCAAAACATAAGGGCAGGCCTGTGAGTAAGCTTGTTATTTCCACTTCCTCGTTTGACGTGGACAACAATCCCCCGCTCCAGCGTTTGGTAAAAGCGGGAATGCATATTGTCAGTAACGGCCAAGGGCGAAAACTCACAGAGGAGGAGGTCACCGGATTATTGGGTACAGATACTGTCGGCATGATCGCCGGCATAGAGCCTCTGACCGAGCGCGTGTTTGCATCCGCCAACAACCTGCGAGTGGTATCACGCTGCGGTGCCGGTCTGGACAGTGTTGATCTGGCGGCGGCGCAGCGGTACAACATTGCTGTCTCCAACACACCGGAGGCCCCCTCCCAGGCGGTCGCCGAACTCACGCTGGGTTTGATGTTGGCCGCGCTGAGACGGATATGCCAGACCGACCAGCGACTGCGCGCAGGGGAATGGCCGCGGATGCAGGGTCAACTGCTTGCCGCCCAATTGGTGGGGATCGTTGGCTTGGGACACATCGGTCGACGTGTTGCCCGTTTGTGCCAAGCCTTCGGCGCTGAAGTTGTGGCGTATGATCCTTACATAAATCAGTCATTGGACGGAGTAGCATTGCTGCCGCTGGAAAAGTTGTTGACAGAAGCAAATGTCATCAGCCTGCACCTGCCCTACGGCCCCGGCACTCACCATCTGTTGGATGCCGCAGCGTTTGCGCGCATGAAGCCGGGAGCCGTGGTAATCAACGCTGCTCGCGGTGGCCTTATCGACGAGGCCGCGTTGGGCGAGGCGCTGACTTCTGGAAAGCTGGGCATGGCCGCGCTCGATGTTTTCGAGCAGGAACCATATCGCGGTCCATTACTCCAACATGACAATATAATTGTGACCTCTCACATCGGCTCTCTTGCCAGAGA
Source organism: Nitrosomonadales bacterium (assembly GCA_009886095.1). Taxonomy (GTDB): domain Bacteria; phylum Pseudomonadota; class Gammaproteobacteria; order Burkholderiales; family Nitrosomonadaceae; genus VFJL01. The sequence goes on along the minus strand of VFJL01000027.1, from coordinate 15,271 downwards.
GTCGCGCCAACGTATGGAAATAGAGGCTGCAGAGAATCTGCTGCAGGGGTTGATCAAAGCAGGTTTAATGGAGAATGAATAAATAATGGTCTCTGACAAAATTGCTATTGTGTTTGGTGCCAGCGGTTTTCTTGGCAGTCATGTGGCGGATGCACTGTCGGCTGCCGGCTACCGGGTGCGCTTGTTTGATCGTTGTCCGTCACCCTACCGCAGTCCCGATCAGGAGATGATCATCGGTGACATTATGAACCTCGATCAGGTGACGGAAGCGGCCCGCGGTGCCACAGTCGTCTACAATTTTGCTGCTATCGCCGATATTGATGAAGCCCACAATAACCCGCTGGCTACTGCAACAATCAACGTTCTGGGCAATATGCACGTACTGGAAGCAGCCCGTCTTGCCGGCGCTCGCCGTTTCGTCTTTGCCAGTACCATCTACGTCTACTCCGAGTCCGGCTCATTCTACCGTGCCAGTAAGCAGGCAGCAGAGCGCTTTATTGAAACTTATCATGAACGTTACGGGCTGGACTACAGTATTTTGCGCTATGGTTCTCTGTACGGCAGGCGTGCCGATACCCGCAATGGCATCTACCGGATGCTGCACGAAGCGGTGGAACGGCATTCGATCACTTATCAGGGGAGTGGTGAAGCGATCCGCGAGTACATTCACGTCGAGGACGCAGCGCGTATGAGCGTGCAGGTGTTGGCTCCCGAGTTTGCCAACCGCCATCTGATCCTGACCGGACAAGAACGGTTACGCATCAAAGACGTCATGACCATGATCTCGGAAATCATGCCGTGGCAGGTGGAGCTGCATTTTGACGAGGCCAATGCGGTACACCATTACGAGATAACACCCTATGCGTTTCAACCGCGTATTGGCCGGAAACTGATGCTCAACGAGCACGTTGATCTGGGTCAGGGTCTGCTCGATTGCCTCAGGGATATTCATACGGCCTTGCATCACTCCAGCGAATACGATGATGCTACGCCGGCGGTATCCGACAACCGGGCATGAGAACGGCAAGCTGGCAAGCCATCATCTTCGACTTTGACGGAGTGGTGGTCGAGTCCGGAGATATCAAGACACAAGCCTTTGCTGATCTCTACCGCCCTCATGGCGAAACGGTAGTAACGGCAGTGGTGCAGTATCATAGGCTGCACGGCGGCATGTCGCGTTATCAGAAATTTCGCTACTTTCAGCAACACCTGCTGGGTCGGCCACCGCTGACGCAAGATGAAGAGAAGGAACTGGACCGGCAATTTTCCGAGCGGGTGGTCGAAGCTGTCATAGCCAGCCAAGCGGTACCTGGCGCTGACGAATTTATCCGTCAACAAGCAGCGCGCATACCATTGTTCGTCGCTTCCGGTACACCAGAAACAGAACTGAATGCCATTGTCACGCGGCGCGGTCTGGCACCCTACTTTACCGGAGTGCATGGTTCCCCCGCATCAAAACAGGCATTGATCGCCGACATCCTGTCAATCCACGCCCTTACCCCCGAGCGCGTGCTGATGATCGGTGACGCACTGATTGATTATCAGAGCGCACAGTTGAACGGTGTTGAATTTCTGGGTAGGGTACGCGCCGGAGATGATAACCCCTTCCCGCCACAGGTAGAAACGGTAGTTGATTTGAGTTCATTGCTTGCCTGAATGTTGCAGTATCAGGAAGAGCGGATTGTATCCCGTGAGATAGGTGTCAACGCAGCACACCGCGCCGCAACAATTGCCAGAAAACTTTATAGCCCCACAGCACGGGATGGCGTCGCAGCATGGGGGTAACCTCAACATGCACTCCGGTGTGGCGTTCGATCTTCCAGGCAGCATAACTTACACAATCGCGAAAGGTGAACGCCGCCTTCGTCAGTCGCAGTACCGACAGAATTCGTCCCTGCCAGCGGCGTAATCGCCAATGCCACAGTGAACGGCGTTGCTCCGCCGCATCAGCCAGGCAGCGGTAATTACCATCCGGTAAAACCTCCAGCTTTCCCGTCAGCACTGATGCAGCCTGTGCTGTCAACCGCGTGTAGTCATCCAGGTTAAGCTGGGTGAGTTGGCGCGCCCGTGTTTCCCGCTCAGCTCTGAGTTCTGCCGCATAGGTCAGAGCCAAACCTCTGGCCCAGATTTCTTCTGCATTCACCACGCATGAACCCAACGCTGGAATGCTGGACTCAAGAAATGTCACCACTGCATGGGCTAGCGCGTGGCAAACACGCTGGCAGGTAATTTCATCGCGCACATACAACAGCCGAGTAGGTTGAGCAAAGCGCGCCCAGAGATAAGGATGAAACCAGTAACGGGTTCCATGTTCAAAATCCGCCATTGAAACCACTGCGTATTTGGCACGAAATTTCTTTTCCTGCCCGGATACCTCCAGATAAAATACGTTCGGTGCCAGCCATGCATTAAGATAGCGCAAATAGTGTTCCGGGTAAGCATGGCTGTAGCTATCCACCACCACGTAAAAATCCACGACCCCATCAGCAGCATCCTGCGAACGCAGGCACGACCCATAGAGAATCACGGCATCCAGCGACGTTCCAAACCGTGACTTCAGCTCTTCGACCAGGACTGAAAAATCCGCTGGTACCGCCCTGGAGCTCAGAGACGCCATCTCGGAAATTAGCCCGTCCGGAAGTTGTCGGCCTGATATCGATGCGTGACTCGTCATTGTTGCGAGTCTACATTTACGCTGCCAGGCACCAGAAAGGTAGCCGGCCCGGCTACCGAGATACGTAGCGGCCCATCCTGACTTGTTGCCCGGTGAAATTCACCATCGATGATATAGTCATCATCCATTAGCAGCTCCAGTACGCTGGTATTGTGGCTGTGATAGCCGTCTTGTTCCATGATGGCTTCGCTATGACCTGAAAGTAGCAGCCATAACGCGCGCCAAGGGTGTTTCTGCTGCTGCTCAACAAAGGTAACATGCAGCGGCTCCTGCTCCTGCCCCCAATAGGGGCGCATGCTAAACAGTAGACGGTCAAGCGCGCTGACGAAAAGAAACAGATAGGTTCCATTGCGAACTTTTCCACTCGCCTCGATAATTGACATCTGAATTGGTGCCCATGGCCCATGCCGACGTCCAAGAATTATGCCGGCAAGATAGCCCAGCATGATGATGCCTGAATAGATTTCTCCAGTGATACCTAGCCGTTTAACCTTGCTGCGGGAGAATATCACAGCATGGGCAATAAGACCGACGCCGAAGAACATGCCATAAATCCTGGCGGTGCCAGGCTGCTCAATACATAATACCGGGCGGCGCAACAATACGGGTGTAAACTGTTTCGATAGACAGTTACTTAACTGCCGCAAGATGACTTCAGGTTTGTCGTGTATCCCCAGGTCCAGTGCAGTCATATTAGTGGTACCGCCCGGAACAATGGTCAGAACTGGCCATTTTTTGGACCGTGTTGTGAACAGATGAGTCAATACCGCCTGCACCGTACCATCCCCACCAATGATTATCAGCAAATCGATATCGGCTTGCAGAAGAGCATCCACCGATGCATCTATCTCGAACGTGTTTGTTACTTCCCGGCAGATCGCACCAGGAATCGCAGCCAGCATAGGTCTTATCACATCGATACGCTTGCGGATACGTCCACTGAGAGGATTCAGAAGCAGTCCTACCTTGGCTGTCCCCATCCCCAATCTATCAATCTGCGACTGTTCTACCATCTATCCCAACCAGTACAAGGCTAAAAATCCGGACAGCCAGCTTCTCTTCATCCCGGCCAGAAACGTTCCCTACAAATGCCGCCGTAAAATACCATGACTGCGCCAAGCATACCAGCCAATTGACAGCCAATTGACAACCATAGGGCAAAATAACGGTGGAAAACAGATATCAGAACAGCGAATAGAGCATGACCAGACTACCATTGTAACCATGTAGAGTTTATGCGGAGATACTCTAAAAGACGCGCCGCAGCCAGAGGCTGGCCAAGGTAATCAGCGCCAATCCAGGGAGAAGCGCGGTCAGTAACGGGTTGAGATGCAACAGCAAACCAGCATTTGCGATCACCTGATCAAACAGATAGACACCCACACCCAGCAAGGCAGCGAGCACTACTTTTTTACCCAAACCTGTGCGCGCCGAGCCGAGAACAAAGGGTATGGAAAACAGCAACATCGCAATGGTTGTCAATGCTCCCCCCATCTTGCGCCACAAAGCCAGTGCATAGGCATCTGCCTCCTGACCCGTGGCACGCAGAAAACGTACATGCTGAAATAACTCAGTCGGTGAGAGGCTCTCCGGTGACTTGGTCAGGGTTGAAATATCGCCCGGATTCACGAATGATTTCCAGTTCATCGAGCTTGTATTTGCCGACTCAATCCGTTCCCCGATAAATGTCTTGGTGACGACATCATGCAGCTCCCAGAGATTGTCATTAATAACATCGGCATACTTGGCATGGGTGTAGGTCAGCAAAAAGCCATTCTCACCAAAATGCATTAACTCAATATTCGCTGCCCTCTTGGTACCCTGCATTTCACCAATGCGTAATATATTCTGCTCATCCCGGGTCCAGATACCAAGATTCTTGCCAAGCTCCGCAGTCTTCCCGAGAGCAGTAGCCTGATGCAAAATAGCTTTCTGCTGAAAATGTGGGGCAACAAATTGCTCTAGTACAGCAATGAATAATAACAGGATCAGTCCGACGCCAAGTGGGGCCAAGCTGATACGGATAGGGGAAAGCCCCGCTACCCGTAATGCGGTCAGTTCCAAGTTAACCGCCAACCGTCCCAATGCGAATACATTTCCCAACAATGCGATGAATGGTGAAAGCTGAATAAATCTGCGCGGTAGTAGCAACGCCGTATGCAGGAATGCATCTTGCACACGATAGGTTCCATTGCCTACATCGCCTAGTTGATCCAACAAATCAAGAAAAGCAAATGCCGGTAAAATTATCGCGGTAGCAACAGTCAGGCCGATGAACACCTGCCATGCAAGATAACGATTGATTATTGTCATCGACGCAGAAGCATTCTCTGTTGGCGATTGGATAACAGCAAACTGAGTGCGGCAATGAACATCAGTACATACAGCCACCAGACACCGGGTAGGCTACTTACGATGCCCTGTTCTACCCATGTCTGGGCTAATCCGCTCAGGATATAATACATCGCAAAAACCATGGCCGCAGCAAAAAGGTGCATCTCGCCCTTGTCCTGGCGAGGTGAAGCGCGAGTAAATGATATGGCAATCAGCGCCAGCAAAATTGTCCCGATAGGACGCGAAAGCCGCCATTGAAGTTCGGCAATGTCGCGTGGCTGATCCGATCCTACCAGAAACAAAGTTGTGGCCGCCTTACGTGCATAGTTCACTGCATTGCCTTTATCAGTGAAATACACCAATTTTTCGAACTGGGCAACGGTGTCTTTCGTTGTGGAATGCATTAAATGGTAGGCAGAACCGTCGAATAAATGAATTTGGGACCGCTGCCCAAGTAGAAACGGCTGTTGGCTAGCCTCCTTGGCCACGATGATCTCGCTGCTGTCACCCTTGTTGATGTAATGGAATATATTTTTCATCTGCTTGCCAGAGTCATCCTTGGTCTGGATATAAATCACTCTGCCACTACCTTCACTTCCGTAAAATCGTCCGGCTTGAAATCGATCCGTATTTAATTCGGCCTCTGCCTGTGCATTCATAGCAAAATTTTCTTGGTAGGCCCAAGGACGTACAAAGATGGAAAGCAGGCCAATGATGATTCCAACGGGAATGGCAACCATTAGTACAGCATAAATTATGCGGCGGTCGCTGACGCCTGCGGAACGTAACACATTAATTTCCTGATCCCGGTGCAACCGGCCAAGACCAATGATTATGGCAACATAAAGAGCAAGCTGCATCAACACATCGAGGGAAATCAGAGTCTTCAGCAACACCAGCCTGAGCATGGCAATAACACCAAGCGACTCTGTCACCGCCCCTGCCAGAAAGCGACCGCTGATATAACTTGCATACAGTCCAGCCAGGATCACGACAATCACCGTAAACGGTATCAGCAGTTCACGCGTGATGTATCGTTCTATTATTTTCACTAATTTTCCCTTGCCATCTACGTAACAAATGGCATTCACGTAGATGGATCATGCTGCTGGCATCTCTAATAATCCGGATTTCATCACAGTACTTCGTTGTTTACAAAAAATGCTTCTTTATTCCAATTTCATTAGTGATGCCTCGTTGACATCCTCACTCGTGCCTTCCTGCACTATTTTCTCCGAACGAAATCCCCTTGGAAGATGTGCTGTCTGCAGCGTTCGTTCGTCACTACCTCTGCGTGAATTCGCTGTCGTCATGGGAAGATGCCGCTGCTCTCGCCAGGATAGACTCCACAAGCAGCATATCCTCGACCTTGTCGACATCGACACCCGCCTGAGGGTAAGGCAGAGTCACTGTTCGCACCTTAACACCGACTCTGGCCGAGACAGCACTCAGCGCATGGTCGAGTGTCAACAATCCCATTAGATAGGAGAGAACAGCTCCTGGGCCAAGAACCTGCGCGATCAATCGCCAGGGGCGTTTGCGCAAATCTTCTGCCCGCTGCCAGAAGGAAACCAGGTCACGGCCGCGATGACTGAGAAACGCATAGAGGTTACAGCCGCAAACTCCCCCATCACGCAACCGTATTACAGTACGCCGGGTGCCCGGGAATGCGGCTGTGACATCTGCATGCTTAACTACCCCCACCGTGGCATCACTATCGGTCATGCAGGATTCACGTAAAAAATAACGGATGATCGCAGGTGTCAATAACGCATGATCCGCTGTTGTCAACAATACCGGTGCGTCACGATCCAGGTGTGCCAGACCGCTACTGGCGCTACGGCTGGGTGAATCCAGGTTCGGCAGCCAGGTAACACGCCCGCATTCTATTCGCTGCTGCAATTCCGGGCAGTCAGGGAGCACGGACGCAGGCGGCCCACACACAACAATTCTCCCCACCATCTCGCTCGCCTCCAGCGCATCCAATACACGAATAATCATGGGTGTTCCGCCAACTGGGGCAATCGCCTTGCAAGCTGTGCCCGCCTTGCTAGCGACTGGGTCGTGCGCCGTGCGATCTGCCGCCAGCACCAAGGCGTTGAACCGATCCGTTTGACTCATGGTCACCTCTAACATTCGGATTTCGTAGCAATACTTTATTGCTCACAAAAAATGTTTCCTTATTCCAAATCCATTTCATCAATGACACTTCATTGATATCCTCGCTCGTGACTGGCCGCCCTATCCACCCTGAAACAAGTCCCCCTTGGGGAAGGTACTATCTGCAACACTCATTCGTCATCGCCTCGTTTTACTTTCGAATTGAAATTGGAATTGCATATTACCCGTATGCCACGCCTATATTTCTTGTTTCCAACTTATCCCATTTAGAGTTTCGAATTACTAGCGGCACTCTCATCTGAAATTCAAATTCTGATATAACCCTGTCTACCTACTATGCTGATAGCAGGGCTTTGCCATAGATCCGGTAACGCTTATACTGCCTGCTGCCGATGAGATCAAGAATTCCGCGCATTGCTTTGTTATCCTCAAGTATCCACGACATTTCAACTTCCCGGATCCCTGCAGCAAGCGCTGACTGTCGAGGTGCATCAATCACCATAAAAGCCAGTGCCATACCGAGGGGAGTATTCTGAAACTGCTTACGCACACCCATCAGAGGTATCCGACCGGTACGAACCGCACGGCTTTTAAACCACCTGATAAGCCGAAGCCAGCCGAATGGAAATAAACTTCCGTTAAGCTTGACAAATATCTCATTGAGATTGGGCAACCCCACCATAAATGCTGCCGGGACACCATCGACCTCGGCAATCTGGATAAAATACTCCGGTACAAGCAGACGCAGGCTGTTGCCTAGCTCGGCAAATTCAGCTTCGGTAAAAGGAACAAATCCCCAATTTTCTGACCAGGCATCGTTAAATATATCACGCAGTATTTCCATTTCTGTACTGAAGTTATTGAGCCGCAGCGTTCTGAGTCGTACTCGTTTAGAGAATTTCCCGATCAGGGTACGCATCACTCTAGGCGGCTCAAAATCCACGTCTACCCAGTAGGCAAGCAGATCCTTAACTGGTTGATAACCCTGCTCTTCGAGTAAGCGGCAATACCATTTAGGTGAGTGCGGCATCATCACCATCGGCGGGGTATCAAAACCATCCACCAGAATGCCACACTCCTGATTGATGGATAAATTAAATGGTCCGCTGACATACTTGGTATGCCGAGCAGCCAACCATGTCTCTGCGACATGTATCAGTGCTGCACATACTTCGGTGTCATCCACACATTCCAGCGAGCCAAAGTGGCCGGTATCCGCACCATGGCGCTGCCGGTGAAGTTGATCAATCTGCGCACTGATCCTCCCCACTGGCTGATTATTCCGGTATGCGATCCAGGCTTGCCATTCTCCGTGCTTAAGAAATGGATTAAACCGGGAAAAATGTAGCCGTCGTTCCAGACGTAATGGCGGCACCCACATCGGGTCATCTGCATAGATGTGCCAGGGAAGATCGATAAATATTCCCATCTCACGAAAATTTGTGACCGGACGCACGACAATCGCTACGGATGCTAACTGGCGGGGCTTATTATTCATGGCAGAGGATGGGTATATGTGAACAACTACGCAGTAGTATTGTATATTATTGCAGTGTGTAAGCACGCTAACTCGTTTCCGGGTGGTATCATATTGACCGCGAGTTCATGTTTGCAGCATGGAGTTCGACTAGACGCACGCTGAAATTACGCACTAGCTAGTCGAGATATTGGATGCAAAAAGAATGATCTGTTGCTCGTGCTTGCCAAAAGAGTGAACGCACTCGGGAATACGAGCCATACTAAAAAACACAATACGCCACGAAGCCTGTTCCCAATAAGATTAGTTCAGTCAGTCACCCCCTCCTCTGCTTCGTTACGTTGAGCTAACGACTGAACTTATCTGTTGCGCAGGGGAAAGCGCCAGATGGTAGCTAACATTTTTAACCACACTTTATTAAGAGGCTGATTAATGGATGATACAACATATAACTTATTGATTTCTCTTGCTCTTATTCCAGTCGTTTTCGGGCTGAATCTCTGGGTAAGACAGCGTCGACGCCATCGGATCAACGATACCGGGGATCAGGAATTCAGTAGTCTCTCTACAACGCTCATGGCGACGCTGGGTGAGGGACTCGCCGTGGTCGGGAGTTTAGTACTCATTATCTGGATCCTGGGAGGCTTCGCAAGATTTTTTTTTCCCGCTATATTTGGCGCGAAACTGTAGTATTGATTGATGCTGAGTGGAAAAACATGGTAGGGGCCAGCAGGCAATCGACTCTCCAGGGTTCATGCCAAACCCGGTGTTTACGGGCCATAAGAGGGGGTCGGGAGTGCTCAACAATTGGGGATGATTTGCCCGTCGTCCGGCATAGCATAATCTGCTGCGGTATCAGGTGTTACGAGTAGCAGATTTTTTAACGGGCAGCACTCTGGCTTTAGGTTTTGTCGTCTTCGTTTCCGTTGCTATTTTTGTCTGCCGTAGTTCAAATTCAAACCCTACTTTTCCGTCTGAGTTCGTTACCAGATAGGCTGAAAATGGCCGGCCTTTTTTAGAAATGAATTTTGACAGCAGATCGGTTTTGCCCGTGCGCAATAGTTTGGCGACTTGTTCACGTTCAATGGGGCGCTTGAGAATTATTTTTCCGGTCTTGAAATCGCAGCTACGAACCATACCGACAGCTTTCTCGCAGGTATAGCTCATACCGTGGTCAAACACCTCGCTGCCACAACGAGGACATTTTCCCAGCATCTCCTGCCCGGAAAAATCGACTTCCTCTGTCGCTTCTTCACTGTTGCCACCAAAATCAAACTTCATTTCAAACTCATCGGTAAGCTTGATGTTGGCATCGAACAGTCGCCCCATCTTGCTGCGAAAACCTTGCAATGGACCGATCTCACGTTTGGTAATCAGTGTCTCCATTTCCGTTGTTTCAAATTGCCGCCCGGCAAGAATTTTCCATAATGCAAAATCACATTTCTGACATTGAAATTTCTTGTAGGTTTCCTGCACTACGCCACCACATTTTGGGCAGGGGGATTTGAGCGTGGAAAAATCTCCGCTTATGGTTTCACCACGATGGCTCTTCGCTTGCTCCACCATGTGGCGGGTCATGTCAGCAATTTCTTCCATGAAAGAGTTGCGCTTAAGCTCGCCCTGCTCAATCTGGCGCAACTTGAATTCCCAGTTACCAGTCAGCTCAGGTGAGGTGAGTTCAGGTACTTTCAGCCCGCGCAATAGCGTAATCAGCGAAAATGCCTTAGCGGTAGGGTGTAGCTCCCGCCCGACACGCTGCAGATAATTTTCGTACACCAGACCTTCGATAATTGAAGCGCGGGTAGCAGGTGTGCCCAGCCCTTTTGCGCTCATGGCTTCGCGCAATTCTCCGTCTTCCACCAATTTACCCGCATTTTCCATGGCTGATAGCAGCGTGGCCTCATTGAATCTTGCCGGTGGCCTGGTCTGGTTGGCAATGACTTTGACTTCATTGGCAAGAACTGGCTCACCTGGCTCTACCGCAACAAGAGTCGACGGATTGTCGTCGGCGCCTTCGGCCTGTACCTCCTTGCCGTAAACTGCCTGCCAACCAGGGTTGACCATCACCTTGCCCTCGGTTTTGAAAGGTTCGCTTCCAACACGGGTGATACGAGTGGTGACGAGAAATTCAGCGGGAGGATAAAAAACCGCCAGAAAGCGTTTGGTAACCAGATCGTAGAGTTTCGTTTCTGCCTCGCTCATGTTCTTGGGTTCGAGCGAAGTTGGGATAATGGCAAAATGGTCAGAAATTTTTGCGTTGTTGAATATACGCTTATTAGGCTTGACCCAACCTGCTTTCAGAATCTGTTTGGCGAACACCTCATAGCGGGGGTTTTCCAATGAATTCAGGGCGTCCTCAACGGTTGCAATATAGTCTTCCGGCAATGCGCGCGAATCAGTGCGCGGATAAGTCAACACCTTATGCTTTTCGTATAAGGCTTGGGCCAGCCCCAGCGTCGTCTTGGCGGAAAAACCGAAGCGGCCGTTGGCATCGCGCTGCAAGCTGGTGAGGTCATACAGCAGCGGACATATTTCCGTAGTGGGTTTGCTTTCTTCGCTGACAACGCCGGGTTTACCTTGGCATTTGGCACGAATAACCTCGGCTTTTTTCTGCTCCCACAATCGCTCGGCTTTTTGTTCGCCGTCTTTTTTTTCTTTGGAAAACTTTTCGTCAAACCAGCGTCCGTTGTAACTGCCGGCCTTGGCAGAAAAGGTTCCATGTATCTCCCAGTAGTCGCGCGGGATAAATTTCTTGATCCCCTCTTCCCGCTCAACCAGAATTGCTAACGTGGGTGTCTGTACTCGCCCCACTGTGGTTTTGTGAAAACCGCCCTCCTGAGAATTGAATGCAGTCAAGGCACGAGTACCATTGATGCCCACTAGCCAATCAGCTTCCGAGCGGCTCACAGCGGCTTCTGCCAGAGGCTGCACAGAAGTATCATCAAGCAATTTTGTAAAGCCATCCCGGATCGAAGCGGGTGTCATCGATTGCAGCCATAGGCGTTTGACCGGTTTTTTGGTTTCAACGTGGCGCACGATGTAATGAAAAATCAATTCCCCTTCGCGTCCCGCGTCGCAAGCGTTGATAAGTGCGTCAACATCCTTGCGCTTGATCAGCTTAGTTAAGAGCTTCAGACGCGACTCGGTTTTCTCGATAGGGTGGAGGTCAAAGTATGGCGGAATTACTGGTAGATTGGCGAAACTCCACTTACCCCGTTTGACTTCGTATTGTTCCGGCACCGCTAACTCAAGTAAGTGACCTATGGCGGACGACAATACATACTGGTCGTTCTCGAAGTAATCAGTGTGCTTGGTAAAGCCACCTAATACCCGTGCGATGTCTGCGGCGACAGAAGGTTTCTCGGCGATGATTAAGGTTTTACCCATGAAACTCCTGTGAGCATCCGCAGATTGCCGATGGTTGTTTTAAAAGGGGTCTAACCCCGGTCACTGCAATCAAAAAAGGGTACGATGATAAAAACTATTCGGGACATAAGCAAGCAGAGCCATAAGCACCGAACGTCGGTCACAGTAATATTTTCACCGAATCCGTTGGTAACGTCCGCCCGGCAGATTGGCGACTACACCGTCCAGCTCAAGCGTTAATAGCATGGCGGATACCGCTTCTGCCGTCAAGCCGCTACGGATACACAACGTATCGATATCGCTGGCATCGTAGCCCATATATCTGAGCAGCAACGAGTCTTCCACATCTGTCTTAGCGGCATCGTTGGCAACTGCAGATGTGGATTGATATCCCAGTTCTTCCAGAATGTCCTGGGCACTTTCTACCAGTTTCGCCCCTTGCTTGATCAGTGCATGACAACCTCGGGACAACGGCGAATGGATTGAACTGGGGATGGCAAACACATCTCGTCCCTGCTCCAGAGCCTGACGGGCAGTAATAAGAGACCCGCTTTGCAGTGCCGCTTCCACCACCAAACAGCCACGACTCATGCCACTGATGATGCGGTTACGACGTGGGAAATTGCTGCCGATGGCAGGGGTACCCAATGGAAATTCGGAAATAAGAGCACCTTTTCCCGCCAGTTCGTGCGCAAGCTCACGGTTTCTTGCGGGATAAACGATGTCAAGGCCGGTGCCCACCACTGCGATGCTGGCGGCAGTGCCGCGCAAACCGCCACGATGGGCCGCCGCGTCAACACCGAGCGCCATTCCGCTGATAATACAAAGTCCGGCATTGCTTGCGGCTTCGGCAAAAGCTTCGGCATTGGAGAGACCTTGAGGCGTAGCGTTGCGACTGCCAACTATGGCAAGCGCAGAGGATCCGAGCAGTTCGCGCCGCCCCTTGAGATAGAGTAGAGATGGTGGGTCAGGGATATTGAGCAATAGACTGGGGTAGTCTGGATCAGCAAGAGTGATAACCGAGTTGAGAGGATCCTCCAGCCATTTGAGAGTGTCAGCAAGCTTTTTTTTGTCCACACCCAGAGCGATACTGTGCGCAGCCCGTTTATTCACCACGCGCTGTAACGAAGCAATACTTGCAGAAAGAACATCGGCGGGGCTACCAAAAGCTACCAGCAGTCTCCGCTCCGATTCATCACCGAGACCGTCGATCAGAGCAAGGCTGAGCCAGGATTCAATATCCGGCGAAAGCTTCATGACGTAACTCCTGCGGGTGCTATTACGGCGTTTGTACTGCGTCAAGCACTTTAATTGGCTGCATGCTTTGCATCACCAGCGCATAAGCTACCTTTTCAAACACTTGGAATACGAAAACCAAGCCAGTGCGCTCATCGGGTAACTGCACTGTTTCTCGTTCAGGCGACAGCGTCTGGCTTTTACGATAAACAGCCAGAACATTACCCGCTGCCAACCCATCACGCGCGCCCTTGCTAAGAGCGACAATAGAGCCTCTGCCAATTTCGGTAACACCGCCATAGACAGAAATAATGCGTCCTTTGATAACTTTGTCAGGAGCATGTGGGGCGTAGTTATTGAACGCCGTGGCGGGAGTGGGGACCAGTCGATCACCCTTGAGTATTTCCTCGACCGAACGAATAATGGACACAGCGCTGATATCAGCGAATTTCTCCACCTTTGCATCTGCCAGATAGATAGCCTCATAGCCCAGAATCTGGCCATCGTCAGGATCTGTCAACGCCTTGCCGGGACGAAAGAATTGCCACGCCGAACCTTTGTCTTTCGACAAACCTCTGACATAAACGATATCACCCGTATTCAATATAACGCGGTTATCGCTGGTTCCCAATACTAACGGGGCGTTTGCCAGATCATTTTTTTCGATTACCAAGGGCCGTCTCAGGAAAGGTTCGATGGCTGCAGCCGGAATGCTGGGAATGGCTGTGACACCGGATTTTTCCGCTCGCACCTTAGGGGACAGCTTTATCACCGCGATTTCGCTGGCGAGCCGCAACCTGCTCCCGTTAGGAGTTTTTTCCAGCACTATGACGTCCCCAGGGTAAATCTTATGGGGATCCTTCACTTGCTCCCGATTCAGATCCCAGATTTGCGGCCAGAGCCAGGGGTCTTTTAAAAAACGTGAAGCAATTCCCCACAACGTATCGCCCGGAACAACAACGTAGCGATCAGGTACATCGTTCTGAAGCTCGATGTCCGCAGCTCTGGCTGGTAGGCTGAAAAACAGACCTACGAACAATATCATGGATATAATAGACTTCCGCATGGATAGCCTCAGTTTTGCAGAATTGCAGAAAGAAACCCGGTTTTTCGGGTAGCGTAACATCGAAAAATGGGTGTCTCTACAAAATAAAGCACCCCTGTCGCGAATAGCGACGGCATTAACTGCGCTCTTATAATCCGCTTGCTTTCAGCCAGCCCGCACCAAGGGGTGTGGGAAATTAAACCTGCAGAGATTCGATGTTCTATGAAAAACGAGGCACAATCAAAGAATGATGCCGCAGTCCATGCATGATATGTAAGAAAACATCTTGTGAACGGCGAAGTATTCGTAATGAAATATGAGTTATCAGGGCACTTCCAATCGAGGTAGCCTAATAATAGGGTTTCGATTCTGCAGTTAGTTTGTTAAATATGCAAGCCTTTCTATGGCACTCCTGAAGATACTGCAATACCCGGACAAGCGACTACATACGATAGCAATCAAGGTTCCGGAAGTTAATGACGAAATCCGTGCCTTGGTACAGAGTATGGCAGAAACCATGTATGCTGCTCCTGGAGTTGGCTTGGCGGCAACTCAGGTTGATGTGCACCAGCGCGTGATCGTGATCGATATATCCGATACTCGTGACCAGTTACACGTATTAATCAACCCGGAAATCACTGCCAGCAGCGGTGAATCTGACTACGAAGAAGGCTGTCTGTCAGTACCGGGGGTATTTGAAAAAGTAAGGCGCGCCGAGCAAGTCACTGTCGCGGCACTGAACTTTAACGGCAGTCCGTTTGTACTCGATGCCGACGGCTTGCTAGCAGTGTGTATCCAACATGAAATGGATCATTTATTCGGCAAAGTATTTGTTAACTACCTGTCGCGACTAAAGCAATCACGTATCCAGGCCAGATTTAAAAAACAGCAGCGCAAGGCAATATAACTGGTGGATTCAACTCTGAAGTGCAACTTTTCTAAGTGAATTTAGGTGGCGAGCTGCGTTAATATCGGAGCCACTTAAACGACCAAGTAAAAGGAGCACAGATGAAGAAAT
>VFJL01000017.1 GCA_009886095.1 Nitrosomonadales bacterium | reverse complement strand
TGACAACTGTGTGCGGTTTGAGACACTGATCCTGCAGATTCCGGCAGATCGGCATCGCTGTCATTACATCAAGGTCAAAGTGCGTGTGCATCGCTATGCCAGAGGTCATCTGGCGTTGTTTCATGGGCCACGCAAACTGGCTGACTATGATGAGAAAGGAAAGATCATTTCACAGAAACTAAAACAGGCTGCCTGATCAGTCCGCCAGGTATGCCATCGTCGGCTGGAAGTGCATACTTCCGCAGCTTCCAACTGACGACATAAAAGCGGACAATTCATGTGCTTCAGAACCGGACAAGTCTAAAAGCTCGCGACAGTTAGCGTCAACAAACTGGTGAGTCTGATTGAGTTGAGCTAAAATAAAAAGCTACCGTGAAATAAAAGAGAAAATTCGTTGAATTCACGGTAGTTGGCATCTTGGGTGGCAATTTGAATTCAATTTTTCTTTTAATTAGCGGATTCATTTTTATGGGGTTACAGATGAAAAAGATATTTAAATCACTGCTGCTATTATCTGCGTTAGCATTTTTCTCACCACAGGTGGTTATGGCTCAAGCAGAAAATTATCCAACTCAAGCAGCTGAAAAGCTAACACGTGGTATCGCTAATACGGCCACCGGTTTTGTGGAGCTTCCTAAAACCATGATATTAGCCAGTCAAAAGGAAGGCATTGTTTATGGCGTGACAGCTGGATTTCTCGCAGGCTTGCTGAATGTAGTTGGACGCACAGTATTAGGTGTTATGGACGTGGTAACATTTCCGATTCCCACTGGCCCCACAGTTAGTCCCAGGTACATCTGGGAAGACATTGGGAAGGAGACTTCCTACGGCAAGTAACTGACAGGAGATGAATGTACCAGTAGCGTAAGCTTCCCGCATTTTTCTTAGGGGAGCTTACGTATCACCCTGAAAACGGCGGTTACCCAGATTTTGCCATAGGTAAGCACAGGTTTTGAGGAAATACAAGCCTTAAAGAGGGTGTCTTGGATTTTGTGTAACCTTAGGACTATTCAAATGGATGTCGTAGTACGATAGTTTCTTCCCGGTCCGGCCCAGTTGAAATCATATCCACCGGCACTTCACATACTTCTTCCATACGCTTCAGGTAGTCTTGCGCCGCCTTGGGTAGTTGTCTGAAATTTTTAACTCCCACAGTGCTCCCCATCCATCCAGGCATTTCCTCATAAATCGGTTCACAACGGGCAAGTTCATCAGCGCCCGCCGGCAAAATGCTGCTGAAGTCCTCTCCTTTGCTACCGTTACTCAATTTGTAACCCACACCTAGGCTCAGGGTTTCGACACCGTCTAATACGTCGAGTTTGGTGACACATAATCCTGATACCCCATTGATTTGGATCGAACGTTTCAGCGCTGCAGCATCAAACCAGCCACAACGGCGTGGCCGCCCTGTGGTTGCGCCGAATTCATTGCCATGTTTGGCTAGATACTTACCTATGTCGTCATCCAATTCAGTAGGGAAAGGCCCAGCACCGACCCGCGTGGTATAAGCTTTGGTGATGCCCAGCACATAATGCAGCATTTGTGGACCGACCCCGCTGCCAGTTGTTGCGGCACCGGCAATGCAATTACTCGATGTAACGAATGGATAAGTGCCATGATCTATGTCAAGCAGTGTTCCTTGTGCCCCTTCGAATAACAAATTACTGCCGGCCTTGTTGGCTTCAAATAGAAGTCGTGGTACATCCGCTACCATCGGCTTGATCCGCTCTGCCAGTGACAGGGTGTTATCCATAGTTTGCTGAAAGTCAATTATCGGTGCGTGAAAATAATTTTTCAGTACAAAGTTATGATAGTCCAGCATCTCACCCAGTTTGGCAGCGAAGCGTTCGGGGTGAAACAGATCCTGCAGGCGCACAGCGCGCCGTGCAACCTTGTCCTCGTAAGCGGGGCCGATACCTCGTCCTGTGGTGCCGATCTTATCCGTGCCCTTGGCGGTTTCTCGTGCATTGTCAAGCGCGCTGTGGCAAGGCAGAATGAGCGGGCAGGCTTCACTTATGCGTAACCGTCCCTGCACATCAACGCCCGCCTGCTCCAACATGCTGACCTCTTCCAGCAATGCCTGCGGAGATACCACCACGCCGTTGCCGATATAGCAGGCAACATTGTTGCGCAGAATCCCAGAGGGAATCAGATGAAGCACGGTTTTCTTGCCGCCAATTACCAGCGTGTGCCCTGCATTATGGCCGCCTTGGAAACGCACCACACCTTGAGCGTGATCCGTAAGCCAGTCCACTATCTTGCCTTTGCCCTCATCACCCCATTGGGTGCCAATGACAACCACATTTTTAGTCATGTTGTTTAATTTTAGGGAAGCAGGAGTTGCGTAAAGCCTGGCTGTCATAAATGGTATCTTCTATTGCGACATCGACCAGCCCGTACTGCCGCTGGATGAAGTGCATGCGCAACATGCGCTCAATACTAATACTAATACTAATGGGAAGACGCTCTCGTTTGTCATTCTTGGGGTGATGGGGTTCAGTTAGTACGATGAGCCGGTTCCACGGAACAGTACCACTCATCTTGGCCAGAAAGAGATCGCGCCGTGTAAGCTTCTCCCGTACCAAGTATGGAGTCCGGAAGAAGTTCAGTTGATTTGCAGTGGTGATAGTGCTCATGATGATTTGTTATATGGCAGTGGTTTATTTATGCCGGTTTGTTCCTTAGAGATATTTCATGACAGATTATTAGAGATGTCATGAAGAATATTACGTTAGTGCATACCCCGGCATTTCTATGATTTTCCGCGCATCTTTCTGCAGCTTAAATTTAAATTTTCTCTATTCTCCAGACCCCATCGCATATCACCAGTCGTCTATCACAGTCAGACACATCATGATCATCTTCATGTCCAGGCAATTCCATAATTACGATTTGACCTTCGTTACGAAGCTGCCTGATTTTTTTCTCAAGCACCTTATTTTTTTTGTAGGGCGCAAGGATTCCTTTAGGATAGGGATCAGGTTTCACCAGTCCCACCAATTCACGCAAGTCCATACTGAAACCAGTGGCGGGGCGTGCCCTCCCAAATGCCTTGCCGATTTCATCATAGCGACCACCCAAAGCAACCGCATTAGGGCAACCTTTGGAATAGGCAGCGAATACCATGCCACTGTGATACTGATAACCTCGTAAGTCAGCCAGATCGAATGTCAGAGTACCAACCAGCGGCTCCAATTCCATCGCCACTACTTCTAGCTCATCCAGTGCTGCCAGGATTTCAGGGTAGTTCGGCAGAAATTTGCGTGCACGTGCCAGCACTTTCTTATCACCGTACAATTCTGGCAGCAGCATCAATGCTTGCCGAACATTTTTGTCCATACCCGTGCCTAGCTTGGTACAGACCTCGCCTAAAGTGGAGACATCCTTGGTTTGGAGTATCCCGAATAACTCTGTTTCCATTTCACTGGGGATTCCCGCACGCTTAACTAAGCTACGAAACACAGCGACATGGCCAAGATCAAGATGGATTTCTTCTATCCCGGCAATTGCCAGGGACTGCAGCATAAGTTGCTGAATTTCTAGATCACTTTCTAATCCGGCGTGGCCGTATAGTTCTGCGCCAATCTGGAGCGGTTCACGGGTGCGGGTCAATCCCGATGGTATGGTATGCAGCACACTACCTGCATAGCACAGACGGGTAATGCCGTTACGGTTTAGTAAATGGGCATCAATGCGCGCAGCTTGGGGTGTCATGTCTGCGCGTAAACCCATCATCCTGCCGCTCAACTGATCAACCACTTTGAACATGCGTAAATTCGTGTCACGACCAGTGCCTGAGAGCAGCGACTCCACGTACTCCAGCAGGGGCGGCCCCACCAGCTGGTAACCATTTACCAACAGCCAGTCTATAATGTGCCGACGCCCCGTCTCAATACCTAGGGCCTGAGCAGGCAGGATATCCTCAATGTACTCGGGAAGGAGCCAATTACGCATGTCTATGGCTCAGATACGATTGAATGAAAGCATGGTGGCGGGAGTTATTTCACAAGATAAAGCAGCAGCAGTCCAGCCAGCATCGAAGTCAGACCGATAAAGCGTATCTGGCCGTCGCCAGCTACGGTTAGTTTCTTGAAAGCTTCACGCCACATAGCAGGTAGGAGGAACGGCAGCATTCCTTCCATTACCAGCATTAGCGCGAAGGCAATTAGCAAAGTGTCCCACATGCCGCGATAGCTCCGACAGACACTTCAACAAATTAAGAACTACAAGTAAATTTGTTGCGTGATACAGCGAATCAGGTCAATCCGCAAGATGGGTGCCCGTAAATTTAAATTCATAGGGGCTGTCTACTTCCCACCTCGGCCTGGATTTTTCAGATACTTAAAAAACTCAGAGCCGGGTTCCAGCACCATCATATCTCCTTTGTTCTTGAAGGTCTGTTTATAGGCTTCCAAGCTGCGGTAGAAAGAATAGAACTCTGGGTTCTGCTGAAAGGCGCCAGCATAGATTGATGAGGCTTTAGCGTCACCCTCACCCTTGACCTCCTGAGCTTTCCGGTAAGCTTCAGCCAGAATTACCTCACGTTGCCGGTCAGCGTCAGCACGAATTTTTTCCGATTCCGCCGCACCGGTTGAGCGTAATTCATTGGCCACGCGTTTTCTTTCTGCTTCCATCCGACGGTAGACTGATTCGCTTACTTCCTGCGGCAAATCTACGCGTTTCAGGCGCACATCTACTACCTCTACCCCAATCTTGCGGGCATCAGCATCAGCTTTTTGGCGCATGATCTCCATAATCTTGTCACGTTCACCAGAAACTACATCGTGCACCGTGCGGTTACCAAATTCATCGCGCATGCTGGAGTTTACTGTTTGGGCTAAACGGGTTTGTGCCAGTATCTCGTCACCGCGAACGCTGATGTAATATTGCTTTACATCGACGATGCGCCACTTAACGAATAAGTCCACCAGTACATTCTTTTTTTCCGAAGTAATGAAACGTTCCGGTTCGACCGTATCCATAGTCATGATGCGCGACTCAAAGTAGCGCACGTTTTGGACGAAAGGAATCTTGAAGTATAATCCCGGCAAAGTTTTTACGTCGACCACTTCACCTAACTGGAATACGATTGCATGTTGGCGCTGGTCGACAATAAATAGTGCGGAGCTGGCAAGAAAGAACAGGGCGGCAATGGCGCCCAATAGTGGTGAAGTATATTTTTTCATTTATCTTGTCTCCCGTTCACGCCCACGGAATGCCTCGCGCGAGCGAGCAAGGCCGTCATGTCCGGCGTCTTGGGCAGTCGGGGGTGGTGGTGTTTCCGACACAGGTGCGGGTGATGGGGAAGGTCCGCTTGTTTGTATCAGCTTATCCAGCGGAAGGTAAAGTAAATTGTTGCCGCTTTTCTGATCAATCAGTATCTTGCTGGTGCTGGAGAGCACTTGCTGCATCATGTCCAGATACAGACGGTCACGGGTTACGCCCGGTGCCTTGCTGTATTCGACGAGAATCTGTTTGAAACGGCTGGCATCACCCTCAGAGCTAACGATTACACGCTGCTTATACCCTTCAGACTCCTCCAGCAAACGCGAGGCATTACCTCTGGCCTTGGGAATAACGTCATTGGCGTAAGCCTGACCTTCATTTTTCTGCCGCTCTCTATCCTGGCCTGCTTTCACTGCATCGTCGAATGCTGCCTGTACCTGTTCCGGCGGTTGCGCATTCTGCATGGTCACTTTGCTGATGGCGACCCCTATCTTGTAACGGTCGAGGATTTCCTGCATTAACTTGGTCGTTTGCGCCGCTACTTGTTCACGTCCTTCGTAAAGCACGAAGTCCATTTTGCTTTTGCCAATAACTTCACGAATCGCGGTTTCCGCAGCCTGCATCACCGCGCTTTCCGGATCACGGTTAGTAAATAGGAATTCTTCCGGATTTTTGAGGATGTATTGCACGGCAAACTGAATGTCAATGATGTTTTCGTCATCGGTCAGCATCAATGATTCCTTCAGTACCTTGCTCCTGACATTGTTGCGATACCCAATTTCCACCGTACGCACCTGACTTACATTAACCGATTCCATTACTTCAACTGGATATGGCAGATGCCAGCGGAGTCCTGCCTGGGTAGTTTCGATATATTTGCCGAAACGCAATACCACGCCGCGCTGACCTTCATTGACAATGTAAAATCCGCTGGATACCCACATCAGCAGAAGCAATCCAGCAAGCAGGCCAACGCCGCCGCGAAATTGTCTAGGGCTTCCGCCAACCGGTCCTTCACCCCCCCCCGACCCTTCGCCACTACCACTCTTACGTTTAAAAAGGTTATTGAGCTTCTTATTAACGTTGCGCCACAATTCGTCAAGATCAGGCGGACCTGAATTACCTTTTTTTCTTCCCCACTGTGGGTCGTTTAATCCCATGTTTATTCCTAGTTTCCATTTAATATAAATATAACTATCAAATGGTTAAGTTAACTGTTGGCTTAATAAGAAACGGGAGCGCATCTGCTGGCTACGTTTCCAACTTGTAACTGTACCTGTACTGCTGCGAAGCACGCTGTTCAACTGCCTCGGCCAGCGCCAGCTTAATAAATTCAAGCCCCTCGCCGATTCTCGCACTCAAACTAACCGGTCTCATTCTACCACACTCACCACGTTCATAACCCGCAGCTCCAGCCGATAAGTTGAACAGGCCTATCTTGTTCAATACTAAAATCTGTGGAGTCGCATTGCCCCGGGTTTCCTTTAACACCTTGTTGACTTCTTCGATTTGTTCATTCCGATTGGGACTGCCTGCATAGCAGCATGGTGGCTTGCATTGTTTAGCATGGAATGCGGCAACCAGTGTATGTGGCAATTCGCGAACGAAACCCACTGTATCTGAAACCACCAGGGATCCGCGCTCCAGGATGAACAACTTGCGCGCGCTGCCTGGCACGGCGTTGTACCATGTGTTGGCACTGGAGTTTAGCGAGTTTTCTCCTGAGTGATTTAACTTGTTTCTGAAGTAGCTGCAGGTCAGTTTCCAATTGGGTTTCACCGGAACCACGTAGGCTGATACCACCCTTTTGTCGTTCTAGTATATGTCCGGCTACGCACCAAGTGAGTTGCGAGATGCTCAAGCTGTGCCAGTTCCACCTTCACCTGTAACTTGCCTTCGTGACTCTTCGCACGCTGGGCGAAGATATCCAAAATCAGGTTGGTACGGCCTAGAACGCGGCACGGGAGGCGCTGCTCTAGGTTGCGTTGCTGGACAGGAGAGAGATTATGATTAAAAATCACCAGTGAGGCGCTAGTTTGTTCTACTATGGCAGCATTAATGTTATTAGTAGCGCTGCCAGTGGGGCGATCAAGCATCAGATGCGATTGGGGCATCAAATGGAATGGTAACGGCCCTGGCCGGAACCACAGTGGATATTGCGTGCTTATATACCATCTGGGTGACAGAGTTTTTCAGTAGAACCACATACTGGTCAAACGAATCAATATGGCCTTGCAGCTTAATACCATTTACCAGATAAATCGATACCGGAATGTGCTCCTTCCGCAGGGCATTCAGAAATGGGTCTTGTAACAATTGCCCTTTGGCACTCATGGGTGACTCCCTGTTTTAATTATTCAAGTAATAACTCTACTTGATTTTAAGGAGTAAATCCATATTCTCGAATGGAAGATAAAATAGCGACAGCTTTACGAATTCAAACCGATTATTTTCAGTTCGATATCAGCTTGGACAAATGGAACTCATGAGACAAGAAGATGAGGGGGGTGAGTGCTTCTCACTGCTTAGGGCTGCCGCCACGATTCACTAATGGCGACTCGATCGTTTTTGGCTGGTACAAGCTGGGTCGGGATTTGTGGCAGAGGCTCTGGATGCTCCACCCAGTGAAAATGCCCGGACTGCATGTACAGCCCGGGCATTGATTGATGAGATTCTCTTGCTGAATCAGGAGACTCAGCCTCAAACGAGTACGATAATTTCTCCGCTAATTAGTCAAATGGCTTTGGTCTTGGAGTTTCATTAGTGGAGGGTGGCAGGATGGGCAGCTTGAAATCAGGCTGTTTGCCGGTCAGTGTTTTCAGAAAGGCTACAATCTTGGCATTTTCCTCCTTGCTGAAGTCGCGGCCTAGTTGTATTCGTCCCATGACGTCTACTGCTTCTTCCAAAGTCTCAGCGGCACCATCGTGAAAGTAGGGATAAGTTAGTTCTACGTTGCGCAGGGTAGGTACCTTGAACACAAAACGGTCTGCAGCTTTGCCGGTAACTCCTATCCGACCCTCTTCCTTGCTGGAAGTCTTGTAGGGTTCACGAACACCCATCTTCTGAAACGAGGTACCACCCACGGCTGTACCATAATGACAGGTTGTACAGCCACTGTCCTTGAATGACTTGTAACCATCAAGTTCAGTTTGGTTAAGGGCTTTCTTGTCACCCTTAAGCCACTTGTCGAAGCGGGAATCAGGTGTAACTAAGGTTTCTTCGAAAGCAGCGATGGCGTCGGTCACCATACCAATATTAATCTGGTCCGACCCAAACAACTGCTTAAAGCGAGTGCGATACTGCGGCATGGAGCGCAGTACGTCCACGGCCAGTTCGTGGGTAAAAGCCATCTCGCCCGGGTTGGCAATAGGCCCACCTGCCTGCTCCTTTAGATCCTTGGCACGACCATCCCAGAATTGTGCCAGCATCATGCTGGAGTTGAGAACCGTTGGTGCGTTGATTGGCCCCTGTTGCCATTTATGTCCAATAGAGGTTTTTATGTTGTCGGTACCACCCATGCTCAAGTTGTGACAGGAGTTGCAGGAGATGAAGCCAGATTTGGACAAACGTGGGTCAAAAAAGAGCATTTTGCCCAATTCCACCATACCTACATTCTTTGATGCAGCTGCCTTAATCGGCTGGATAGGTTCGTTGGCCGATGCTGCGGTTGAGGCAGCAACAGCTCCAATAGATAGCAGCGATACAATCAGTGTTCGCAATATCATCGGTATTCTCCTTAAAATGCGGCTGTAGTGGCGCAGCCGATTACGCCTGACGAAATATAAACCCTTTATAAAAATCTGACCAGAATATTCGCACAATGTTAACCCTGCTAGAATTCGGCTGCCGAGCAGATTCACTCACGTTGCTTGGCAGGTGCAATCACAGCTTGTTCTCCGTCATAGCCACACCCGCTGTAACAGTTGCTGTCATGAGTATCATGACTGAGTAAGCGTGCCAATTCGGTCAGTGCTTGCTGATAGACATGGCGTTTGAACTCAACCACTGACTCTAACTCCACCCAATACTGATTCCACCGCCAGGCATCAAATTCGGGACGGGCGTTCGTGCGCAACGATACATCGCAATCTCGCCCAACCAGACGCAATAGGTACCAAATCTGCTTTTGTCCTCTGTAGTTTCCGCGCCACTCACGCCTTACCCACTGATCTGGTACTTCGTAGCGCAGCCAGTCACGTGTGCGTCCAATGATCTTGACATGGTGAGGATACAAGCCTACTTCCTCCGTCAATTCCCGATACATCGCCTGCTCAGGACTTTCGCCCGGTTTGATACCGCCCTGGGGAAACTGCCAAGAGTCTTGTTTAATACGTTTGCCCCAAAAGACCTCATCTTTTGAGTTTAGTAGAATAATGCCAACATTGGAGCGATATCCGTTACGGTCGATCATATGATTCACCCGATGATTCGTCACAATACCGCAATTTTTTCATATTTTATCTCAGATTGAAAGCAGACATTAGATTAATAAAATTGCCTACCCCGTTCCGCAGTTTTTTCATACGACTAAGCCCAATACGAATCTGTTTCATCCGCTAAAATTCTCAGGCTAGTTTTGAGCGCACATATTTTTAGTTCCACGATCATTACTTTTAGCTCCAATAGTTATTGTCCAGAACTACTTTGAAGAACGAGCCTAATATGGCGATGTAATTTGGAGCTGCTCTGCCAGTCTTGGATCCACTCAAGATTTACCGACAATAGCGCTTGGAGGCAAACAAGACGCACTGCGGTCTTTCGCGGTAGAATCGCTTCCGTTTATTTGCCACATCGGAGCGAACATGCGTGCATCACAATTCTTTATTTCCACTCTCAAGGAGGCCCCCGCTGAAGCGGAACTGGTGAGTCACAAGCTAATGTTGCGCGCGGGAATTATCAAACGTCTAGGTAGCGGGCTCTATACTTGGATGCCGCTAGGTCTAAGAGTACTACGCAAGGTTGAGAACATTGTGCGTGAGGAAATGGACAAAAGCGGCGCAGTGGAGCTCCTTATGCCTGCAATACAGCCCGCCGAATTATGGCAGGAGTCCGGACGCTGGGACATATTCGGCCCACAGATGCTGAAGATCAAGGATAGGCACCAGCGCGAATTCTGTTTCGGTCCTACGCATGAAGAAGTTATAACCGACATCGCGCGGCGGGAGATCAGAAGCTATCGTCAGTTGCCACTTAATTTTTATCAAATTCAAACCAAGTTTCGCGATGAGATCCGTCCTCGCTTCGGCGTGATGCGCGCACGCGAATTCGTAATGAAGGACGCTTATTCGTTCCACGCCGATGTAGCCAGTCTGGAGCAAACTTACCAAGTAATGCACGGTACCTATGGTCGGATATTCACCCGCTTGGGATTGAAATTCCGTGCAGTAACGGCAGATACCGGAGCGATAGGCGGCAGCGGTTCACACGAGTTTCATGTACTGGCGGACTCAGGCGAGGACGCTATCGTTTTCTGTCCGGATTCGAATTACGCTGCTAACATCGAATTGGCTGAGGCACTGCCATCGGCAAAGCTGCGCGAAGCGCCCAATAGCAAAATGCAAGAAATCGTAACGCCAGGCAAAAAAACTTGTGAAGAGGTCGCAGCATTTCTGAACGTTCCTATTGAACAAACCGTAAAAACCCTAGCAGTCGTGGCAAACGGTGAAATGTATTTGTTGCTACTACGCGGTGATCACCATCTTAATGAGGTGAAAACCGGGAAGATTCCTTTCCTTGCTGGTTTTCGATTGGCAAACGAAGAGGAGATTTTCGCAAAAATATGCTGCCGCCCAGGATATATAGGACCAGTTGGCTTAGGGCTGCCTGTTATTGTCGACAAGGCCATTACGGCAATGAGCGATTTTGTTTGTGGCGCGAACAAAGCGGATTATCATTTAATCGGTGTTAATTTTGGTCGTGACATGAAAGAGCCGGATCATATTTTTGACATCCGCAATGTGGTTACTGATGACCTTTCTCCCGATGGCAGGGGAAAACTGGAGATCTGCCGTGGCATCGAGGTCGGGCATATCTTCCAGTTGCGCACCAAATATTCGGAAGCAATGAAGGCTAGTTACCTTGACGAGTCTGGTCAAACGCGAATGATGGAAATGGGTTGTTATGGGATTGGTGTATCGCGCATCGTTGCGGCTGCCATCGAGCAGAACCACGATGCGCACGGCATCATTTTTCCGGCTGCAATGGCGCCATTCCAGATTGTTATTGTACCCATCGGCCTGAAGAAAAGTGCACAGGTAAAAGCTGAGGCAGAAAAATTATACAGGGAGCTTTCCGATGCTGGCATCGAAGTTCTGCTGGATGATCGTGACGAACGTCCCGGCATAATGTTTGCTGACATGGAATTAATTGGTATTCCTCATCGCATTGTTATCGGCGAACGTAGTTTAAAAGAAGGAAATATCGAATACCAAGAGCGGCGTGATGCCAACCCTCAGACCATTCCCTTGCAAAATGCAGTTAATTTTGTGGGATCAAGATTGTGTGGAAGTTAGCTGGGATATTTTTATTATACTTCCCCGCTCTTGCTCAGGCCGGCGCTCAAATCTATGAGCCACTTTCCGCCAGTGTTAAAGCAGTGATGCAACGTGCAGTAAGCGACCGGGCAGTTCCACGTCTGGCGGTTTCATCCGAAATTGAAGGCAAGGCATGGCTCACCACCATGACTAAGCGACTGGAAAAGCGCATACCTAACCAAAGGGTGCGCGACGATTTTCTAACTACTGTTCATTACGAAGCCATTCGCGCCGGACTGGACCCACAACTGGTGCTAAGCGTCATTCAGGTTGAAAGCGGCTTCAAGAAATATGCTGTATCCATAGCTGGTGCGCGTGGTTACATGCAGGTGATGCCATTCTGGGCAAGGGAAATCGGCGTCAGTGAGCACAATCTTTTTCACCTACGCACCAACTTGCGCTACGGTTGCACCATCCTGCGGCATTATCTCGACATTGAAAAAGGAAGTTACTTCCGTGCGCTCGGGCGATATAACGGCAGCCTCGGACGGGCAGATTACCCCGACTTGGTAATAAGTGTGTGGAACGGCACTTGGGCCTATCCATTGGCTACAGCAGATGGAGCATCTTTTAGGCAGGGTGGATGACTCTTGACAAATTGTCACCAGGAAAAACAACGTATCTCCCCTGCCGATAGTCTACTCATTGCAACAGCCGACCTCCAAAACCTACTTGTGTTTTAGCTGGACCGGTCCCCCAGGGTTATTTTTTGGGACATTCGCTGAATTTTCCTGCATGAAGTCCTCAAGGCTCTTCCGGGAAATTATCCCTACTCTGTAGGCCGCCGGCCGACCGGCCGGGTTAAATAAGTATGTGGTGGGCAGCATTGATACCGGACCAACCTGTGCAGCAATGCTTTTGTTGCCAAATACAATCGGGTAGGAGATTGCCAGGGAGTCAACGAATTTCAATACTGTTTTTGGATTCCTGTAATCCATCACGACACCGATCACTACAACATCCTTGCGGCTTTCATAGAGTGACACTAGATCAGGGATTTCCTCCAAACAAGGTGGGCACCACGTTGCCCAGAAATTCACCAACACCCACTTACCTCTATAATCAGATAGGGAGTGTATCTTGCCCGTAGTATCCATGAAGGAGAAGCCCTGCGCCTGTGCGACAGATGACAGCAAGGGTAACAGGCACAGAAAGAGAGTGACAGAGCGCCATATTATTTTCATTAAATTATTCCAATCGAATCCACGTAGCATTTTATGCCGTAGCGCATTATCCCATCTTGGTGCATTCTGGAATGTCGCTATACCTGCGGATGCGCTTGCTTCAGCTTGCTGTGCAACTTGTTGAGTGCACTGAGATAGGCTTTGGCAGAGGCAACGACGATGTCGGTATCCGCTCCGTGGCCATTAACGATACGTCCGGATTTTTGCAGTCGCACCGTAACCTCACCCTGTGAGTCGGTGCCGCTAGTGATATTATTAACCGAATATAATTGTAAATCGGCGCCGCTGACCAGAATTTTCTCAATGGCACGGAAAGTGGCATCTACCGGCCCACTACCATCTGACTCGGCCCGCAATTCCTTACCCCCTTCGGCGATCATTATTTTAGCATAAGGTGTTTCGCCAGTCTCGCTATGCGCGGTTAGAGACAAAAGCTTATAGTGTTCCTGTAAGGTCACGGTTTCGTCTGAAACCAGAGCGTATAAATCCTCGTCGAAGATATCGTGCTTCTTGTCAGCCAATTCTTTAAAACGCATGAACGTGGTATTGAGTGCCTCCTCTGACGCCAGCTCGATACCGAGATCCGCCAAGCGACTGCGAAAAGCATTTCGTCCGGAGTGCTTGCCCAGCAATAATTTATTCCCACCCCAGCCGACATCTTCGGCCCGCATGATCTCATATGTTTCACGGTGCTTGAGTACGCCATCCTGGTGTATACCAGACTCATGCGCAAAAGCATTCGCGCCAACGATGGCTTTGTTGGGCTGCACTGGAAAGCCGGTAATGCCGGACACCAACTTGCTGGCTGGCACAATATGGGTGGTCTCTATACGTGTGTCACAAGGGAAAAAATCCTGGCGGGTGCGTACCGCCATCACGATTTCCTCCAATGAAGCATTGCCCGCGCGCTCACCTAAACCGTTGATGGTGCACTCCACCTGGCGTGCACCGTTCATTATTGCTGATAATGAATTAGCCACTGCCAACCCCAGATCATTGTGGCAATGAACTGAGAACACTGCCTTGCTGGAGTTAGGTATGCGCTCGCGTAGAGTACGAACCAGGCTGCCGAACTGTTCCGGCATGGTATAGCCGACGGTGTCGGGAATATTGAGAGTAGTAGCTCCTGCTTCAATGACCGCTTCCAGCACACGGCAGAGGAAAGTAACGTCCGAGCGACCCGCATCCTCAGGAGAGAATTCCACGTTGTCGGTATACTGGCGCGCCCATTTCACCGCCTTTACTGCCTGCTCTACCACTTGTTCGGGAGACATGCGTAGTTTCTTCTCCATGTGAATCGGCGAGGTAGCAATAAAAGTATGGATACGTCCTGAATTGGCACCTTTCAAAGCTTCACCAGCACGTTTGATATCGGCTTCAGTGGCGCGGGCCAGGCCACACACGGTGCTGTCCTTGATACTGTCGGCGACTGCTTTGACCGCATCGAAGTCACCGTTGGAAGCTGCCGGAAAACCGGCCTCGATTACATCTACTCGCATACGTTCGAGTAGTCGTGCAATACGTACTTTTTCCTCCTTGGTCATGGATGCACCAGGACTCTGCTCACCATCGCGTAAAGTGGTATCAAAAATAATCAAATGGTCTTTCACGGTGTTCCCCATTTCAAGGAAAATGTTTCGATTGTAACGTGGGATCTGGGAAACGGATTCCACAGGAAAAGCTTGAGAGATAAAGTATAGTAGTTAGCGCGCAGGGCGCAGCAGTCCTGCCAGAAGAGGCAGATTGTGCAGGGTGTAGAGCGAGGAGGTATAGTTAACGTGCTTCATGCAATGAAATATAAACGGTTTTTTCTATTTGTGCAACGGGGGGGTTGTCAGGTATTTGGTACGCTGTTATTTTTCTTCCTTTTCGCCAGTCGCCACAACCATATAACATAGCCCGACAGGACATAAAGCACAAACAGGCAAAATAACATGACAGGCGGCTGGCTTGGAATCAATACAAAAAAGAATAATGCCAGTAGCAAGATGGTGATGAAGGGCACGCTCTTGCGCAGATTAATCTCCTTGCCGCTGTAATAGGGAAGGTTGCTCACCATGGTGAGGCCAGCAAATAATGTTGTAGCCCATGCCAGCCACCTGATGTCCGCCCCTTTTATTTGGAAATCCAGCATCACCCATATCAGCCCAGCAATTAACGCGGCGGCGGCAGGGCTAGGCAGGCCTTGGAAGAATCGCTTATCTATTAGCCCCAGATTAGTATTGAAACGTGCTAGACGCAGCGCGGCGCAGGCACAATAAATGAAGGATGCAATCCAGCCTAACTTGCCCATGTCCTTCAGAGCCCACTCATACATTACCAGCGCGGGGGCGACTCCAAACGAGACCATGTCGGATAGACTGTCGTATTCCGCACCGAATTCACTTTCAGTGTGCGTAAGGCGCGCTACCCGGCCATCCAATCCATCCAGCACCATAGCAATGAAAATCGATATGGCAGAGTGTTCAAAATGTCCATTCATCGCCTGCACAATAGCGTAAAACCCAGCAAATAGCGCGGCAGTGGTGAACAGGTTGGGTAGCAGATAAATACCCCGTCGCCGTAGTTTGGATTTAAGCATGAAGCGTGGCATATGAGGATTACGCTTTATCTACACAATACACAAGAAGATCGGCGCATGGTAAATGGTCATAGCTGGATGGCAAACAGTAGTCAATATGAGGTGACTCGAGTTACTGGGGAAATTCCGCGAGTATTGTCAGTGTCGCATAAACCTTGTCACCGATACTAACCTTGATTTTGGTATCGAGGGGGAGATATGTATCCACCCGCGAACCGAAACGGATGAAACCGAAACGCTGGCCGCGTACAAGACAGTCACCTGGTTTCGCGTAGCATAATATGCGCTTTGCAATCAACCCGGCGACTTGCACACATGTCACATCAGAACCACCGTCAGTTCTTAGCCACAATGCGTTGCGTTCATTTTCCAGCGAAGCTTTGGGAAGGTCAGCATTGATGAACTTGCCGGGGAAATACCACTGACCATGCACTTCACCGTCCACCGGGCTGCGATTAGAGTGGACATTGAACACGTTCATAAATACGCTTACCTTAATAGCTTCACGTTTGAGGTAAGGATCTTGTACATTTTCCACTGCGACAATTCTGCCATCGGCAGGTGATAGCACTGCATTGGCTTGTTGCGGAATAACACGGGGAGGGTCACGGAAAAATTGTAGAACGAAAAACGTAATCAGCCAAAGCGGCAGCGCCCATAACCAGCCCGCAAAAATATTAACTAGTACTGTGAAAATGGTTGCTGCTGCGATAAAAGGCCAGCCTTCGCGAGCAATAAGAGGGTGGGGGTAATTCATGAGGTACGTGAATAGCGAGTAGTGAACAACGAGTGGCGGACTCCCCTGCCGTTAAGAGTTCGACATTTTATAGACTGCATTTCACACATCACTTTCCATTTTCCTTTAATTTTTTGCTTGATCGACTAATTTGTTTTTCTTGATCCACGGCATCATGTCGCGCAGCTTTGCACCGACTACTTCAATCTGATGTTCGGAGGCAAGGCGTCGACTGGCTTTAAGCATAGGTGCGCCGGCATGGTTTTCCAGTATGAATTCACGCGCATATTCACCGGTCTGAATTTCACGAAGAATCTTGCGCATTTCGGTGCGGGTGGCATCAGTAACAATACGTGGGCCACGCGAAATATCGCCATATTCGGCGTTGTTCGAGATAGAGTAGCGCATATTGGCAATGCCGCCTTCGTAAATTAAATCCACAATTAGCTTCACTTCGTGCAGGCATTCAAAATAGGCCATCTCTGGTGCGTAGCCAGCTTCCACCAACGTTTCAAAACCGGCCTGAATCAACGCGGTAAGCCCGCCGCACAGTACCACCTGTTCGCCGAACAAATCGGTTTCGGTCTCCTCACGGAAGTTAGTTTCGATCACGCCCCCACGGGTACCACCATTAGCTGCAGCATAGGACAAAGCCAAGTCACGTGCCTTGCCGGACTTGTTCTGATGTACAGCGATGAGCGAAGGTACACCGCCACCTTGCGTGTAGGTTGAACGCACCAGGTGGCCAGGGCCCTTGGGTGCGATCATAATGACATCGAGATCCTCACGCGGCGTTACCTGGCCGTAATGGATATTGAAGCCATGGGCAAATGCAAGGGTGCTACCCTTCTTGAGGTTGGGTTCGATCTCTGATTTGTAAACAGCCGCGATCTGCTCATCGGGTAACAGCAGCATCACGACGTCTGCACCCTTGACTGCTTCTACAATCTCCTTGACGACAAGGCCAGCTTTCTTTGCCTTGCTCCAGGATGCGCCATGTTTGCGCAGACCAACGGTAATTTTTACGCCAGAGTCATTCAAGTTATTAGCATGAGCGTGACCTTGCGAACCGTAACCCACAATAGCAACTTTCTTGCTCTTAATGAGGGATAAATCGGCGTCTTTATCGTAATAAACTTTCATGGTTTTCCTTTCTGTTTTAGTTGGGGATAAGGGCTAGTTGGACAAATGAGGCATAGCTTACCCTCACGCATGCCAAGTGCCGCTACGCTTTCAATATTCGCTCGCCGCGACCAATGCCGGAAGCACCAGTACGCACCGTCTCTAGAATCGTACTGCGTTCTATAGTGTTGAGAAATGCATCAAGTTTGGAACTAGTACCGGTCAGTTCAATGGTATAGGATTTATCAGTGACATCGATGATACGCCCGCGAAAGATATCGACCAGACGCTTTATTTCCTCCCGATCCCGGTCGACAGCGCGTACTTTTATCAGCATCAGTTCGCGCTCAATGTGAACACCGTCGCTCAAGTCCACTACTTTTACCACTTCAATCAACTTGTTCAGCTGCTTGGTAATCTGCTCGACCACGTCGTCCGAATCGACAGTGACCAAGGTCATACGCGACAAAGTGGGATCTTCAGTGGGGGCCACTGTGAGCGACTCGATATTATAGCCACGCGCCGAGAATAGGCCAGCTACGCGAGACAGAGCACCGGCCTCGTTTTCCATCAATAGGGAAATGATATGTCGCATTTTCCTTATACCAGAATCATTTCGGAGAGGCCTTTGCCGCCAGGCACCATCGGGAATACGTTTTCGGTCTGGTCGGTGATAAAGTCCATGAATACCAGGCGGTCTTTGAGTCCGAATGCTTCCTTCAATGCGCCTTCGATGTCGCTTGGCTGCTCAATTTTCATGCCAACATGACCATAACTCTCCGCCAGTTTGACGAAATCCGGCAGCGCATTCATATAAGACTCAGCGTAGCGGTTTCCATGGAAAAATTCCTGCCATTGCCGCACCATTCCCATATAGCGGTTATTAAGATTGACGATCTTAAGCGGTAGGCCATATTGCTTGCAGGTGGACAGTTCTTGTATGCACATCTGGATGCTGGCTTCGCCGGTGATGCAGGCTACCAACTCCTTGGGGTTGGCAAACTGTACACCCATTGCCGCTGGCAGACCGAAACCCATGGTTCCCAAGCCACCGGAATTGATCCAACGGCGTGGTTTGTCAAACTTGTAGAACTGTGCAGCCCACATCTGATGTTGGCCTACGTCTGAGGTGATGAAGGCATTACCTTCAGTTACCTGATAGAGTTTTTCGACCACCATTTGTGGTTTGATGATGGCGCTGGCCCGGTCATATTTTAGACAATCGCGTGCACGCCACAGATCAATTTGTGCCCACCATGTCTTAAGCGCGACCTGGTCAGGCTTCCCTTTGTGGGCATGGAGTAGTTTGATAAGCTCGTCCAGTACATCGGAAACGCTACCGACAATAGGTATATCCACTTTGACGCGTTTGGATATGGAAGAGGGATCAATGTCAATGTGTATGATCTTGCGCTCTTCATTAAAAAAATGCTTGGGGTTGCCGATTACGCGATCATCGAAACGGGCGCCGATAGCTATTAGCACGTCACAATGCTGCATTGCCATATTAGCTTCATAAGTACCGTGCATACCCAGCATGCCAACAGAATGTTTGTCGGTGGCGGGAAATCCACCTAGCCCCATCAGCGTGTTCGTACAGGGGAAGCCCAACATTCGTACTAACTCGGTTAATTGTAGGGCTGCATCACTCAGAATCACGCCGCCGCCAGCGTAGACCATCGGTCGTTTTGCATCCAGTATCAGTTGCGCCGCCTTTCGGATCTGCCCGGAATGGCCCTTGGTGATTGGATTATAAGAGCGCATAGCAACACTTTCAGGGTAAGAGAATCCTGTTTTCTGTTGGCTTACGTCCTTGGGAATATCCACCAGCACCGGTCCGGGACGTCCAGTCGAGGCGATGTAGAATGCTTTCTTGATGGTGGTGGCTAGCTCGGCGATATCTTTAACTAGGAAGTTGTGTTTGACGCAGGGGCGCGTGATACCGACTGTATCCACTTCCTGAAAAGCATCCAGGCCGATGGCATAAGTCGGGACTTGTCCGCTGATGATGACCAGTGGGATCGAATCCATATAGGCGGTAGCAATCCCGGTGATAGCGTTGGTTACACCGGGACCAGACGTCACCAGCGCGACGCCTACTTTGTTGCTGGAACGGGCATAACCATCCGCTGCGTGCACTGCCGCTTGCTCATGTCGCACCAGGACGTGCTTAACCTTGTCCTGCTTG
Organism: Nitrosomonadales bacterium; assembly: GCA_009886095.1. Classification (GTDB taxonomy): domain Bacteria; phylum Pseudomonadota; class Gammaproteobacteria; order Burkholderiales; family Nitrosomonadaceae; genus VFJL01. Next base: position 33,649 of record VFJL01000017.1, on the reverse strand, counting down.
AACAGTTCGTCATAAATGAAGAGCACGGCCCCACCAGGGTAGCCAAAAATATAATCCACCCCTTGTTCCTGCAAGCAGCGTATCGTGATTTCAGCGCCTGTTAACTCCGTATTCATACCTTCACGTAATCCCAATGTCGAGTACCGCCAATAAATGATATGCAGAACAAACAACAATAACGGTTAGTCGATCTTTGGTCAACCCCTTATTGACATCCCTTATTGGCACTGTTAGCGGAGTAAGTTCAGACTTTCTGTAAATTGCTGTAAATTTTTTCAAAAAACTGGCAGATCCGATCCCGCGAGGCAACATAGCATGGCATCAATCTCTTTGGGTCTAATTCCCCGCAGCTCTGCTGCGTGCAGTTATAATTGGCCTTATTCGACTGACGATACCTTGTAGGTCTGCTACGAGGTAGTTCATTTTTTTAGAAGGATCACCCCCAAACTGATTATCGTTGACTGAAGCACTGCATCACGACGGTGAGTGGGAGTCATTGCGGTCATGGGGCTGCCGCAGCTTGCAAACTGGTTGTCCGTAGATATTCCAGCACCTGCGGCGACAGGTTCTGTGCCAGGCAATCGAACTCCTGCAGTCCCTGCATCGGGCGCAGCCAGGTAAGCTGCCGTTTTGCCAGTTGGCGGGTGGCAGCAAGCCCCTTTGCGTACATTTCGCTCAGGCTAATTTCTTCGTCCAGATACATTCCCACCTGACGGTAGCCGATGCACCGCATCGCAGGGCTGTCGGCGTCAAGACCAAATTTATTACGGATGGCGCGGACTTCGTTAATTAATCCCAGCTCAAGCATTACTTCGAAGCGTTGTGCGATGCGCCGGTGTAACATTTCACGGTTGCTGGGTATCAGGGCGATGCGTGTCATCTGGTAAGGCAGATAAACGTACCTGGGTTTCTTCAGCATCTCCGACATCGGTTTATTGGTGAGGTAATACACTTCCAGCGCGCGCTGGATGCGCTGGCTGTCTGCTGCTTTAATCCGCATGGCACTGGTTGGGTCAAGCCGCTGTAATTCCTGGTGCAATGCAGGCCAGCCGCGATCTTCGGCCATGCTATCGATTACCATGCGTACACTGCTATCGGCAGCAGGAAGTTCAGATAGGCCCTCCAGCAATGCGTGAAAATAAAGCATGGTACCGCCGACCAGCAGAGGAATGTTGCCACGTTCGGTGATCTTGCGCATTGCAGCCAGCGCATCATCGCGGAACTGCGCGGCGGAATAATGCTCGTGCGGCTCGATTAGATCAATCAGATGGTGCGGCACTGCTGCCTGGGTTTTCACGCTGGGCTTGGCGGTGCCAATATCCATGTACCGGTACACCTGGGCCGAATCCACGCTGATGATCTCCACCGGCAGGTGCCGGGCAATTTCCAGCGCGACACCACTTTTTCCGCTGGTGGTGGGTCCCATCAGGAATATCGCAGGCGGGTAGTTCATAGCAGCCCAAGTTTAGTGTTTCTGATTTTGCACAGTCATTTATTCGGAGTATAGCCCGCATAACATGCAACGCGATTAAACGCCAGATTCCATGACGTGGCAAGTAGTAGGTTTTTCGGTTAGAATTCAAGCCTTGGTTTGATTTACACTGTCGGCTAGCGCGGCCTATCTGTTCTCTTTTAGCACTACCCCATGATTCTTATCCTGACCCCGGACACGCATTCTGACAGCCCTGAGTACAGGCAGTTGTTAGTGCACCTCGCCAGCTTGCCGGGCATCGTCACCCGTGTGCATACCGAAGCTGGGATCGAGCAGACGCTGACGGAGGTATATTTGATTGGCAACACCATGGCGTTGCCCCTTGAGGATATGCAAAGCCTGCCGTGTGTCGAGAGGGTGGTGCGGATTTCGGAAGAGTATCGCGTTCTTGGGCGGCACAAGGGTGATGACCGCCCTACTCATTTCGACTATAACGGCGTGCGCTTCGGTCAGGATACACTTAATGTATTCGCCGGATTATGTGCGGTGGATACACCGGAACATGTCGAGATGATGATGAAAGTGCTACGCGACCACGGGCAAGTCTGTACCCGCATGGGTGCCTACAAGCCACGCACCAGCCCGTATGCGTTTCAGGGCCACGGCAAGGCCTGCCTGCCTTATGTGTTCGATCTGGCCGGGAAATACGGCATCAAGGTCATTGCCATGGAGATTACCCATGAATCTCATGTCGATGAAATTCGCGAGGCGCTCAACCAGACCAGCAGTCCCGCTGGCGTGATGTTGCAGATTGGTACGCGCAACACTCAAAATTTCGAGTTGCTAAAAATCGTCGGACGCCAGCAGGACTTTCCGGTGCTGATCAAGCGCGGCTTCGGCATCACCTTAGATGAATCACTCAACGCAGCCGAATATCTGGCTTCTGAAGGTAACCGCAAGGTGGTGTTCGGCCTGCGTGGGATGAAGACCAACATGGCCGACCCGCATCGCAATTTTGTGGATTTCGCACATGTGCCGGTGGTCAAACGACTGACGCGCATGCCGGTGTGCATTGATCCTTCGCATTCGGTCGGCACGCGTACCTGCGCGCCAGACGACATACTCGATATCATGCATGTCACCGCACAAGGCGTGATAGCGGGCGCCAACATGGTGCTGGTAGATTTTCACCCGGTGCCAGGTAAGGCGCTGGTGGATGGGCCACAGGCGCTACTGATCAGAGAGCTGCCACATTTTCTGGAAGACATCCGCATTGCGCGGGAAGCCTACCAACAACGCGAGGCCCTAGCCAGACGTTATCGGCAAGACCAGGAGATATAGTCCGTATTCTTTAAGGCAAATACCATTTTAAGGTTTTCTTGTAACTATTTTTTCAGTGTCAGCGGGGTGTCCGCAATAAGGCGTAATGTTCAGGCGCTGCTGTTGGTGTTTCCGCTGACCCTGTATATGTCTGTCGGTACTGCCGACGCAGCTGTAGATACTCCGCTTAACCTGATCGACGATCGGGGTCACAATGTGCGTCTAGAGCATCCCGCCAGACGCATTATCTCACTCTCTCCTAACATCACCGAGCTGCTGTACGCCGCCGGTGCTGGCGACAAGCTCGTGGGTGTCAGCAACCAGAGTGACTATCCTGCAGCTGCCAAATCCGTACCGGAAATTGGGGGTATAACCGGACTCGATCTGGAGAGCATCGTTATGCTCAAGCCCGATCTGGTGATTGCGTGGCGTAGCGGCAACGCCGTTGCAGATATCGACAAGCTTGAAAAGCTGAGCTTGCCTGTTTTTGTCACGGAAGCAACCAGGCTGGAGGATATTCCGAGATTATTGCGGCTAACTGGCCAACTAGCGGCAACATCAACTCAAGCGGAGTCCGCAGCACGCGCTTATGAAACAGAACTGCAGCAGATTAAGCGCAGTTATGCTGGCCGACAGCGGATCAGTGTATTTCTGTTAGTTTGGCATCAACCGTTGATGACGGTGAACGGCGCCCATATCATTAGCGACATTATCAACCTTTGCGGCGGCGTCAATATATTTGCCTCCACGCTTTTCCTGGCGCCGGTGATATCAGCAGAAAGTTTGCTGAAGGCAGATCCCCAAGCAATTATCAGTAGTGTGCTGCCAGAATCCGGGGCAGGGGAATTGTGGCAGGAGTTCTTGCATATTCGTGCAGTTAGAAATAACCATGTATTTTTTGTCCACCCTGATCTGCTCCATCGACAAACGCCACGTATGTTGCAGGCAGCAAAAGTGATCTGCGAGCAACTGGATCGAGTTCGGGCAGGATAAAAGAAGAGTTCCTGTAATCGGAATGTTCCGGTCACCTTGTTAAATGGGATTGAGTTACTCTGGTGGAAAAATCTCCTTAGAGAAAGACGCGAATGCTTTAGAATAATCGCTGAATGAACTCAGGAATCTCTGGATAAAGTCGTCATCGTATTCGTGCGGGGCTTATTCAGAGACTCGGAGACTTGCCGGGGCATCTGATTTACCTGTATGTTGCCGATGGGCAACATTTTTATGGAGAATGATTAATGATTAAAGTATTACTTGCAAACCCTAGAGGTTTCTGTGCCGGGGTGGATCGTGCCATCGAGATTGTCGAGCGGGCGCTGACCATGCATGGCGCGCCGATTTACGTACGCCACGAGGTAGTACATAACCGTTTTGTGGTGGAAAATCTGGAGAAAAAGGGCGCGGTATTTGTCGAAAACCTCGATGAGGTGCCAAATGGCAGCATCCTTATCTTTAGTGCCCACGGTGTCTCCCATGAAGTGAGACGGGAAGCCGACGCACGCAGATTCAAGGTATTCGACGCCACCTGCCCGCTGGTCACAAAAGTTCATATTGAAGTGGCGAAGATGCGTGACCAAGGTAGAGAGATCATTATGATTGGTCATCAAGGTCACCCGGAAGTGGAAGGCACCATGGGACAAGCTGAGGGAGACGGTCCGAGCATGTACCTGGTTGAAACGGAAAATGATGTTGCTAACTTGCAAGTCAAGGATCCGAACCACTTGGCTTATGTCACTCAGACTACACTGTCGGTGGATGATGCCACGCGAGTGATCAAGGCCCTAAAAAAACGCTTTCCAGAAATTATTGGGCCGAAAAAAAATGATATTTGTTATGCCACACAGAACCGGCAGGATGCTGTCAAGATGATGGTAAAGCAATGTGATCTGGTGATTGTAGTTGGCTCGCCAAACAGTTCCAATTCCAACCGTCTGTGTGAGGTGGCGCGGAATGCCGGCGTGGATGCATACATGATAGATCGTGCCGAACAATTACAGGAAAAATGGCTGGAGGGAAAAACTCGGATCGGTATCACCGCTGGAGCCTCTGCCCCGGAAGTGTTGGTGCAGGAAGTAATATCACGCTTGAAACAAATCGGCGCAGAGCAGGAGGGAGGAGTATCAGTGGAAGAGTTGAGCGGCGTGATTGAAGCAGTGGTATTTCCGTTACCCAAAAGCTGACTGGGTGGCAAGCAAATAACTGTCTCCAAGCCGGTCTAGATCCCCCACCCTGCCCGGTAAGGTGCGACATCAAATGGTTGCGGCATGCCAGTAATTTCATTCAGTAGGATTGATGCGCTAGCCGGAGCCATAGTCACGCCATAGCGGAAGTGCCCACTATTGATGTAAAGATTGTCCAGTTGCGGGTGCCGTCCGATGGTGGGGATGTTGTGTGGTGAAGCGGGACGCAGGCCAGCCCAGTGCTGCATCAGCGGCATGTTACCCAAGGCGGGCACTAGCCTCTGTGCCCGTTCAAATAAATCGTTGTGCGCGGCAATAGTGGTCTGCTTATTGAAACCGACATCTTCCAGCGTGCTGCCGATCAGCAAATGTCCATCGCGTCGATAAATCAGGTACAAGTTATCCTGTAACAGGATAGGGCGTAACGGTGCAGCAGCAAACTTAAATAACAACATTTGTCCGCGCATTGGTTTGATATTTAGATTGAGGGCGTGTTGCCCCAGTACTTGTTTGCTCCACGCCCCGGCAGTGACGATGTAACTTTGTGCACTAAACGTACCGCACGCAGTAGTAAGCGTTTGTACCTGACCACTCCCAGTTACGATGTCATGCACGGCGCACTGTTCGATAATGTGTCCGCCCAGCGCTTTCACCCGACTGCGCAAGGCGCGCAACAAGCGTGGATTGCGTACTTGCGCTACTTCCGGTAACAACAGCACATCGTCCTGCTCCCAAACATCTCTCCCTATTATGGGAAAAGAAGGTACGGTGGCGCTGGGAACAGAGAAGTTTTTCTCCACCTTGACTTCATGCGCTACGCACCATTGCTGTGCAGCATGTGCATCGAACGGTGGCAGCACCAGCATCCCGCTCACCTCATACTCCGGATCAATTCCGCTTGCCGCGTGCAAGCTATGCACCCAGGCGGCGAATAAGGATGCGCTGTAACTGGTCAGACGCGTCACCTCATCCGAATAATTCCATGGGCACAACGGTGACAGGATCCCCCCCCCCGCCCAGGATGACTCTTGTCCGACTTTGCCGCGCTCCAGTATGGTTACCGCTGCCCCTTGGGCCAGCAACCGCTCTGCTGTGGCCAGGCCGATGATGCCTGCCCCTATTACAATAAAATCCTGATTCATCTCGTTATTACCGCTCATCCTAATAATCTGGCCTATCATTGGTACTGTCTGGTAAGACTGCGCATAATACGCTAGCCTGAATGTTTCATACATTTGCGTAATCTCGCTTGCCTGACAGATTTAAGGGCGACTCTAAAAATTCAAGGTTCTAAACAAGATGAGGCGCCCTCAAGCTTGGAGTGCATCTTTCACAAGATTATCTGAGATAGTCTTGTGAAAGATGGAGGGGAAACAAGATTCAAGATGGGTAGGCACAGCAGAGAAATGGCAAGTTCAGAAAAAGCAAAAATTGAGCGTAATCTAGCCGCTCGTTCCAATAAACCTGTCGCTTGTTGAGTAACTCTGGCAGCTTATCTAATGTATTGTCTATATATTGATTGACCGTGAAAAAAGGAAATGTGATGGAACAAGTTAATCAACGTGGTTTCACCTTGATCGAGCTGATGATCGTGGTGGTGGTTGTCAGTATACTGGCTGCCATCGTTTACCCGTCATATACGCAATATGTCGTCAAGGCAAACCGCACGGCAGCGCAGGCACAGATGATGGATATTGCCAATCGCCAACAGCAGTTCCTGCTGGCTAACCGGAGTTATGTCAGCAAAACGGAACTGGAGTCCAGTGGCTACAGCCTGCCAGCCGGTGTAAGCGCCAAATACAGCTATACCATTGACTTGGGAAGTGGCGCTGTACCTTCCTACACCATCACATTCACGCCGATCGGGTCACAAACAGATGACGGCATCCTGACCATCAACAACGAAGGGGTTAAAACTCCAGCAGCAAAATGGTGATGAGTAGTCATGGGTAACATGTCATTCAAATCATATTTGGTACGGGGAGTGTCCCTCATAGAGGTTCTTGTAACTGTCATTATTCTGGCTGTCGGTCTTCTGGGACTCGCAGGCCTGCAAATGCGCCTGCAATCCTCTGAGGTCGAGGCATATCAGCGAACACAGGCATCGTTGCTGCTGGAAGACATGGTAAACCGGATGAGTGCCAATCGTAAAAATGCTGCGAGTTATGTAACTGGTTCCGCCAGTCCTTTGGGTACTGGAGACGGCCAGTCGGCTATCTGTGCTGGTAGTGGTCAAGGTTTTGATTCATGTCAATGGAGCAATGCGCTGAAGGGAGTGGCTGAGCAGTCTGGGTCAAATAACGTGGGTGCCATGATAGGTGCACGTGGCTGTATCGAGAATCTGGGAGCGGATCAATTTCAGATCACCGTGGTGTGGCAAGGTTTGACGCCAATATCGGCGCCCGCATCGGGTTGCGGTGCAGGGCTTTATAACGGAGCGACCGGATCGAGTTGCATCAACGATTTATGCCGACGTGCCATAAGCAGCATCCTGCGCGTCGCCAATCTGGGAACGCCATGAGTCAACATAAACTGATGGAGAGTGTTACCCAATCAGGTTGTGCCGTACGCCGTCATCAAGCCGGTTTTTCCATGATTGAATTAATGGTTTCCATCACGTTGGGGCTGCTGATCATGACGGCGGTGCTGACACTTTATCTGAATATGTCACGGAACAATGCTGAATTGGCAAAAATGAACTGGCAGATTGAAAACGGTCGCTTTACCATTCAGATATTACAGCAGGAGCTATGGCATGCTGGTTTTTGGGGTACATATAATGCGCCATCCCTGCTGTATGCCTCTCCTCCCGCTACTATCCCAGATCCCTGTGCCGCCTTTTCCAGTTGGGACGCCACTTACATAACTCTCATGTATGCAACACCGGTACAGGGTTATATGCCGGGCAGCTTGCCAAGCTGTATCACTAATCCTCAGCCAGATTCTGATGTTCTGGTAGTGCGCCATGCCGCCACCTGTGTGGTGGGTGATGCAGATTGCGAGGCCTATAACCAGGATAAGCTTTATCTGCAGAACCAGGGATGTGTGAACACCGGTCACGCCAACTATGTTGCCAGCGCTGCCGGCAACCCGGTTTTGGGTACGCCAGGGACGACGGTATACCAGAAGAACTGTACAACGCCCGCCGACAAACGCAAGCTGATCACCTCCATTCTTTACGTGCGCAATTATGCCAATACTGCAGGTGATGGCATTCCTACTCTAGTACGTGCTGATCTGGATCTCTCTGGCGGCGACGTGATTATGCAGAGTGCGCAGGCATTGGTAGATGGGGTACAGAGTCTCAAGCTGGAGTATGGTCGGGATATCGACGATGATGGCAGCCCGGACGTGTTTGAGAATTGTGCATCCTGCACTGCCATCGACTGGGGCAACGTTATGGCGGTTCGGGTTCATGTGCTGGCACGTAATCGAGAGACTTCGCTGGGATATACCGATAGTAAAACCTACACGCTTGGCCCAACCGTTCTGGGTCCTTTTAATGATGGCTTCAAGCGTCATGTTTATTCCAGTTACATACGCTTGGTCAACCCCTCTGGACGCAGGGATAAAACAGGGGTGACACCATGAGAAATCATCGCTTCACCACAAGGCAGCGCGGGGCCACCCTGATTGTTGGGCTGATCACACTAGTCATGGTTACGCTGCTGGTTATTTCGGCTTTTACGCTCAGCAGCAATAATCTCAAGGCAGTGGGTAACATGCAGTTTCGCAACGAAGCCATTGCGGCAGCAAATATGGCGATTGAACAGACACTCAGCAGTCCCTTCACTACTGTCAACTCTCCAAATTCCGTTAGCGTTGATATTGATCAAGATAACACGATCGATTACATGGTTGATGTGGCTGCACCTGCCTGCATCCAGGCCCCACCTGCCTCTGTCAATCTCACAGCCCTCAGCGGAGTGAGTTCAAACATTCCCAACACGAGCGACTATCTGACCTTATGGGAGATTACCGCCACCGTTACAAGTCAGTCAACGGGCGCTTCGGTGGTGGTCAAGCAAGGTGTCAGTCAGCGCCTTACGCAAAGCCAGTACAGCGCGTCCACATGTTCAAGCCCATAAAGTACAGGTAAAGGAGTCAAAAAATGTCATTCTGCTGGAAAAAGAATTTGCTGGCTGTCATTCTGACTGTTATCAGCACTGCCACACTGGCGGAAGATATCGACCTGTTCGTCGGGGCCACGCCGGCATTAGCGGAGGATGCTCCCAATGTGCTGATCATCATGGACAATACGGCCAACTGGAACACTGCATTTACCAACGAAAGGGCGGCGCTAGTATCCGTATTGAGCGGCCTGGCACAAGATAAGTTCAAGGTCGGGTTGATGATGTTCAGCGAGACGGACGCTGGTAACGGTAATCCGGGAGGAGGTTATGTACGCGCCGCGCTACGTTTGATGAACACTACCAACAAGCCGTTGTATCAGAGTCTGGTTAACAGTTTGCATGTAATCAATGATAAATCGAATAACGGCAAGTTGGGTCTGACGATGGCGGAAGCCTATTATTATTTTTCCGGGGCTAGCGCCTATGCGGGGCATAACAAGGCCAAGCGGGATTACGCGGGTAACTCGGTAGGAGGCTACCCATCATCCAATGCCGTTTATGCCCTGACTGGCAATGCCTTCGCTTCTTCTTCGAGCACGATCTATCAGAATCCGGTGAACTCAGGCTGCCAAAAGAATTTTATTATCTACATCAGTAACGGTGCGGTGCAGGACAATAGTTCCGACACATCCACAGCCAACACCAGGCTGGCGGCTGCCAGTGGTAGCACAACACAAATTACTCTTTCACCCAGCGGGTCTCAAGCCAACGTAGGTGACGAATGGGCACGTTTTATGGCCATCGCGGCCCCGACCAAGGTTGTAACGTATACGCTGGATGTAGATCCAATCAGTACTGGTCAAGGGCCCGGATTTACTGCGCTGCTTCAAAGCATGGCGAGCGTCGGCAAGGGGAAATACTTTAAGATTGATTCCTCGGTTAACAGCGGCGCGCAGATTATTGATGCTCTCAACCAGGTTTTCACTGAAATCCAGGCGGTCAACAGTGCGTTTGCCTCTGCCAGTTTGCCGGTAAGCGTCAATGCGCAAGGAACGTACCTCAATCAGGTATTTATCGGTTTTTTCCGCCCTGATGCCAATGCCGCGCCACGCTGGAATGGCAACCTGAAGCAGTATCAGTTTGTGGCTAGCCTATCAGGTGGCAAGGTTACGTTGAACCTGGCTGATGCGGATGGCAGTCTCGCCATCAACAACAATACCGGATTCCTCACCCCATGTGCACGCAGTTTCTGGACACCCACTGTTACGGATAACTACTGGCCGTTCAACCCGCAAGGTTCATGCATGGCCGTTGCCGACTCGCAGATGTCCAATTATCCGGATGGTGATATCGTGGAAAAAGGCGCAGCGGCTTATAGGCTGCGGGTGATCACTCCAGTGGAGCGCATGGTGAATACTTGTGATCCTAGTAACTGCGTGAGCCTGACCAATTTCAATAGCGCCAATAGCGCGATCACCCAGGCGTTGCTCACTGCGGCAGATAGCACGGAGCGTACCAATATCATCAACTGGACGCGCGGGACGGACACCAAAAACGAGAACGGCAATGCCAGTACCACGGAAATGCGACCCTCTGTTCATGGCGATGTGGTGCATTCGCGCCCAGTGGCAGTGGATTATGGCGGCTCCACCGGGGTGGTGGTGTTTTACGGTGCCAATGACGGCATGCTGCACGCGATCAACGGCAACCAGACTGCCAGCATCGGTATCTATCCGGCGGGCAGCGAACTGTGGTCGTTCGTTGCACCGGAACACTACAGCAGATTGAAACGGATTTATGATAACAGCCCAATGGTGAGCTATCCCGGTCTGCCAGTAACCACACCAGCAGCGCAACCAAAGTCATATTTCTTTGACGGTTCCGTGACCGCCCATCAAAACAGTGGTGCAGGTACAGTATGGGTTTACGCCACCCAGCGGCGCGGTGGACGAATGGTGTATGCGTTTGATGTAAGCTCACCGGCCACCCCCAGCCTGAAATGGCGCAAAGGCTGCCCCAATCTGACCAATGACACTGGCTGTACTTCGACAGACCTCGCTGGTATCGGGCAATCCTGGTCGGTACCCAAGGTGTTGAAGGCATCGGGGTATTCTTCGGGCAATGCACCGCTGCTGATCATGGGCGGCGGGTACGATATCTGCGAAGATGCCGAGCCCAATACCTGTGCCTCACCCAAGGGTAATAAAGTGTACGTGCTGGATGCGAATGACGGCACCTTGCTGACTACGCTGAACACTGAGCGCAGTGTGGCGGCAGACATCACTATTGTCGCCAACAGTTCCGGCCTCGCGCAATATGCCTATGCAGTGGATACAGGTGGAAACATCTATCGTATCGCTATTGGTTCAGCCGTGCCTGCAAGCTGGACCATCTCCAGGATTGCTTCGTTGGGATGCGATACTTCCGTCTGTCCCGCTGGGGTCGCTAATCGTAAATTTCTGTTTGCTCCAGAGGTGGTGGTAACTCCCGACTATAATGCGGTGCTGGTTGGCTCGGGTGACCGCGAACATCCCCTGCTCAGTAACACGGTTACAGCAAGTGTGGATAATGCATTTTTTATGATTAAAGACAATCCTGCCGATGTGAGCTGGTGGCCGTCTGAAGCTGCTAACTGCCAATCCCAGCCTCTGGCATGCATGAATTCGCTGCTGGCAGTTGACCCGGACGGCACCATCTCGCCCATTCAGGCACAATTCGATGCTAAAAAAGGCTGGTATCTGGCGTTCGGTTCCGGGACGCATGATAGAGAGCAGGTGGTGACATCTGCAGTGGTTGCGCTGGGTGTACTTACTTTCAGTACGCATACCGCAACGGTAGCGAATCCAAGCATCTGTGGCTCTAATCTGGGCACGGCCAGTGTTTACAATGTCAGGTTTCTTAATGCCGCAGCCACTGGCGCAACACGGTACATTATGGTCACTGGCGGCGGCTTATCACCTTCGCCAGTGGCGGGTATGGTAACTGTGAATAATCCCAGCTCTCCCGGGTCAACTATAACAGTGCCTTTCATCATTGGCGCTAGTTCAACCTCTGCGCTGGAAGGATCCGCGCCACTTCCTGTAGCTACGCTGTCCAACGCCAAATCCCGTGTTTACTGGCTGCTTAAACAATGATGATGACCAGGGAATTTTTGAATAAGTGCTGCGTGGAGCTTCCTCACGCCCGCATGCTACCCGTTCGAAGAGTCCTCTAAAGCCATGGATACGCATCCTGACATGCGCAGTCTGCCGAGTCAGGGAATGACAATGATTGAGCTGCTGGTAACCCTGTCTGTACTGGCAATTTTGCTGGCTATTGGTGTGCCAGCCTTCAACCAGTTCGTGGTGAGCAGCCGCCTGACTGCTTATTCCAGCGACATATTTTCTGCCTTATTCCTGGCAAGGTCGGAAGCCATCAAGCGCAATGGCCGGGTGGTGTTATGCAAAAGTGTAGACGGGCAAACTTGTGCGAGCGCAGGAAGTTGGAATCAAGGCTGGATTGTATTTGCTGACCCGAACAATAATGCGAGCCGGGATGCCGGTGAGCTAATAGTGCATACGATGTCCGCTTTGCAAAACGGCTACACATTGGATGGAAATTCTCTCATCAGCAGCTATGTTTCTTATGATTCACAGGGTATGACCCAGCAAACCAGTGGCGCTTTTCAGACAGGCACTTTCACGCTTTGCCCCCCTGCACCCGCAGCATCTGGCCAAGGGTGGACAATTGTGGTTAGCGCCAGCGGCAGACCGCGTGCATCCAGGATTACCAGTTGTTCGTAAAGCCGCCATCGCTCGTAGCGCTTGTAATATTTACCCTGTGCTTTATCCGCAGGATGTGGGGTGGTAATATTGCATCACTCCAACACAGCGCATAGGCATATCATGGCCGGTCACAGCAAGTGGGCTAATATCAAGCACAAGAAAGCCGCGACGGATGCCAAGCGCGGCAAGATTTTCACGCGGCTCATCAAGGAAATTACCGTTGCTGCACGACTCGGCGGCGGGGACTCCGCCAGCAATCCGCGCCTGCGGTTAGCTATCGATAAGGCCTACGAGCACAACATGCCAAAGGACAATGTCGAGCGAGCGGTCAAGCGAGGCAGCGGCGAACTGGACGGTGTAAATTATGAAGAGATACGTTATGAAGGTTACGGTATTGCCGGTGCGGCTGTGCTGGTTGATTGCATGACCGACAACCGCGTGCGTACAGTAGCTGATGTGCGCCATGCTTTCACCAAATACGGCGGCAACCTGGGTACTGATGGTTCGGTCGCGTTCCTATTCAAGCATTGCGGGCAGATGTTTTTTGCTCCAGGTACCAACGAGGACCGATTGATTGAAGCGGCACTGGAGGCAGGTGCCGAGGATGTGATCAGTAACGATGACGGCAGCATTGAGGTGATCACCGCACCGTATGAATTTGCCAGCGTCAAGGCGGCGCTGGAGAAAGCCGGTTTCAAGGCAGAGCTAGCCGAAGTGACAATGAAACCTGAAAATGAGGCCGTACTGACCGGCGACGATGCGGTGAAAATGCAAAAGCTGCTGGACGCACTGGAAAATATCGACGACGTACAAGAGGTTTATACGACGGCAGTGATTGATGGATAGCCATCTCCGGTAGGTGACAAAATCCGTATCCTTGGCATAGACCCCGGTTTACGCATTACTGGTTTTGGGATCATCGATAAAGCTGGCAGCAGCCTGACTTATGTCAGCAGTGGTTGCATCAAGACACCGGACGGCGAGCTGCCGCTACGCCTGAAATCCATCATGGATCATCTCAATGAAGTCATCGCCCAACATCGTCCCGATCAGGTCGCAGTCGAGCAAGTGTTCGTCAACATCAATCCCAAATCCACATTGATGCTCGGACAGGCGCGGGGTGCGGCGATTTGCGCGGCAGTGCTGAATAATCTTACCGTCGCCGAATACACCGCGCTGCAAGTCAAGCAAGCGGTAGTCGGTAACGGTCACGCAAAAAAAGAACAAGTACAGGAAATGGTGAAGCGTCTGCTGAAACTTACCGGCAGCCCCAGTGCTGATGCAGCGGATGCGCTTGCCTGCGCCATTTGCCATGCTCATGGCGGGCAAGGGCTGGGTGGGATCTCAACAGCGGGCTATCGCATGAAACGGGGGCGATTGGTATGATCGGCAGGATAACGGGGCTTTTGCTGGAAAAACATCCACCGCTGGTGCTGGTTGATGTGCAAGGGGTCGGTTATGAAATCGATGTGCCCATGAGTACGTTTTATCAGCTACCCGCTATCGGTGCGCAAGTCATACTCCACACCCATCTGGTGGTGCGTGAAGATATACACCTGCTGTTCGGTTTTGGCACCGAAGCCGAGCGGCAAGCTTTCCGCCAGCTCGTGAAAATTTCCGGTGTGGGCGCAAGAACTGCGTTGGCTGTACTGTCCGGCCTGAGCGTGGTTGACCTGCATCAGGCAGTGGCGGCTCAGGACAGCGTCCGGCTCATCAAAACCCCTGGCATCGGCAAAAAAACGGCCGAACGTTTGCTACTGGAGTTGCGTGACAAACTTGATTCTGGCATGACTGGTGGTACCGATGCAACTGGCATCACGCTTTCTTCAGCGAGCGCCAGCGACATACTCAATGCGCTGCTGTCGCTCGGTTATAATGACCGTGAAGCCAACTGGGCGATCAAGCAGTTACCTGCTGGCGCTGCCGTGTCCGACGGCATCCGGCAGGCATTGAAACTTCTGTCAAAAGAAAAGTAGTGCAGCTACCTTGTGCTTATACCTTTATGAAAACCTGCTCGCCTACACGTCAGGCGGACAAATTATCTATGCCATATGAATGATTGAGACTGATCGACTGATCACCGCCGCACCGGCCTCTGCCCAGGAAGAAGATCTGGAGCGGGCGCTGCGCCCCAAGTTTCTGGATGAGTATGTCGGCCAGGAAAAGGTTCGTGGACAACTGCAGATCTTCATCGAAGCAGCGCGGCGGCGCAAGGAAGCGCTCGATCACGTCCTGCTGTTTGGCCCGCCCGGATTAGGCAAAACCACGCTTGCACACATTATTGCCAGGGAGATGGGCGTGAATTTGCGGCACACCTCCGGCCCGGTACTGGAACGCCCCGGCGATCTGGCGGCGCTGCTGACCAATCTCGAACCTAACGACGTCTTGTTCATTGACGAAATCCACCGGCTCTCTGCGGTAGTGGAAGAAATTCTCTATCCGGCGCTGGAGGATTACCAGCTCGACATCATGATCGGTGAAGGCCCTGCTGCGCGTTCAGTCAAGCTCGACCTGCCACCATTTACACTGGTGGGCGCCACTACCCGTGCCGGTATGCTAACCAACCCGTTGCGCGACCGCTTCGGCATTATTTCGCGGCTGGAGTTTTATTCGGTAGAGGAATTGACCCGCATCGTCACGCGTTCAGCCGGATTACTCAACGTGGAAATTTCTCCCGACGGTGCGATAGAAATCGCGCGCCGTTCGCGCGGTACACCGCGCATTGTCAACCGCCTGCTGCGGAGGGTACGCGATTTTGCCGAAGTCAAAGCGGATGGCCATATCACCCGACCAGTAGCGGACGCAGCCCTGATCATGCTGGACGTGGACATCGCCGGGCTTGACGTAATGGACAGAAAACTGCTGCTGGCAGTGATGGAAAAATTCGGTGGTGGTCCGGTGGGGGTAGATAATCTCGCCGCTGCCATCAGCGAAGAGCGCGGCACCATCGAGGATGTGCTGGAGCCTTACCTGATCCAGCAGGGTTACATGAAGCGTACCCCGCGCGGGCGCATGGCCACGGCTATCGCCTACCAGCATTTCGGCATGGCGTTACCGAAGAATGGATTGTGCGGAGAGCTGTGGGAAGACACCCCGTGAGCCTAAAAACTTTCAGTCACAGTGAATGGTCGCGGTGAATAGTAAATGTGAGCAGGGCTGGTGAGTTATGAGAATGGAATGTTAAACGGCAAGGGGAAATTTATAGAGGCGGCATATGCCCCGCCTTGCGCATCAAGATAAAGAATAAGTAACGCCACCCCGTATTTACACGAAACAACAAGAGAAATATGCCGCGTGTTTTTGACAATATAGACCAGTCCCTATTGCCTGCGCTTCGTGCCACACTTGCTGTTTCCGAGCGTGCTGATTTTTGTGTGGGCTATTTCAATCTACGCGGATGGCGCACGATTGATGATTTGATTGCTGAGTGGCAACCCGCTGAAGGGCAGCGATGCCGCGTATTGATTGGTATGCAACGTCCGCCGCATGAAGAAGTGCGTGCGCTGTACCAAGCGACTGGTGATGACGCGCTGATGGACAATGCGCGCGCCAGTGAAATCAAGCACAAGTTTGCTGCTCACTTACGCGAACAAATCACCTTTGGTCTTCCTACTTCCGCTGACGAAAAAGGTTTGCAACGCCTTGCCAGGCAACTGCGCGAAGGTAAGGTACAGGTCAAATTATTTCTGCCTTATCCGCTGCATGCCAAGCTTTATCTCCTGTTCCGCAAAGATGCCAACAATCCGGTCACGGGTTTTGTCGGCAGCAGCAACCTGACTTTTTCCGGGCTTTCCAAACAGGGCGAACTTAACATTGACGTGCTTGATCACGATGCGACCATTAAACTTTCAAAATGGTTCGATGCTCGTTGGAGGGACAACTGGTGCATTGATCTTTCCGCTGAATTGGCAGAAGTGATCGAGCAAAGCTGGGCGCGCGTAGAGCTGGTGCTGCCGTACCACATCTACCTGAATATGGCTTATCACCTCAGCGTCGAAGCGCGTGCGGGCTTGAGCCAGTTCCGTTTGCCGGTTCGTTTTGAGGAAGAATTGTTCGACTTCCAGAAGGCGGCGGTGAAAATCGCCGCGCGCCATTTACATAAGCGCCGTGGCGTCATTATCGGCGACGTGGTGGGGTTGGGTAAAACCATGATGGCCACCGCCTTGGCGCGCATGGTGGAAGACGAACAAGACTATGAAACGCTAATCATCTGCCCGAAAAACCTCGTGCCGATGTGGGAGCATTACCGCAAGGAGTATGGCCTGCGTGGCACGGTTAAATCGCTGACAGAGGTGGTACACAAGACTAGAGGATTGAAAGACCTCAAGCCCTACAAGCTGGTGCTGATCGACGAAAGTCACAACCTGCGCAACCGCGAAGGCAGGCGTTACAAGGCTATCCACGAATACGTGAAGCAATGCGACTCACGGGTCATTCTGCTGACGGCCACCCCCTACAACAAAACACTCACCGACCTTTCAGCGCAACTGCGGTTATTCGTGGAAGAACGCGCCAATATCGGCGTGCGGCCCGAACACTTCATGCGCGCAAAGAATATAACCGACGCACAATTCGAGCGGCAATATCAATGTCCGCCGCACTCGATTCTGGCGATGGAAAAAAGCGATGTGCTGGATGACTGGCGCGAACTGATTCGCCTCTACATGGTGCGCCGCACGCGCAGCTTTATCCTCCAGCATTACACCGAGCAGGATGCCACAACAGGTCGCCGTTACCTCAAGGTGCACACTGGTGGAAAACTCTATTTCCCGACACGCAAACCGATTTCGCTCGGCTTTGCCGTGGATGAAAATGATCCTGCCGACCAGTATGCCAAACTGTACTCGTTGGAAGTGGTAGATGTCATCAGCCGCCTGCGCCTCTCGCGTTATGGTCTGGGAAAGTATGGCGATCCTCTGCTGCTTAAATCCGCCAGCGCCGCCGAACGCAAACAGATGGATGATCTTGGCAAGGCGGGTCAGCGGCTGATCGGGTTCTGCCGCACCAACCTGTTCAAGCGCCTCGAATCCAGCGGCTTCTCATTTATGCAATCCATCGAACGGCACATCCTGCGCAATGAAGTTTACCTGTACGCGATTGATAACGGCTTGGAGCTGCCCATCGGCACACTGGATGCGGGCATTCTCGACGCAGACCGTTTTGACGAAGATGCCGAAGGTTTGCATGCCGAGCAGGAAGACTTGCTGGATGGCGTGATCGAAGAAGCTGAAAGCAACGCAAACAGCCCTGCTGCATCCAACTACCGCCAGTATGCCGATCAATACCGCAAACGCTTCAAGTGGATCGACTCGTATCTGTTCAAAAAAGAACTGCGCGAACATCTTGCCGACGACATCTCCGCATTGCGCGATTTGCTCAAACGTAACGGCGCATGGAATATCGAGCAAGACCGCAAACTCACTCAACTGGAAAACCTTATTACGCACACCCATGGCAAAAACAAGGTGCTGATATTCACCCAGTTTGCCGATACTGCACGTTACCTTGGGCGCGCGTTGCAAGCGCGCGGCATCAAGGCGCTGGCGGCAGTCACCGGCGCATCTGCCGACCCCTACGCCATCGCTTGCCGCTTCTCGCCGCAATCCAACCATGCGCAAGTCAGCAAGACGGATGAATTGCGCGTGTTGATCTGTACCGATGTGCTTTCCGAAGGGCAAAACTTGCAAGACTGCGCCGTGGTGGTGAATTACGACCTGCCTTGGGCGATCATTCGCCTCATACAGCGCGCAGGCCGCGTGGATCGCATCGGCCAGAAAGCTGAGGAAATTCGTTGCTATTCCTTCCTGCCTGCCGATGGCGTGGAACGTATCATCAACCTGCGTGCGCGCATCACGCAACGCCTGCATGAAAATGCCGAAGTGGTAGGCACGGACGAAGCGTTTTTTGAGGACGAAGATGCCGAGCGTTTGCGCAAACTTTCTCTACAAACCGCTGGTGCGCTGGATGATCAGGATGATGAAGTTGACTTGGCTTCTTACGCCTGGCAAATCTGGAAAACTGCCACACAAGACAACCCTGAACTGGCGCGCAAGATCGAGGCATTGCCACCCGTAATTTATACCGCCAAGCATTTAAGTTTCGCTGATAGGACTACTAGCCATTCGATTAAACCCGCAAGCGGGCAAGTCGCTGGTTATTACCCGCAGGCGGGAGAGGGACTAGGGGAGAGGGTTGCGGGCGACAGCGCCCTCGTCTACGTCAAATCTCCCGAAGGCAACGACCACCTCGCCTGGGTCAATGCGCAAGGCCATGCCATCACCGAATCGCAATTCACCATTCTGCGCGTGGCGGAATGCACACCTGAAGAGTCAGCACTAGAACGTGCCGAAAACCATCACGAACTGGTCGCTATCGGACTCAATCTGGCCGTTACTCAGGACAAGGCTATAGGCGGCGGTTTGGGGCGGCCTTCCAGCCCGCGCCGCAAGTGTTATGACCGTCTTAAGGAATATGCTCGCAGTCTGCACAACTCACTGTTCGCAGACGTCGAATTAGAGCGCGCCATCGAAGACATTTACGCCCGCCCCTTGCTGGAAAGTGCTGCGGACACACTCAACCGCCTGATGCGCGGCGGCGTAAATGATGAACAACTGAGCGATGCCGTAAAATCCATGCGCGAGGAAAACCAGCTTACCTACGCCGAAGACGACGCAAAACAACATGAGCCAAAGATCGTTTGCTCTATGGGGCTGATTGCCTCAAGAAACGGAAGCCTTAACTAAATGTCCGGCCTCAACCTCGAACAATTCAGCACCCACCTCCAGCAACTGAATTTCAATTTGCTATTCACCGACGTGCTGGGTTGGAATCATCCACCTGCGGGTGAGCGCATTTGGCGAGACGATGCAGCCAAAGACATCCGCTACCAGCGGCGCATGGTCGCCGAACTGTCAGGCGTGGCCGTGCTGGAAATCATCACCGAAACAGGCTGGCCGGATGAGGCGCAGCGCATAGCGATCTGGCGGCAGGTGTCGCAATCGCATTATGAAAACCTGCTGATCTTTCTCGACCGTGCCGAGCAGCCCACCCAAAGCCTGTGGTACTGGGTCAAACGCACCAAGGATAGCGAAACCGGCAAACCCAAAATCATACCCCGCCGCCACGAATACTTTCGCGGCCAGCCCGTTGACCTGTTCGCCTCCAAGTTACAGGCCATGGTGGTGGAGCTTTACGAGCTGGATGCGACAGGTCGCCTGCCCGTGCTGGAAGTGGCGCGCCGTATGGAATCTGCGCTGGATGTGGAAAAAACCACCAAGCGATTTTTTACTGCCTATCAGGAACAGCACGGCAACCTGCTTGCAGAAATCGAAGGCATAGACGACGAACGCGACCGCCGTTGGTATGCCTCAGTCATTCTCAACCGGCTGATGTTCGTTTGGTTCATGCAGAAGAAAGGTTTTCTCGATAACGCCGATTACGATTACCTGCCAAAGAAATTTGCCGCTTCACAAAAGCGCGGACAGGACAGGTTTTTTGGTGAATTCTTGAACGCGCTATTCTTCGAGGCATTCGCCAAACCCAAGGCGGATCGCATTCCCAGCGTGCAAACCCTGACGGGCGATATTCCCTATCTCAACGGTGGCCTGTTCCTGCACCACACGCTGGAACTCGACGCAAACAAGCAGCCCCGGCTGGGTACGACCCTGCGCATACCCGACCGCGCCTTCAACGGTGTATTCAAGCTATTCGCCTCGTTCTCGTGGAATTTGGACGATACGCCCGGCGGCAATGCCGACGAAATAAACCCGGACGTACTGGGCTACATCTTCGAGAAATACATCAACCAGAAAGCCTTTGGCGCTTACTACACCCGCCCGGAAATCACCAACTATCTGGCTGAGCGCAGTATTCACAAGCTGATACTGGAGCGCATTCATGCGCCAGCCGTGCCGGAGCTAGGTTTGAAGGAAGTAAGCTTTGTCAGCGTGCCCGACATGCTGGCAAAAATGGATAACGTCACCGCGCTCAAGCTGGTGCATGAAGTGCTGCCCGCCATCAACATCCTCGACCCGGCGGTGGGTTCCGGTGCGTTTCTGGTGGCCGCGCTCAAGGTGCTCATCAACATCTATTCTGCCGTAGTGGGGCGCGCTGAAATGGGGGCCAGCGATGCCCTGCAATTCTGGCTGAAGAAAATTCAGGAGGAACATCCCAGTGTCGCCTACTACATCAAACGCCGCATCGTCACCGACAACCTCTACGGCGTGGACATCATGCAAGAGGCCACCGAAATCGCCAAGCTACGCCTGTTCCTCACCATGGTGTCCTCGGTGCGCAAGGTGGAAGAGTTGGAGCCTCTACCCAACATTGATTTCAACATCCTGCCCGGTAACTCCCTGATCGGGTTGATGCGCGTGGACGAACACGAATTCGAACGCAAGCAGGACGACCTGTTCAAAACCCCTTTCCGCAAACTGCTGGATGAGAAGAACCGCAGGCTGGAAACCTACCGCCATACTGCAGGCTTGTTGGGACGTGAGGTCAATTTGCGTTCACTGCGTGACGACATCGACCAAGCCATGCAGGAGGCCACTGGCACGCTCAACGAACTGCTGCGCGACCAGTTCGAGGCGCTCGGCGTGAAGTACGAACAAGCCACCTGGGATGCCGCCAAAAATGCACTGGGCAAACCGAAAAAGATCAAAGTCGCGCGCGAACATATCGACGAACAAACGCCGTTTCATTGGGGTTACATGTTCGATCAGATCATGCAGAAGAATGGCGGCTTCGACATTATTCTCACCAATCCTCCGTGGGAAGTATTCAAGCCGCAAGCCAAGGAATTTTTTGCCGAGCATTCCGAACTGGTCAGCAAGAACAAAATGACCATCAAGGAATTCGAGAAGGAGCAGGGCAAGTTGCTCGAGGATAAGGCTGTGCGCGATGCCTGGCTGGATTATGAATCGCGCTTTCCGCACATCAACAAATACTTTCGCTCTGCACCAGAGTATGGACACCAAGTTGCCGTGGTCGGCGAACGTAAGGTGCCCGCCGATCTAAATTTGTACAAACTCTTTCTCGAACGCTGTTACACCCTGCTGCGCTCCGGTGGCCATTGCGGCATTGTCATTCCCAGCAGCATCTACACTGACCTCGGCGCCAAAGGGCTGCGCGACCTGCTGTTCAATCATAGCCACATTGAAGGCTTGTTCTGTTTTGAAAACCGCAAAGTAATTTTCGAGGGCGTGGATAGCCGCTTTAAGTTCGTCGTGCTCACTTTTGAGAAAACTGCCACACCGCGTTTGCAAGAAGCAGGTGAGCGCAATGCTAGCGCACCACCGGATGATTTGCTCGCACCGCTCATCGGCACCACCCGTTTCCCCGCTGCTTTCATGCGCCACGACGTCGCCGAACTTGATCGTTTTCCAGACGAAGGCGCTATTCAGATGGATATTGCCCTTATCAAACGGCTTTCGCCTGACAGCCATTCAATGATGGAGTTCAAGGGGGAAATCGACATCCAGATTGTCGAGAAGATGCTGCGCTTTCCATCGCTTGGAGAGCATGTTGACGGAACATGGAATCTGCGCTTAACACGCGAATTTCACATGACCGACGATGCTTTTCGCTTCAAGACCGAGGCCGCACCCGGGCGCCTGCCACTCTTTACCGGCAAGATGTTCCATCAGTTTCAACCGACAGAGGAGCATTCGGGTTACTGGATAGAAGAATCCGATGGAAGAAGTGTGCTCCTCAAAGGCGAACCTGATATCGGTCAGCGGATGGACTATATGGGCTATCGGTGGCTGCATCGTCGAATTGCTAGTAATACTAACTCACGGACTCTGATTACGACCATTGCTCCCCCCAATGTATTTACGGAGATGAACAGCACGACGTTGAACGTCTCCGCCACGGGAATGAATTACGTTGAGATGTGCTGCTGGTGTGCCATATCAAACAGCTTCGTTCTGGACTGGATGCTGAGGCAATGTGTTACCACCACAATCAACATGTTTTATCTCTATCAGTTGCCTGTTCCGCGCTTGCGGTCGGGGGGTGGTCAATGCGATCCGTTGGCAAAGCGTGCTGCCCGCCTGATCTGCACCACCTCGGAATTCGACGATCTTGCCAAGGAAGTCGGCCTAAAACACCACCAGCCCTTGGAGCCTGTTGAACGCGCCCGCCTGCGCGCCGAGCTCGATGGCCTGGTCGCCCATCTCTACGGCTTCACCGAAGCTGAGTTCGCACACATCCTAACCACCTTCCCGCTGGTGGCCGAACCGGTTAAAGTGGCGGCACTCAACGCGTATCGCGATGTAGAAAGGGGACTGGTGAAATGAGACTGCAAAGTGTCCGTATCCGTAATTTCAAGGCGATTGTCGATAGCAAGACGGTGAAGCTTGGCGCGCTCACCGTTTTCATCGGCCACAACGGCAGCGGCAAATCGAGCCTGATCGAGGCGCTGGAAACCTATCAGACGATTGTAAATTATGGGCTGGATGTCGCCATGCAGCGCTGGATGGGGATCGAACATGCGAGGCATAAGGCGCTGGAAGCGAAAGAGCGGGCCGGGGAGACGGTGAATCCAATCGCCTTTGAACTTGCGATTGGCGATTCGCCACGCAAGGTCTCGCGCTTTCTGCTTGAAGCAAATAATGATCCGGCTGAAAATCGTATGTTCATCTCAAAAGAGCACATTGATCATCTCGATGGAACATTTACAGAGCGCGATTCGGGAGCTGCTCAGTCCTATGGTTTGGGACGCTCGCTGTTGTCTGCGCCTTTAAACGTGTTTCAGCGCGAGGCAGATCAGGTGATGGACTGGCAGTTTCTTGTTCTCCAGCCCGAGCGTATGGGCATACCGCAACCGCAGCAACGCACGGGTGGCGGTGTTCGCCTGGCAAAAGATGGGTCGAATATTGCGGATTTCCTGCTCGACATCCGCCGGCAGGATCAGGCGGCCTTCGATGGCATTGTCGAAACTATGTCTTACGTGTTGCCCTATGCTCGCGACTTGCAACCATCGATAACTTCGGAATTGGAGCGCAAGGCTTACTTGCAATTGACTGAGGCAGATTTCAAAGTGCCTGGCTGGATGCTTTCCACGGGCACGTTGCGCATGTTGGCCTTGCTGGCTTTGCTGCGTCACCCCAGCCCACCGCCGCTGATCGTGGTTGAAGAAATCGAGAACGGTCTTGATCCGCGCAGTATTCACTTGATCGTCGAGGAAATCCGCAATGCGGTGTTGAGTGGCGTTACGCAGGTTATTGTGACTACGCACTCACCCTATCTGCTGGATTTATTAACTCTGGAACATTTGGTGCTGGTGGAACGCGACGTTAAGGGGCAGCCGCGATTCTTGCGACCTGCTGACAACGAAAATTTGCAGCGCTGGGCGACTGACTTCGCGCCGGGCAAGCTCTACACGATGGGCAATCTTGCGGGTGGTGGCGCACGATGAAGATAGGCTTGATTTTCGAGTGTGGGCCGCAAGGTGCAGACAAGCAAGTGTGCGAATATCTTGCCAGCCAGTTGCGATCAGGAGCGCAACTGGTTTCGCGTACTCTCGATAACAAACCTAATCTGATAGCCGAAGCGGGGATGGTGGCCGCAAAGTTGTTGGCGGATGGTTGTGTGTGTGTTTTGATCGTATGGGATTTGCGCCCCGCATGGCCTGACAGGAAGAACAAGCCCTGTCGGTATGATGAACGGCAGGCATTATTACAAGCATTAGCACAAGCCGGAATTACAGCAACTCAGCCGGTATATCTGGTGTGCATTGAGCAGGAACTGGAAAGTTGGGTTTTGGCTGACGAGAAATGTATTTCAGATTTTCTTTCAGTGGCGACGCATCTCTATGCTGTCAAGAAAGTCAGCAAGCCTGACAGAGTGAAAAACCCGAAGTCGGCCATGATAGATCATTTCAAGACGGCTCGCGGGTGGCGTTATGACGATAAAGTTCATGCTGTCAAGATACTCTCCAAGAATCCGCCGAATTGGAGAAGACTGCGTAGGTCTGTTTCGTTTGTACGATTCGAGAATAAACTCATGGCCTGTGGTACTCATACCTGAGACGATCAAAGAATATTCCGCACAGGTCGGCGTCAGTCATCAGGGTAGGCAAGTTTATTATCCAGTGCATTAGATAATAAACACATAATTTGACTACAGGTCATGAAGTCGCAAACATTGTTATTATCTGGTTGGCCGCCAAGGGATTGCGCACAAGTTGCAATCGGCACGACTATCCGTCGGAGTTGGGCGGCAACAAATTGGTTTGTCGTAAAATATAGAAAGTGGATGCGTATGGGGACGATGGTATTAGCGGCATGGTTTGGTATAGTGCACTAGACTTTCAGTGACTCGATTTTTTAAGATATACAGATGCCTGACCCTACACCTGATTCAACTTTTTTCCTTCCCGTGCGCGTCTATTATCAGGATACAGATGCAGGCGGAGTGGTTTATCATTCGACTTATCTCGATTTTATGGAGCGCGCCCGTTATGAATGGCTGCGGGAACTGGGATTTGATATTCACTCGTTGGTTCAGATACACAAGTCGATTTTTATGATACGTTCTCTCAATATTGAATATTTCAAACCTGCGTTGCTGGACGATCTGTTGCATGTGACTGTGCAAGTAACGGCAGTAGGCAGAAGCCGTCTGACACTTTCCCAGCAAGTATCGCGCGACCAGACTGTGCTGGCTGGCGCTACCGTTAATGCAGTGTGTGTGGGTGCTGACACTCTCAAGCCAGTGAGCGTGCCAGCGCCATTGCGTCATAAACTCGGGAAATTCTTATGAATACATCGGTTACGCAGGATTTATCTCTTCTACATCTTATTGGTAGTGCCAGTTTACCGGTGCAACTGGTGATGGCGCTATTGCTGCTGACTTCATTTCTGTCGTGGTGGTACATTTTTCGCAAGATGTTCAGCATCCGGTTGGCAATAAAGCAAAGTGATGAATTTGAGGATGTATTCTGGAAGGGGCCAGACCTCAACAAGCTTTACCAAAGTGCCAGCAACGCACGCCATACGACGGGTAGCATGGAACGGATTTTTGAGGCGGGTTTTCGTGAGTTCGTCAAAAACAAGCGCCAACCGGGAATGGATATCAGCACGGTGATGGATGGCACACGTCGGGCAATGCGCGCAACTTACCAACGGGAAATGGATGGTCTTGAATCACATCTCTCTTTCCTGGCGACTGTGGGGTCAGTGAGTCCTTACGTCGGTCTGTTCGGCACGGTTTGGGGAATCATGAATTCTTTCCGCGGGTTGTCCAACGTCACCCAAGCCACCATCGCCCATGTCGCCCCTGGCATTGCCGAGGCGTTGATAGCGACCGCGATGGGGCTGTTTGCCGCAATTCCTGCAGTCATTGCTTACAACCGGTACGCGCATGATGTTGACCGGTTGGCAACCCGTTTTGAGAGTTTCATGGAAGAGTTGTCCAATGTATTGCAGCGGCAAGCGGCCTGATGAAGGTGACTTTATGGGGCGGGTATCGTGACTGAGCGCCGCGCTAAACGTCGCCAAATGAACGAGATCAACGTCGTACCATACATCGACGTGATGTTGGTATTGCTGGTGATTTTCATGATTACGGCACCGCTCATCAGTCCCGGTCAGGTCGAATTGCCGCAGATCGGTAAATCTCTGACACCGCCAGTAGCGCCGCTGGAAGTGATTATCAAAGCCGATGGCAGCCTAACACTGCATGATCGCGACAAGTCGGGCACCGAACAAACAATCAGTCGTACTCAGCTGGTCGAGGCAATCAAGCAAAAGCAGGCACAAAACGCTGAGCAACCTGTGGTGATCGCTGCTGACAAAAGTGTACGTTATGAAGAAGTGATGAACGTAATGGATATTCTGCAACAGCAGCAAGTAAAAAAAGTCGGGCTACTAGCCAGATCGAAATGAGCAATACAAGCACAAGATGAGTGTGACGGTGTTACGAGATTCCACACACCTTGAACCGGGGTTGCTGCCGGCGGGAGTGCTGGCACTACTGGTACATGTGGTATTTTTTATCTTTATGATTTTCGGTCTCAGTTGGAAAAGCTATCCGCCCGAAGGCATGGTAGTGGACTTGTGGAGCAGTCTACCTCCGCCAGCTCCGCCACCTGCTGTGGCAAAACCTTCACCACCCAAACCGGTGCCATTGCCCCCCGAGGCAAAGCCTCTGCCGCCAAAGCTGGAAGCGCTGCCACCCATGAAGCCAGATATCGCGTTCAAGGAAAAGATCGAAAAACCCAAGCCAGTGGAGAAAAAGCTGCCCGTGCCGGTGGAGAAAAAACAACCGGTGCCGGAAGAGAAAAAGGCGAAGGTAGCTGATGATCTGGAACAGTTGGTGCGTGACCAGGAAGCACTTGAAAAACAGCGAGTACAGCAGGCGGCACAATCCCGGGCGCTGGATGTGATCGCCGAATATAAGGCAAAAATCATGGCCAAGATCAGGAGCCGCATTATCTTGCCGCTCAATATACCGGATGATTCGGTGGCGGAGCTTGATGTCACATTGCTGCCGGGCGGCGACATTCTTAATGTGAAGCTGAGGAAGAGCAGCGGCTATACTGCTTTCGACAATGCTGTGGAGCGCGCTATTTTTCTGGCCAAACCGCTACCGCTGCCACCCGATCCCGCCTTGTTCCCTAAGTTTCGTGATTTGAGTCTCAAGGTACATTACCGCGAATGATTGGTAAAACTTGGGTTATTTTCGTTATAATTAGCTAACGGGTACCTCTGAGAATTCAGATTTCGCCATAATACCTTGCTGCTCATAAAGAATGTTTCCTTGCATAGTCAGGCATGCGTCGTATTCATATTTTTGTTCCCGCCCCCACCCCCACTTGTTTAGAGCTTCTGATTATTAGAGGCGTCCTAACGTAACATAATGAAAGTTTTTTTATGCTAATGAGATCCCATCAATCTTCTCGCCACACGCTCACGCTTGCCTTTTTACTATGGCTGACCAGCATGCCGCTCCAGGCTGCGCTCGACATTGAAATATTCGGCGGCGGCGCAACGCAGATCTCCATCGCCATTACTCCTTTTGCTACCGAAGAAAAACTCAAACAAAGCATCACCGCAATAGTGGCAGCTGATCTGCAGCGCACCGGCCTTTTCAGGTTGGTTGATTCATCTGGCCCTGCACTACGTGATCCCCGGCAGATTGTCTACCCTGACTGGAAAAACCGAGGTGCTGATGCACTGCTGATAGGCAGCACGGTGATGCTGCCGGATGGACGAGTGGAAATAGGTTTTCACCTGATGGATGTAGCAAAGCAGGTGCAGTTATTTGACCACACTATTACCGTCCCGGCAGATCGGTTGCGTGCCGTTGCCCATCAAATAGCCGATATTATTTATGAAAGGCTGACGGGTGATGTGGGTGTGTTCAGTAGTCGCATTGCTTATGTAATGAAGCAGGGTAACAAGTATGCGTTGCAAGTGGCAGATGCCGATGGCTTTAATGCCCAGTCGATAATTGAATACGGCGAACCAATCATTTCACCTGCATGGTCGCCCGACGGCACTCAGATTGCCTATGTATCGTTTGAAAACAAGAAGCCGGTGGTCTATGTTCAGACACTTGCAACTCGGGCGCGCAAGGCGGTAGCCAATTTCAAGGGAAGCAACAGTGCCCCGGCATGGTCGCCCGACGGTAAGAAGCTTGCGGTAGTGCTGTCCCTACAGGGCGGTTCACAAATATTTCTGATAAATGCAGACGGGAGTGGTCTGCAGCGGCTCAGTCAAAGTTCCGGGATCGATACCGAGCCCAATTTTTCACCCGACGGCCAATCGATTATCTTTACTTCTGATCGCGGTGGTAGCCCGCAAATCTACCGTATGCTGGTAGCAGGGGTTGCATCTGGAACGGCTGAGCGCCTTACCTTTGAAGGTAGCTACAATGTTAGTCCGCATCATAGCCGGGATGGGAAAAGTTTTACCTTTGTTCACCGCAATGGCGCAAGATTCAATGTTGCGGTGCAGGACTTGGCCACCCGCCAGGTGCAGTTACTAACCGATTCACGTTTTGATGAATCGCCCAGCCCCGCTCCCAACGACAGGATGATTTTATATGCAACCGAGGTAAAGGGGCGTGGTATATTAGCCGTAGTATCAAGTGATGGCAAAACAAGACAAGAGCTCTCGATGCAAGCGGGTGATATAAGAGAACCGGCATGGGGGCCTTTGCCGAGGGTGCGGTAATCCTCAGCAATACAAGAATATTTCAATTTGACTTAAAAGGAGTAAAACATGAAAAAAGTAATGAGCGTATTATTAATTGGTTTGCTGTCGGCATGTGCCAGCGATACCACCAAACCCACCGCCACAGCGGAAGACCGATCTGCTGCTCCAGCAGCGGCAGCGTCTGCTGCGGTAACTTCGGCAGTGACCAATCCCAACCTTAACCCTATCCTGACGGATCCAAAAAATATTCTGTCCAAACGCAGCGTTTATTTTGATTACGATAGTTACGTGGTGAAGAATGAATACAGGT
Source organism: Nitrosomonadales bacterium (assembly GCA_009886095.1). GTDB lineage: Bacteria > Pseudomonadota > Gammaproteobacteria > Burkholderiales > Nitrosomonadaceae > VFJL01. The sequence goes on along the minus strand of VFJL01000017.1, from coordinate 4,404 downwards.
CACTGGTGCAGGCTCACGCCCAGTATTTGCGCGACAACGCTGGTGCCAGAGTGATGTTGCAAGGCAACGCCGACGAGCGCGGCAGTCGTGAGTACAACCTTGCGCTAGGTCAGAAACGTGCCGATAGCGTGAGGAGCGCAATGACTCTATCAGGTGCCAAGGAAAGCCAGATCGAGGCCGTCAGCCTGGGCGAAGAAAAGCCCCGCGCGACCGGACATGACGAGGCATCATGGGCCGAGAACCGTCGCACGGATATCCGCTACCAGGGCGAGTAACCATGCGTGTGCGCGCTTTATTATTATCGTTATTGATAGTTTGTAATCCGGTCTATGCCGGATTGTTCGATGACAATGAAGCGCGCAGACAGATCGCTGATCAGCAAGCGCTGATCAGCGATCTGCTCACACGCATCACAAGGCTGGAAGAAGTGCTTAATAACCAGTCGTTGCTTAATCTCCATACCCAGATCGAAGCACTCGGGCAGGACGTCAACAAGCTACGCGGTCAAGTCGAGGTACTGGTCAATGAAAATGAGCTGACGCAGAAGCGACAGCGAGATTTTTACATTGATCTGGACAGCCGGTTGAGGCGGATTGAACAGCCCGACCTTCCCGCAGTATCTACATCTCCCGTTTCACCAGCTGCCACCGAACCGGTGGCTGATGCGACGACACTATCCCCAGCTGCTGCAAGTGCTGCGACGGTGGGAGCCGCAGAGAATGGTGCCTACGAGGCGGCCTATGCTCTATTCAAGGCCGGCAATTACCAGGCTGCCATTACCAGATTCAAAAGTTTTCTCGAAAGCTATCCTAGATCCAGATTTGCATCCAGTGCTCAGTATTGGATCGGTAATGCTTATTACGCGCGACGGGATTTCGACAATGCTATCAATACCCAGAGAAATCTGATCAAAACTTTTCCCGATAGCGCCAAAGCTCCTGATGCGCTACTCAACATCGCCAGCAGCCAGCGTGAGATAAATAAAATTGCCGCCTCCAGAAAAACTTTGGAAGAACTGATCGCCAGGTATCCAGTCAGCGATGCCGCAGATAAAGCCAGGCAACGGTTGACCAACAGACAGTAGAGCAGCGCCAGTTAATGGTGGTAACAATTACACCCAGTGATATGGTTCGTCTCCTTTCCCCCATTACGACACAAAATTACACGAACACTCGAGGGCAGAACTTTGCGCGTCAGTGAGATATTTTTTTCCCTGCAGGGGGAGACCAGTCGCGTCGGACTGCCCACAGTGTTTGTGCGTCTGACGGGTTGTCCTTTACGTTGCGGTTATTGCGATACCGAATACGCTTTCTACGGTGGTGAAAGCATATCAATCTCCGCCATTCTGGAAAAGGTTTCTGGTTACGCGTCGCACTATGTCACGGTTACTGGCGGCGAACCTCTGGCACAGAAAGAGTGTCTGGAGCTACTCAGGTTATTGTGCGATACGGGCTATTTAGTATCGCTCGAAACCAGTGGTGCACTGGATATATCCGGAGTGGATGTGCGTGTATCCAAAGTTCTGGACATCAAAACCCCTGGTTCAGGTGAATTGCAGAAGAACCGCTGGGCTAATCTGGAGCATCTCACGCGCCATGATGAGCTGAAGTTCGTGCTGTGTGATGAAGCGGACTACCAGTGGGCGGTCAAAATGATATGTGAGCGCCAGCTGGATATAATATGTCCAATTTTATTTTCGCCGGTTTATGGCAAGCTTGATCCGGGGATGCTGGCTACATGGGTGTTACGCGACCGCTTGCCAGTTCGAATGCAGATCCAGTTGCACAAACTACTGTGGGGTGAAGGGCCAGGACGATGAGCAGACAACAAGGGCTCAACACGAATTATTTCTGGGTCATATGACTGATTTCAGTTTCAGTTCGAAAGTGAAATGAGGTGATGACGAACAAACGCCGCAGACAGTACGCCCCCTAGGAGGACTTCCTTCGGAGCGCATAGTGCAGCCAGGAGCGAGTGAGGATATCAACCAAGTGTCACTAATGAAATGTAATCGGAATAAGGCGGTGATACTTTTGTCGGGCGGGTTGGACTCGGCCACCATGCTCGCCATTGCTCGCAACAGGGGGTACGAGTGTTACGCTCTGAGTATCGATTATACTCAACGTCACCGCGCGGAACTGGCGGCAGCAGAAAAGATAGCGCGATCCATGGGAGTGTGTGAGCACCGGGTCGTCAAAGTTGATCTCGCGGCGTTTGGTGGATCGGCTCTTACCGACAAATTCATCGCGGTACCCACAGAAGGGGTTAAGGCAGATATCCCGATTACGTATGTTCCCGCCCGCAATACCATCATGTTATCGCTGGCACTGGCTTGGGCCGAAGTGCTTGGAAGCCACGACATTTTTATCGGTGTCAATGCAGTGGATTACTCTGGCTACCCGGATTGCCGGCCCGAATACATTGCAGCTTTCGAACAAATGGCGAATCTGGCTACTAAGGCCGCAATTGAAGGCAATAAGTTGAGCATCCATGCGCCGCTTATCAGTTTGTCCAAGGCGGAAATCATCCAGCAAGGAATTTTGCTGGGAGTGGAGTATGGCTCGACAGTGTCCTGCTACCAGGCAGATGCAGCAGGGTTAGCCTGCGGAGTGTGTGATTCCTGCCGATTGCGCCGGGCGGGATTTGCGGCAGCGGAGGTGCCTGACCCAACGCGCTACCGAGTGCCGCTATAAGGTGTTTCTAAAAAATCTAGGCACTCTTCCAGGACGGTTTTTGTGAAACCCTACCCCGTATTAACTGATGGTTTTATGCGGTTTCTACTACGATCAAGTGCAAGTAACAGCAGAAAAGAACCAAGGAAGCACGATCACCGCGAAGCAGGAGACCCCAAGCGGGAAATCCGCTGCACCTGCTGCTCGAGTTTGGCCAGAAATCAGCGGGTACTGGATGAAATACTTCTTCTGCTGTTTGGTTTCGTTGTCTCAATACGCGACCAGGCAGCCCGGCCGCGAGTAATCCAGACACCCAATGAACGATATGTCCGCCAGATGGTAAAAGCGCGGATCAGGACAGGCTGAACTAGCCGGAAGATTTTGTGGTTACGCGATACCATAAACGCTATGGCCATGCCTATGCTCACCAAAGCAGCAATAGAGATGAGCGGATGTGCTTTAACATAACGCATGCAGGTTGCGGCCGTAGCTACTATGCATAATGGCTCGGCCATATGTTGCAAAACTGCTGACACTTCGCCGCGTTGCACGGCGGCATGCGCTACCAGTTGTGTTCGCCGCCAGCGGATATCATCCAGACTGGCGCTCATGGATTATTTAAGTTGTTCACGGTCTTTTGCCAGTTCTGCCAGGGTAGCAGAAAACATTCCCGTGTTTTCTGCCGCTTTGGCGCGCAACGCCAGCACCGCAAATATCCCTATGCCAAGAAAAACAGCTGCCATAATACCCAATACAGCAAGACGGTAGCTGTCCCAGAACAGCACCACGAAAAAAACGGCCAGCAAAATAATTCCTAAGCCAAGGCAGAACAGTGCAACCAGCCCTAGCAGAAGCAACTGGCTTAACTGCAGCTTTGCTTCCTCAAGTTCAGTGGCAAAAATTCCCAGCCGGGTTTGCAGAACGCCAACCAGCGTTGTTGTCAGCTTCCTGATGGAGTCAAGCAATCCGCCTTCGCTCCCGGGATCTTTTTCGACCATGATGTGGGGGAGTTTAACGCCGCCCGATCAGTAGTCCAACTATAAGCCCGACACCAGCGGCAATACCCACAGCCTGCCAAGGGTGCTCCTGAACATAATGACATGTAATTTTTGCAGCCTGGCTGGTCTTGTCGACCACCATATCTTCCACTTTGCACAACTGTTGCTTGGCTTCGTGTAGGCTGCCGCTAATTTTTTCGCGGGCTGCCGCGACCTTTTCACCAGCTTGTCCGGCGGTTGCCTTGAGTAGCTCTTCTGCATCTGCCACCACCACCTTCAAATCCATTACAAGTTTATCTTTGGCTTCATCAGGTGTTTCTGTCATTTCGGCGTTCATTTCTTTACTCCTTAAATATTTGACCCATTGTACCGAAGGCTAGAGAACCACCTCTAGCCAAGCATTATGACCAGTATAGCGCACCAGAGATGACTGTACAGAGATCATTTGTGCATACCCATGCTCGTTTACCAGTACGCTTATGCCTATGGTGCCGTCTCTCCAATGGACGGGCGATTTGACTCGCTGATACTCCCCCAGGTCAACATCGGATGCATGCAGCTATTCATCACCGAGATTGCCATGCGCTACCCGCAGGAAAACATTGTCATGGTGGTCGACGGTGCCGGCTGGCACAAGAGCAAAAGCTTTGTCTTGCCCGATAACCTGAGGCTGTATTTCCTGCCGCCCTATTCGCCTGAACTCAATCCGCAGGAGCACATCCGGGACGAGTTGC
>VFJL01000029.1 GCA_009886095.1 Nitrosomonadales bacterium | reverse complement strand
TGCTGGCCGTGCTTTGGGGGTTTTTCGCCTATGCGCACCTCTTCAGGTTTCAACAAACGGGGGAATGGACGCTGTTGCTGGTGGTTATTTCAGAAACTATGACAGCAGGATTTTTCCTCGCCCGCAGCACCCCGAAAACCGTTTCCATGTCCCCATCTGACTGGGTGATCGCGATTGCTGGCACCTTCACGCCGCTGTTTCTCCGCCCAGCAATGTGGGGGGTGTTTCCCTTGGCAAGCATCTTGATGACGCTTGGCACGATGCTGCAAATAGCCAGTCTGCTATCTCTCAATCGCAGTTTTGCACTCGTTGCAGCCAAACGTGAAATCAAGACAGGGTGGATGTATCGCATCGTGCGTCATCCGCTCTATACCAGTTATTTCCTGACATTTGGCAGCTACGTGCTGGTGCACACGACGCTCACAAATCTGCTTATCTACGTGATGTTGGCAGGTTTTCTCTGTGCACGAATCATCCGCGAAGAAAGGCATCTTGCCCTTGATCCGGCCTATTGCGCATACATGCTTGAAGTGCGTTACCGCCTCATTCCATTTGTATATTGACCAGCAGATTTCACTCTGAATTCAGTTGTCCGTTCCCACAGAGAGAGTTTAAATTCCGAACTCGGCCATCACGCCACCCAACCATAATTTAATCCGGCAACTGCATAACACAGCACAAACACCAAGCCTAGAAAGACATAAGAGAGTTGCTGGTCACCCGCGAGCAACTCTACTGGCCTTGCGTGCTCCCGCACCAGAAGCAATGCCTGTTTTTGTAGCGTGCGGATCGCCCAAACGAGTAGCGCAACCAGCAGAATCAGTGCATAACAGTAAACCGCAGCACTGGTAAACATGAACTCAGGGCCAGGAGTTTGGTTCCACAGTTGCGGAAAGCTGCTGAGGAGCAATACAAAAATGGCCGCCCCCTTGAAATTCCAGCCAAGCGAATAGGAGTTTGCCAGCCGGAATAGGGTGAGAAAGGGAATCAGCAGGAGGGGGAAATAATACATCCATCCAAGCGGGGAAATCAGAAGCGCGGCGACGAGCGTGTACGAAAAACCGAGATCGAACCGCATGAGGGGGTCGTGGCCTTGCTTTACGCGCGCAAACCAAAGGAGAAAGACGAGAAGCAGGAGTGATAGCGAAAAATAGAGCACTTCTCCCATCAGGGGAAAATCAATAAGCGGCAGAGAACTGGAACCGCCGAATATCCGGGTGACAAAGCCGTAAACCGAGGCGTTCCAGTTGGAGGAGTAGTACGAAGTGAGGCTTTGCAACGTCACGCTGTATTGAACATATGTATCTGGGCCGAGGAATATCAGACCGAGCAGCCAGCACACAGCGAAGGTTACAGCCTGCCAGGACAGCAATCCCCATCGCCGCTGCGCAAGGAAATACAACAAAAAGAGGCCAAGAAATACCTTCATGGCTAATGCGATGCCGAGCAGCATGCCGCCAACTCGGTCGCGCCCTTCCCTCGCTGCAACCCACCCACCTGCGACCAGCATGAACACGAGCAAACTTGTCTGGCCAAACAGGATGGTATGTATGACGGGTAAATAGCTCAACAGAATGAGGATCAGGATCAGGGTAGAGTCGATATCGGTCCGCCCTTCAGTCCGCCGTATCAGCACAATAGCGGCGATGCCGAACGTCAATGATAGAAGAGACCATGCCCAGAACGAAGCGGCATAAGGAAGCAAGCCAAGGGGTGAAAAAAGTAGTGCAAAAAAGGGTGAGTTCAGACTGGGGGGGAGTGTGTCCACCGTCACATGGGACAATAGCTCCCGGGACAAACCAAGAGAGGCCAACGAATCTACCGGGATCGGGGCATAAATGTTTTTCCCCTCCAGCAACGACCGAAATGACGAATAGAGCACCGTGTAGTCTGTATTAGCGCTCGAAGCCAGGTAGCTCAGGGTGCCATGTAGTGCCAACAAGATGGCGAGCCAGCAAAATAACATAATCCGTTTTACGGAAATTTCCATCGTCCCCAACTTCCCTTTTTCATGTCTTATATGTCGCTCGATAGGTGCGACGCAAAGATATAGACATGATACTTTGTACTCTGCCTATGTCTGCTTGCGAACAACTGACGGACCCGCATCTGGCTGGTACTTCTTTGCAAGCAACACGTGATCCTGTATGGGTTGCGTGCTGAAAACTCTCAATGTTGATAACGAATTTTAACCTGAATAGAAAAATATCCTGGGACATTCCTACTATATTACCCCGCAGGAAGAACCTACTCTGGCGTTGGCCTTTATAGTGTACTTTAACCATGCAACTAAGTAGTCTCGACCCATGACAACGCCCACTTAAAGCATTACCATATAAACATTGATGGAGTGGCGCCATTCCACCAAGCATAAAAGATAATTCACCATTACTGTCTTGGCTGGCAACATATTATTTCAGCAGCCAACATGGATATGTGAATCACATAATTGGCGCGAACTGTTATTTCTTGAATCTGCATCTGCATTTAATTATACTTGCATTGTTCAAAGTGATACGCTAGCATTCACTTATTGACATGACATGACATGTTTGATTAAATATTTACAGCACTTTGAAATGGCAGCATTGTTTTTTTATTGATGTAAACAAAAGCGAG
>VFJL01000007.1 GCA_009886095.1 Nitrosomonadales bacterium | reverse complement strand
GGTAAGGCCTACGAGGCTTACGGTAGTTTCTGGAGGTGATTCAGATTTTGTCGGGGGTATAGCTCAGCTGGGAGAGCGCTTGCATGGCATGCAAGAGGTCAGCGGTTCGATCCCGCTTATCTCCACCAAATTATCAGCAATAGTTTTAAGAAATCCTTTAGTCCCCATCGTCTAGAGGCCTAGGACATCACCCTTTCACGGTGAGTACGCGGGTTCGAATCCCGCTGGGGACGCCATTCATGCGTAGAAAAAAGGGCAGCTTGCTTCAAGCTGCCCTTTTTTTCTGGCCCAGTTATCTGACTCCGGCAGTACTGACTCAACTGTATTGCCAGCGTGGTTTACAACCTACCCGCTTATAAACTACCCTTTGGTCATTATTTCCAGTGAAGTAGCAAAAGAAGATGCCACAACAAACGATTAAGGATTCCATGCAATCCAGCTTTTCGGTGGATTGTCGTTATTGTCAACGGTTGGCGCAATTTCTGGACGAAGTGAAAGCTAGACATCCGGATTATTATGCCCGTCCTGTTCCAGCCTTTGGCGATATGATGCCCAGGCTCCTCATCATTGGTCTTGCCCCCGGGATGCATGGGGCGAATCGAACCGGCAGACCTTTTACTGGGGATTATGCGGGAATTCTGTTATATCGGACGCTACATAAATTTGGCTTTGCCAGCCATGATGAATCAATTTCTGCAGATGACGGCTTACAACTTTCAGGATGTCGCATCACCAATGCAGTCAAGTGCTTGCCACCAGAGAACAAACCAGAGCCGGTAGAAATCCGTCAATGTAATGGCTATCTTGCAGCTGAAATTACCGGTTTTGCAGCAGACGGGGGAAGGGCGCTACTTGCTCTGGGTACCGTCGCTCACCAAGCGGGACTAAGGGCAGCGGGACTCAAACCCAGCGCTTACCCTTTTGGTCATGGTAGCGTCCATGCATTGCCCAATGGCCTGACACTCTATGACAGCTACCATTGCAGCCGCTACAATACCCAGACCAAACGCCTGACCACCGAAATGTTCGAGAAAGTATTTGAAAAAATTTGCGCCGACTTGGCGCTTACCTGAGAACTGGAGGAACTATGCCTTATGTCAATATCCGTATTGCGGGCTCTCTCAGCCGCGAGCAAAAGCAGAAGATTGCCGAGGAAATTACTGACACGCTGGAGCGCGTTGCGCATAAACCAAAGTCCTATACCTACATTGCTTTCGACGAATTACCCAATGAAAACTGGGCCATCGCGGGCAAATTGCTAGGTGAGGAGTAAGTTTTTTGCCGATAGAGCCTATTTTCGACGCTAAAGCATTTGCCTCGAACCTACCCGCTCAGTCGGGGGTTTATCGGATGTTGAATGGGGCAGGGCAGGTAATCTATGTCGGCAAGGCAATAAATCTAAAAAAGCGTGTTTCATCTTATTTCCAAAAAACTGGTTTGCCTCCCCGCACCCAGTTGATGGTGTCCCAAATAACAGCGATCGAGACTACGGTCACCCGCTCCGAAGCTGAAGCATTACTTCTTGAAAATAACTTAATTAAAGCATTAACTCCTAGATATAACATACTGTTTAGAGACGATAAATCATATCCATACATTATCCTGACTGAGCATTATTTTCCGCGTCTTGGTTTTTACCGGGGAGCATTGGATAAACAGCACCACTATTTTGGCCCTTTCCCAAATGTGGGGGTAGTAAGGGAAAGCATTCAGCTCCTGCAAAAAGTGTTTCGTATTCGCACTTGTGAGGACAGCGTATTCAGCAACCGTACTCGGCCTTGCTTGCTGTACCAGATTAAGCGCTGCAGTGGGCCTTGTGTCCATCTGATCGCTGAGCCAGTTTATCGCGAGGATATAAAAAATGCTGAACTTTTCCTGCAGGGCAAGCAAACTGAAGTACTGAAAAGTATAGCCGAGAAGATGCAGCAGGCTGCTGGCCATCTGGATTACGAGCAGGCTGCGTCATTCCGTGATCAGATTCAAGCATTACGTAAAATCCGAGAGAAACAGTTTGTTGACAACGGCAAAGCGCTGGATGCTGATATCATTGCCTGTGCTCAGGATGAAGGCAGCGGGAAAATCTGTGTCAATCTTGCTATGGTAAGGGGAGGGCGGCACTTGGGGGACAAGAGTTTTTTTCCCCAGAATGCGGAAGGATACGATCCAACTACTGCAATGGAGGCTTTTCTCGCTCAGCATTATCTTAACCGTAGCGTTCCATCAGTCATTATCGCCGGTGAGAAAATCCACCGGGAAGTATTGCAAATCTTGCTTACCCAGCAATGCGGCCATAAAGTTGCGATCAGTCTTAATCCCATCAGCGAACGTCGCAAATGGCTGGAGATGGCAACAGAAAATGCGCAGCTTGCGCTGAAGCAAATGCTGGAACGGCAGATCAGCCAGGAAGAACGTTTGCAGGCCCTGCAACAGGCGCTGGATATCGCTGGTTTGGCCCGTATCGAATGCTTCGATATCAGTCACACGCTGGGTGAGGCCACCGTCGCCTCCTGTGTGGTTTACGACAACTTCTCTATGCGTAACAGTGAATACCGCCGCTACAACATTAGCGGCATTACGCCAGGGGACGACTATGCCGCAATGCGCGATGTTCTGTCACGGCGTTATCATAAAGTTGCCGAGGGAGAAGGTAGACTGCCTGATTTGATTTTGATAGATGGCGGTAAAGGGCAGGTAAACGTTGCCCAGGAAGTATTGGTAGAACTCGGGTTGAACGATGCGAACCTGCTGGGCGTGGCGAAAGGTGAGGAGCGCAAACCCGGCTTGGAACAATTGATTTTTCCAGGTATGAAAAAGCCGTTACAATTGCCAAAGGATCATCCCGGCTTGCATCTGATCCAGCAAATTCGTGATGAAGCCCATCGTTTTGCGATTCAAGGCCATCGTGCCAGGCGGGGCAAATCCCGCACCAGCTCAAGCCTGGAGCAGATTAGCGGGATCGGTGCCAAACGCCGGCAAAATCTGCTGGCACGGTTTGGTGGATTGAAAGGCGTGCTGATCGCGAGCATTGAAGAAATACAACAGACCGAGGGCATTAGCCGCGCGCTGGCAGAAAAAATTTATAAGGAACTACATTGAATCCTAATCTGACGACTGAACACCCGGGTTACATTTTAGCGACATATTCCGGTCTTTATGCCTTTTAATCTACCCAATATTCTCACCTGGTTACGGATACTGGCGATTCCACTATTCGTTGGGATTTTTTATTTTCCACCGGCATGGTTGTCCTACTCTAACCAAAATCTGATCGCCACCGTTATCTTTGCCGGTGCGGCCATCACCGATTGGCTCGATGGTTATCTGGCCCGGGTACTAAACCAGACTTCGGCTTTTGGCGCATTTCTTGACCCGGTGGCAGACAAGTTAATGGTGGCAGCGGCACTGGTCGTACTGGTACAACTGGAGAGACTTGATGCGCTTATCGCCTTTATTATCATTGGCCGTGAAATTACCATTTCAGCTCTGCGCGAGTGGATGGCACAAATCGGCAAAAGTAAAAGCGTAGGTGTTTCCTTTATGGGTAAAATAAAAACTGCATCGCAAATGATCGCCATCCCGTTACTGCTGTATCACGAAAAAATTGGTGAAGGTTTCAACCCGCAGGAAGTTGGAACATGGCTGATTTATCTGGCAGCCGTACTGACGCTGTGGTCCATGGTGTATTACCTGAAAGTTGCAATTCCGCAAGCGTTAAAGCACAGTTGAGATAATTTTAAAATCACGTCGTTACGTGACTTTTCTTGACAAAAATACCAGCATCTCTATAATCCCTGCTTTGTTTTCAAGGTGTCTCAAGAAATATAGAGATGCCTCATTTGCGGGAATAGCTCAGTGGTAGAGCACAACCTTGCCAAGGTTGGGGTCGCGAGTTCGAGCCTCGTTTCCCGCTCCATTTTTCAGTAGAAATGGATCTTCCAGTATGAAATCTCATGCATGCAGCTTGCATGTTCTTTACTGAAAGAATCTATTTTAAGTTTTTACTATATCGTTGTAACACAGCCTGTTTTATTGGTTGCACAACAACGGCGGGGTGGCAGAGTGGTCATGCAGCGGCCTGCAAAGCCGTGGACGCCGGTTCGATTCCGACCCCCGCCTCCAAATTATCATCCAGTCAGGGCGACTGATGCTCTGCCATCCAATCGCTTATTCGTTGTTTTGAATCGGCAATTTGTTCTGGCGTCATGTGCTTCTCGACAAGCTCACGGTTTTTTCTCCCATCCTTATGACCGCTTGTATCAGCAAGACTGAACCATTTATATGCTTCGGTATAATCCCGCATGACACCTTTGCCATAGGTGTACATATTCCCCAGCTTTATTTGTCCCACTGCATTTCCTTGCTCCGCAGCTTTTAGATACCAAATTAAAGCCTGTTGGTAGTCTCGTGCAATACCAGTGCCATCGTCATACATGCCACCAAGCTGAAGTTGTGCGCTTGCAGATCCCTGCTCTGCTGCCTTGAGATACCAATACAAAGATTGCTGGTAGTTTTGTGTAACAGCCAAGCCGATAAAGTATCTGATACCAAGCTGCAGTTGTGCCTTCACATTTCCCTGCTCCGCAGCCTTTGTAAGAGATTCTACTGCTCTGGAGTAGTCTTTACTGGCAAAGAACTTCTGTCCATCTTCAAAGTCTCCGGCAGAGGCAGGAAGTGCCAGCAATGTCAGCACAAGCCCGATGTTTGTTGTTAATCGCATATATTTCATATTTTACGCTTTTACAGATGGTGGATTGCCGGTCTACTTGACTGGCTGTTGCAATTCGCATTACAAGATGACCCATGAAAAAAAGGCCTCTCAAAACGTTCTGCAATTTATTTTCTATACTTTGGCAAAGGTTCGATACCCCAAAAACCAAAAAAAGAATTTTACAAATCGTCTTTACGAATCAAATTTCAACAGCCAGCTAAGGAGATTCCGGATAAATTCACATGGAGAATATTACGGCAGGATGAGCAAATGGTATATATGCAAACCGATAGCATAATCTACGCTGCCAGGACGTGCAATGCGTAACTGTGTCGTCGCCAGTTGAAAATTGATTAAATTTTGAGTTGTTTGCCGATCGACAACTGATCATGATCGAACCGATAGAATATAAAGTTAGGCATTTGTCTCAACGTGTCTGGGGTGTCGCCCTGCGCCCTACAGCAATAGCTCGGTTGTGGCAGATGCGCACATGCTCAAGTACCCCTTCGTTCGTTAAAGTAGCCGGTGATTGATTTGGCTTCCATAGTTTATGTTGCAATTGAAGAGTTTTCATTTTATGTCTTCCATGTTTAAAAATTTCCAAAGCTTCTTTTGTACAAAGAAATGATGTGATCGAAGGTGACGTGTCTTTATTATTACCGTCTTCATGGAATGGAAGACTCTTTACGCCTTCGACAAAATGTTTGAAAGCTATGTCGAGATATTGAAACTCAACCAAGTCAATCTTATTCGCCGGTATCGGCTCGGGTGCCGAGAATGCGCTGCCTTCGTTTAGATTGAACAGTATGTTTCCGATGCTCCTTTGCCCTGGATCTTGTTGTACGAAAACAACTTCCTTTACTGCACCTATCGCCATCATGCCTGAGCATTGCGCGCATGATTCCAGTGATGTATAAATAGTTACATCTTCGAGTGCCTTCCAATAATTACTTTGAGATTTCCTGAAATTCGCTTCCCATGTTTCTAATATATCTGCACCGACATTTAACGCTTTACTAACTAAGCTAGATTCATCGTCTGGGATTCGTGGAAGTGCGAAAGTATTTGATGAGTGAAAGTGGGTGTTTAGAGAAAATAAGCGACGCAGGAGGCGTGCCTCGGCATGCTCAATGGAACTGTTAAATATTTCATTGTGATTGAAGTCAAAATCAACAATTTTGCCATTGCCATCAACTGCAATACAGGCGATATTGTGACCAAGATACGTTGAAGGTGTGGCTGAAAGGTCCCCAGTCCAATTATATTGTCCATCGACACCTTTTTTCCACGGATTCCAATAGTGCGCAAGGAGAGACATAACAAGGTAACAATAAATCCGATGCCTCTCCTTCTCTTCATCGCTATATTGTGTTGGTGAAATCGAATCAGATAAGTCACTCACTCTAATTAACTCCTGGGAAATTCCATAAAAACATGGCCTAATGCTCCAGTTCAGCGGCAACGGAACGCCGTCCGCCGCAACCGATTGTTAGCTGGCCGTTTTCCCTAGCCAGAAGACCTCGAAGGCATTTATGCTGCGATCAGGCCAAGTCGAAACAGTCCAGGTTCATCACCTTGACCCAGGCCGCCACGAAGTCCCTGATGAACCTCTCTCTGCCATCGGTGCTGGCGTAGACCTCGGCATAGGCGCGCAGCACTGAGTTGGAGCCAAAGATCAGGTCGTTGCGGGTGCCGGTGTACTTCACCTTGCCGCTCTTGTGATCCCGGCCTTCGAACACTTCAGCCTCACCGTCCATCGCCTTCCACTCCGTGCCCATGTCGAGCAGATTGACGAAGAAGTCGTTGCTTAGCACGCCGACCTTGTCGGTGAACACGCCGTGCTTGCTACCGTCGTAGTTGGCGCCGAGCACACGCAAACCGCCGACCAGCACGGTCAGCTCAGGTCCAGTCAGCGTCAGCAACTGCGCCCGGTCGATCAGCATGGCTTCGGTCGGGGCGCTGATCTTGCCCTTCTTGTAGTTGCGAAAGCCATCGACCACGGGCTCGAGCACGGCGAAGGATTCGACATCCGTCTGCTCCTGCGCGGCATCCACGCGGCCCGGCGCGAACGGCACCTCCACCGCCATACCGGCGGCCTTGGCGGCCTGCTCGACGCCTACGCTGCCGGCCAGCACGATCATGTCGGCCAGCGACACCTTGCTCGAGGACTTCTGAATCTCGATCAGCTTGAGCAGTGCCTTGACCGCGCCCTTGTTGACCGCCCAATCCTTCTGCGGGGCGAGGGCCAGGCGCGCACCGTTGGCGCCACCGCGCTTGTCGCCGCCACGGAAGGTGGAGGCAGAGGCCCAGGCCACGGTGACGAGCTCACTGACCGACAGGCCAGAAGCGGCGATCTTGACCTTCACGTCGGCGATATCCGTAGCGGTCGACTTGTTGGTCGCAGCCGGCAGCGGGTCCTGCCAGATCAGGTCTTCCTTCGGCACTTCGGGGCCGAGGTAGCACGCCTTCGGGCCCATGTCGCGATGGGTCAGCTTGAACCAGGCGCGGGCGAAGGCTTCGGCGAAGGCCTGCGGGTCTTGGAAGAAACGCCTAGAGATCTTGCCGAATTCCGGATCAAAGCGTAGCGTCAGGTCGGTGGTGAGCATGGTGGGCTTGTGCACCTTGCCCGGCACATGCGCATCGGGAATGTTCTCCGGCGCGTTCCTGGCGACCCATTGTTTGGCGCCGGCAGGCGACTTGGTGAGTTCCCATTCGTAGTTAAACAGGTTCTCGAAGAAATCATTGCTCCACAGCGCCGGAGTCTTGGTCCAGGTCACTTCCAGGCCGCTAGAGATGGTGTCCTTGCCGTGGCCGCTGCCGTAATTGCTGATCCAGCCCAAACCCTGCGCCTCGATAGGCGCGCCTTCAGGTTCCGGCCCCTTGTGCGATTCTGGCGCGGCGCCATGCGCCTTGCCGAAGGTGTGGCCACCTGCGATAAGTGCAACAATCTCTTCGTCGTTCATTGCCATGCGGCGGAAGGTCTCACGGATGTCCTTGGCAGCGGCCAGATAATCGCCGCTGGCATTTGGACCTTCCGGGTTCACATAGATCAGGCCCATGTGGGTGGCGGCCAGGTTGTGATCCAGCTCGCGGTCACCATGGAAGCGCTTGTCGTCAGCCAGCCACTTGGTCTCCGCGCCCCAGTTCACGTCCATGTCTGGTTCCCAGACGTCTTCGCGGCCAGCGGCAAAACCGAAGGTGCGAAAGCCCATGGATTCCAGCGCGACATTGCCGGCCAGGATGAAGAGGTCGGCCCAGGATATCTGCTGGCCGTATTTCTGCTTGATAGGCCAGAGCAGGCGACGTGTCTTATCGATGTTGACGTTGTCCGGCCAAGAGTTGAGCGGCGCGAAACGCTGCTGACCACGATGCCCACCGCCACGCCCGTCGAGAGTGCGGTAAGTGCCGGCTGCGTGCCAGGCCATGCGGACCATCTGCGGACCGTAGTGGCCGAAGTCGGCGGGCCACCAGTCCTGGCTGTCTCTCATGAGCTTGACCAGGTCGGCCTTGAGCGCCTTGTAGTCGAGCTTCTTGAACTCTTTGGCGTAGTTGAACTTCTCACCTAACGGGTTGGACTTGTTCGAGTGCTGGTTCAGCAGATCCACACGCAACTGGTTTGGCCACCAGTCTTGGTTCGAGGCCCCGCCTCCGGCGGTGGAATGAAACGGGCACTTTGCTTCGGTTGACATGTCTTCTCTCCTTTTCTCTCTGATTTGGGTTCGTGCAGCTAATGTACAAGGTGACCGGAGGAAGCGGGGTCGACCGCTGGGTTGGATGCCATGTTCATTGACGTTCCCAAGGTTCAATTTCACCAGCTCGCACTTTAAACATGGGATGTGCCTCTGGTATTTCAGTAGCTAGCCACTTCCGATAAAGCGCAGGACTACGTTCCTTTAGTTTGACTAGGAGATGCGCCCATTCAAACGCCATCTGGCCGGACGTTACAGTCAGCGTCACCGCCGTTCGTGTTGGTTTGATTTTGCTTTTATCGAAAGAGTACCCACGCATCTCGGACTCGGCATGAATAGCATTTAGATACAGCGAAATGGCTGCAAGTGGCGCTGAGTGGTTCTTGAAACGGTCCAACTGCGGATGATTGCGATAACCACGTGTTTCGCCGCGCAGAACGGCCTGCGCCAAGAGGGTTTCCCGCCACAGCGCGACTAGACCTTGAGGATCGAGATACTTGGAATGTAATGACCAGAGACGCATACTCTATGGCACCCGACGTAGAAGTCACTGGCGTTGCGCGACTTTATCGCGCAGCGTCCAGCGAAAAGGAACGAGGTTGAGCGCCGGATTGGGCATCAGTGCAGCCCTTTCGTGGATTTTGCATTTCTGCAAGTGATCCGGCCTTACTCTTGCACATGCTGGGATGATTTCCCCAGCGTCTCTATCTTCTGGCCAATGTTGTATTACTGTTCCTGTTTTTTCAAGCATGGTTTTCCATGTTCCGATATATCGAACTCGGGTTCCACTTTTTAACATGATTTTCTCCTGTTTAGTGGAGTGCTCCGTTTATCAATCTGCCCCGGCCTTCTAAAGACAAGGCTAAACCTACGCGGGTAGCATGACAGCACATTTCCCCGCTGGCGTGGTATCCGCCTCGCTGCTCCCGCTGGCCCTCTATACTCCACGCGGGTTCCTCTGCTGCTGCTTCTGCTTCTCGTTAATATAATTTAGGTTTCGGTGTGCCTCTCGTCAAGCAATTCATGAAAATTTTTCGTTGCTTTTTCTTTGCTATTTCACTCCGGCCTCCACTAAACTTGCAGTCTGACACAGTCAGTCTGCAACGATTCCAGTCCCGAAAGGGGCTGAGATTATTGGCGCGGGTTAAAAATTCATTAAATTTTAAGTTGTTTGCCGGTTGACGACTGATCATGATTGAGCCAATAGAAAATAAATAACAACAACCTGTTAGGTTACAATCGTCTGGTCAGTGTTCAACCGGTACAGATGGTCAATATTCAACCGGTGCCATCATATGCTGCATGAATGCGCACGGCGATCCAACATGAAACAAGTCTTGAGGCCAGGGAAGAAATATTATGAATATGTCTTTTGGACAAATCGATAAAGACTCTCGTCTCGTTCAACAAACCCTCACGTTAACGAGCCTTGCAATATTGAAGGTCGATATTGATGAACGTCATCGAAATTACATAGATTATCTTGCGCAGTTCGTATTGAGTGTTCTTGCCTCGCACAAGCCGGAATTTGTTACAGATACCAAAGTCGCTGAATTTTTGGAGAAAGACTTTGGCTTAATGGTTCCGGCGAAGGCTGTTCAGCATGTACTGCGAAAATTGGCACGTGATGGGTATGTTAAAAAACAGAATGAAGTCTTCTATCCAGCATCCGAGTTGCCGGACACTGGTATTGCAGTGAAACGATTGGAGGCCGCGTCTCAGATACAGCGCGTATACGATGCCCTATGCCAATTCAGTTTATCTATCCAACCAGACCCAAATTGGTCCGATACCGATGCGAGCAAAGCGATACTCGGATTTCTCGCCAGGTTTACCGTTGACTGCCTAAAGAGTTACGTATTCAACACGGCTCTACCGCGGATTCTAGATACCGGATCAAAGGAATTGTATATTGTCAGTCGTTTTCTGCAGCATTGCCACGAGACCAATCGCCCCCTATTTGAAGACTTTATTGTGTTAGTTAAAGGGCAAATGTATGCGAATGCGCTAACCTGCCCTGACCTAGAGTCCCTAGAGAAGAAATTTAATCATGTTTCCTTCTATCTCGATACACCTTTGGTTCTTAGTTTACTTGGACTACAAGGAAAAGGGTTTGGCCAAGCGGCGGAAGAACTTATTACTCTTTTGCGCGACTTGAAAGGGAACATTGGAGTCTTTTCTCACATTGTTGATGAAACTAAAGGTGTACTTCGATACGCAGCTAGACACTTTGATGACCCGCAATCAACTTCGAGAATCCTGCGGGAAATGCGCAATAGTGGAATAACACTTTCCGATCTCCTCGTTTATATTGACCAGCTGCCTGAGAGACTGTCGTCCTTACATGTTCGAGTAAAGACGACTCCGGAATACGTAAGCGATTTTCAGATCGATGAAACCACCTTTCAAGGCGCGCTGGAAGATGAAATTCATTATCCCAGAGTTCATGCGATAAAAAATGATATTAATTCAGTACGCAGCATCTATGTTCTGCGCCAAGGCGTTTCACCAGCTCGACTCGAAGATTCCGTAGCAGTTTTCGTGACATCAAATACGAAACTAGCCAAAACTGCCTTTGAATTTGGAAAAACGCACAACTCATCGAAAGAAGTTTCGAGCGTAATAACTGATTACAGCCTCGCGAATGTTGCTTGGCTTAAGGCACCGATGAAACGTCCATCGTTACCCGAGAAAGAAACTTTGGCATTTTGCTATGCAGCGCTTGAGCCCAGCAAGGAACTTTTCCGAAAGTATGTGGAGAAAATGGAACTGCTTCGGAGTACTGGGAACATTTCCGAACAGGATCATGCAATCCTCCGGCTATCGCCCTTGGCACAACGTGAACTGATGGACCTCACTTTAGGGGATGAACAAGCATTAACAGGCCACGGTCTAAGGGAGATTCTCGACCGGGTGAAGGAAAGCCTGGTAAGTGACCAAAAGATACTTGCGGCCGCAGATCGTGCCATCTTTGAAGGTCAGTTGACGAATGCTAATCTATCCATCGAGGCACAAGATAAGGCACTCCAAGAGGCAGATGATGAGAAACAAAGACTTCTCGAGGATCAGAGGAGCATTGTTCTTACTGCATCTCGCAGAGCAAAGTTTTTTTCCAAAGTGTTCACGGGCTCTGTAATGGCCTTTTTTAGTGTGTTACTCTTGTCAGGTTCGATTGTTGGTGCAGGCCTCATACCAGATACGGATTCGATTGCTCCAGTGATCAAAACGTTACTTCCCATATTGGCTTGCATTAGCGTAGGCTGGGGATGGTATAGCTGGTTGACCGGAAAAACTGTGCGTGAAGTTACTCAAAAAATTGAGTATTCAGTCACGCTATGGATCTACTCTTGGCTTACTGGTCAACCAACTTTACCGGATTGATTTCTATCGTCCTCCAACCCTTCTTCCAAGGGACATGTCGCAAATAGCGAGTCTCTGAACTAGCAATTTAAGCAAATGTGCGTTCTAGCATCATCCCGAACCGGCTTTCTAGTGCCACCTGCCGCCGGTAGAAATCTGCCTTAACCTCCAGGACGTCGATCTCCTCACTGCGCCGTTCCAGTTCTTGCTTTAGCTGGCGGATTTCCCGCTGCAATCCGGCGACCTGCTGCACCTGCCAAAAAATCCCCCGGATTTCGGTTGGCTCCAACCCGCGGCGCCATTCCCCGATAAAAAGCAGCCCGTCCCGAAAATAGAAGTTTTCCCACGATTGGCCGAGGAGGGCGGAGGCATCGCCCAGGACGTGAAACCTTAACAGCCGACTGGCTGACTCAGGTGGGACGCAGGTGCCATTTTTCCAGCGTTTGATGGTTTTGGTGCTGGCGCCGGTGATTCGCTGGATCATCTCAATCGAGGCGTTGAGTTCATCATTCATGATTTTTTCTCACTAAGGCATGAATTATGACTCTGACGAACTGCAGGGAATAAAACGATAACGCTGAGATTAAGGAGCCTTCTGGAATTTTTGGATGCCATTTGAACCCTCCATAATGTAGGGTTCTCAGCAATTAGCCAAACGGGGGGACAGCGGGGAAGTGAGTAGCTTACTGGCGAGGGCTGCGATTCTTTTCACAACCGCCACTAATTTATACAATTTAACATAATATACATTATGAGCAATTTAAGCACGCCTTCCTCGGCATGATTTTTTATTACAGGCGAAATCCTTACCCACAACTTCACTGGTGCTGGCGAACTTGAATTCGGATATGACTTCTGCGCCAAGCATGTTTTTGAATGTCTGGGAGATGTTGAATGCTATGCATGGGGAAACTTAGGGTTATAGACAATCTCCCAGAGAAACCCATCCAGGTCGGTGAAATAACCGGCGTAGCCACCCCAATCGGTCGGCTGCCCCGGCTTCAGCACTCTGGCCCCATAGGAGGCGACATGTTGCAGCAGAGCATCTACCTCTACCTGGGTACGCACATTGTGGGCCAGAGAGAAACCCGGAAAACCGACTCCTTCGGGGACAAGTCCGGCGTCAGCCGCCAAACTCTCACGTGACCAGAGCGCGAGCCGCGTTTGCCCGAGTGAGAAGAAAGTGACCGATGGCGGAGCCTTGAGTCGAGGCAGGCCCAGACATTCTTCATAGAACTGGCTAGCCTTCTCCAAATCGGTGACGCCGAGTGTAATGTAACTAACCCACGGTTCCATTAGTGAATAGATAGTTGGAATTATCGGTTCAACAACAAAAATAGCACCAGACAGAGCGATACAGCGGTCGTAGCAACGCAGAACGATAGTATCCGCCGTAGCTTTGCTTCAGCAACTGAGGCTGCCTGCTCCACTGCCGCGACCGTACTCTGGAGCTGTTCTGCCAGTTCTTTGATCTGGGCCGAGTTCTGCGATGCAGCTGCTTGCAGCTCGCTGATCTGCTGCTGCAGCGTCTGATCGGCTGTTGCATCAACTTTTTTCTTGGTGAATACAGGAGTAGCGACTGAGATGATTGCTCCCACATGTGGGAGAACCGCCTTTAGCGCAGGAATCAACCATGCGGCCATAGATGTGTCCTAATAGTTTGTCACCGGATTATTGCATCCGGACATTCTTAAATTGATATTCATGATACTACCGTAATCATTTGATATTAAATAAGATTAAAGTTCAATTTTGGTAGATTAATAACGCTGGCACGGACACAACTACTTTTCAAAACTCAGGCGATACCACCATTAGCACCGATGTTCTGTCCTGTGACCCAACTGGCTTCTGCACTAACCAGGAAAAGTACTATGCGGGCAATATCCTCCGGTTTGCCGATACGATTCAGCATAGTCATACCAGCCATACGTTTGATGTCCTCCGTGCTCTTGCCAGTAGTAAAGAGCTCAGTATTTACCGGTCCGGGTGAGACGATGTTGGCCGTGATGCCGCGCGCACCCACCTCCCTGGCGAAGATCCGCGTCAGTTGCTCGACAGCGCCTTTACTCGCGGCATAGGCGCCATAGTTCGGCAGCATCAGTCGCGTGACAGTGCTAGACAGACTGACGATACGCCCATCATCCGCCAGCCGGGTGGCGGCTTCACGCAAGGCGTAGAAGACACTTTTGATATTACTGCTCAAGATCTGATCGAACTCTTCGTCGCTGGTGTCCCCAATTTTCTTGTAGAGCAACATGCCAGCGTTGTTGATAAGGATATCGACACGGGTGTAGCGTTCAATGGCTGCGTCAAATAACCTGCGCACTTCTGCCGATTTGCTGACATCCGCCCGCACGGCCAGCGCCTCGCCACCTGCGGCCGTGATTGCAGCGCAAACCACTTCAGCGTCCTGCTGCCGTGCAACATAGTTGATGACCACTTTTGCACCAGCGTTAGCCAGCGTCCGTGCGATTTCGGCACCGATGCCGCGGGAGGATCCGGTAACAATGGCAACTTTGTTCTGGAGCACTTTCATGATCTTTGAGGTTTAAAGGCTCTTATCTTAAGCAGGTAAAATGACTGATTGTTAATCTATATCTATCAGTTATGAGCCGTTTATCTGGTAAACCTGCCCTATCGCTAACTCATCGGCGCCCTGCTCTATTTTATACCATGGAAGCCTTATAGATCGTGTGTAGGGGCATCAGGAATGGTGTCATTGGCAAAGTTTAGCTCCACACCGTTTCCTGCCGGGTCTTTAAAGAACAGTTGAACCTTGCCAGTCAGGGGCATGCGAGCTGTCTCGAACTGGATATTGTGCTGGCTCAGTCGAGCTTCCATTTCTTGTCGCTCGGTACAGGTGAATGCCACGTGATCAAAAGTGGTGGCGACATGGGTGAGGCGTGTTTCGTCTGGGTGCGTCTGGCTTAAGTGGAGCACGTCTTGTCCGCTGGCGTAGAGCCAGTAGCCAGAGCCTTCCAGCAGCGGTCGCTGACCCTGCTCAAGACCAACCACCTTGCAGTAGAATTCTTTGAGAATATCCAAGAGTTCACGCGGTGCGCGCAGATTGTAATGATTAAGACCTATCGTAGCCACGTGGATTCCCGGTAGTTATGAAAGGATTAGGTTACGCAGAGATTCATTAGGGAAGCAGCGAACAGCTGGAGTAATTACTGAAAGTCGCCGAAAATTTCTGCAATTTATTTTGTAATAGATATCATTAATCAATATGTTGAACCATTATTCTTAAGTAGTTTGGCAACCTCAAGATGCTCTCTGCTTAGGGCAAAACTCAGTGCAGTACCACCGGATTCATTCTGGATATTGGGGTTTGCACCATTCTTCAACAACAGCTTGACCGCATCAAAATGATTACCTCTTGCCGCCATCATTAGCGCGGTAGTTCCATTATCAGAAGTCGAATCAATTTTCGCACCTACGCCAAGCAGCATCTCGACGATCTCTGTGTGGCCCTTGGTTGCAGCATAAATCAACGGATTCCATCCCCTGTGGTTGATCTCTGCACCCTTGATATAAAACTGCTTGGTCATGCTGGCTTCACCATGGTAGCTAGCGAGCATAATGGCAGTCTCGCCATAATGATTGCGCAGGTTGGGGTTTGCGCCGGCCTCCAGCAATAGCCGGACAAGATCGCTACCTTTATTCTGGACTGCGATCATCAGGAGCGTATTTCCGCGTTTATCCAGCGTATTGGGATCAGCGCCTTTCGCCAGCAGCTTGGCTAGATCGGTAGCATTATTGCCTTCCACCGCCCAGAGTAGATCTTCGTGGATACCCGCAGCAGCATTCACTGGGAAGCATAAATTGGCAGCGAGCAGCAGACCAATGAGCAAATGGGGTATTTTTAGTGAATTAATCATTCAGGCAACCTTGAATAATTTAAAAAAATTGCGAGTGGTGGCAGTGGCCACTTCGTTCACAGTGATGCCGCGCAATTCGGCGATTTCTTCCGCAACATGCCGCACGAAGGCGGGCTGATTCATTTTGCCACGGTGCGGCACGGGGGCAAGATAGGGCGAATCTGTTTCCACCAGCATTCTCTCCAGCGGGATCCTTCTGGCAATCTCTTTAAGACTAACAGCTTTCTTGAAAGTTACAATACCAGAAAAAGAAATATAGAAATTCATCTCCATCGCCCGCTGCGCCACCTCCCAACTCTCGGTAAAACAGTGCATCACCCCACCGACGCTGTCCGCGCCCTCCTCCGCCATGATGCGGAGCGTATCCTCCGCAGCTTCGCGGGTATGAATGATAAGCGGCTTATTGCATTGTCGGGCAGCACGGATATGCTGACGGAAGCGTTCCCGCTGCCATTCCAGGTCGCCTTTAAGGCGAAAATAATCCAGCCCGGTCTCACCGATGGCGACAACTCGGGGATGAGCGGCCAATGCGGCCAGTTGTGCCGCCTGCGGTTCGGCCAGATTCTCGTAATCGGGATGAACGCCGACCGAGGCGAAAAGATTGGAGTAGGCTTCCGCCAGCGCCAATACACGCGGAAAATCCTGTAAATTAACGCTGACGCAAAGGGCGTGACTAACTTCGTTGTCCCGCATTTTAGCCAGCAACTCATCAAGGTTGCTGGCAAGATCAGGAAAATCAAGATGGCAGTGAGAGTCAACAAGCATGGTTAGTAATGTCTGCGCCAAATAGCATAGCTCCAAGTGCGGTTCTCAGTCAGCATACTTGCTTCGGGCGGGGGCTATCAGCATAGCGTAGGAAAGTAGCATTTCTTCCAGAAATAAACGGGGATTAAGCGGGTGCCGTGCCAGGCGCTGGGTTGAGATCAAGCTGCGTGAATAACTGGCAAGTGAGCGCGGATCAATTTCAGATACCAGTGATTTAATAGTGGCGAGCATGGGTAAATGATAGCGGATTTTCCCGGTGGTACGGAAACTCATTAAGTCATAACACCATTTCTGCATCCAGCTAACGGCTGTCGGCAGATCGAATTTCTGCATTTCCTCAGCCAGCAGGATGGGATTGAAACCACTTGGCGTACCGATTTGCCGAATAAAGGTTTTATGCCGCGTAAGATAATCATCATCGTCAAACTCCAGCGCTGCCAGCGGCGCGTAGCCTGCGGCGGCAAGGCTGGTTTCGGGATCTTTCGCACCCTGCTGCTTAAGCCAGGCAATGGCGGTGGCAAGATCGGGCGTAGGCATGGTGATTTGTCGGCAGCGGCTGCGTATGGTCGGTAGCAAACTCTGTGGGCGGTGTGTCACCAGGATGAACAAGGTTTGCGGCGGCGGCTCCTCCAAATTTTTCAGTAAGGCGTTGGCCGCCGCCAGGTTCATCGTTTCTGCAGGATGAATCAAAATGATTTTGTAGCCATTGCGGTGGCTGGACATATGCACCAAATCCGTAAGCGCTCGAATCTGCTCGACTCCAATTTGTTTGCTGGGCTTTTTCTTCCCTTTTGCGCTGCCGGGTACCATTTCGGTATTGGTCTCGGCATCACTGCTTGTCTCCGCCATGGCTTCATCGGCCAATGCCGCCAGTGCTTCTGGTTCGACCAGACGAAAATCAGGGTGCCCTTCCTGCTCAAACCAGCCACAACTTGGGCAGCTTCCACATGCCTCAGTGTCAGTGGATGGTTTCTCACATAGCAGAGATTTGGCCAGATTACGGGCGAATGTGAGCTTGCCGATACCCTTTCGCCCCTTAAGCAACAGAGCGTGACCTCGGGTAGCCTGACTCTGTGTCAGCATCCGCCAAATATCAGTTTGCCAGATATAAATATTATTCATTAACAAATAGATAAAATAATATCATGAAGTGATTCTTTAACTTTATCCAGCGTCTGGCTGGAATCAATCAGACGTATCCGCTGAGGAAACTTGTGCGCTCTTTGCAGATAGGCTTCTCGCACCCGCCGAAAGAACTCATCCTGCTCTTTTTCAAACCGGTCGGCCGTCTTGATGGCATTAACCCGTTGTCTGCCCAGCTCAACACTCACATCGAAATAAAGCGTGAGATCAGGCTGAAACTCTCCCTGCACCCACCGTTCCAGATCGTCAAGCCGATTTGTAGCCAATCCCCTGCCACCGCCTTGATAGGCAAAGCTCGCATCGGTGAAACGGTCTGAAATTACCCATTCACCCCGCTCGAGCGCCGGCAATATCACTTTGTCTAAATGTTCCCGTCGTGCCGCAAACATTAGCAGTGCCTCGGTTTCAGGATGCATTGCCTGGTTGTTGTCGAGCAGGAGCGCACGCAACTTCTCACCCAAAGGCGTACCACCCGGCTCACGGGTTACTACCACAGTCAGCCCCCTGCCCCGCAAAAAATTTTCCAGCCAGGCAAGATGAGTGCTCTTGCCTGCGCCGTCTATGCCTTCTAGGGTGATGAATCTACCTGGTATCATTTTGTCCGAATGCTGTTGATTGGCGAGAAATCATTCTCCATTACGCAGTTTATCTTATACTCGCAAGCGGTAACAGTCCTGGCCGGGCATTGCCCGATCTGGTTCTAATAGTGCCATATGCCTCTGGATAAATCTGTTAGGCGCCTCTAAAAATTAGAAATCCCAAACAAGACGAAGTGGAAGCAAGAAATGTGAGCGTTATATATAGCTGATATATATGGAATTTTTTATGTACAACGAAATATTGTGACTAAATCCGGATTTCCAGAGGTGGTTTGTTATCGCTGTGCCTTATTTTTTGATATAGCCTATGTTACGTCTGACTGAAATCAAGCTCCGCTTGGATCATACTGAAAGCGAACTCGTGGCCGCCATTCTTCAACGCTTGGGAATCGCGGCGGATGAGCTTACAGAGTTTTCGATCGCGCGCCGTAGCTACGATGCCCGCAAACGGGGAGCAGTTACTTTTATTTATACCTTGGACGCCGAACTGAAGAATAAAGCGGATGAAGTAACGATACTACGACGTCTGCAAGCAGATAACCGTGTCTCATCCACTCCGGATATGCACTATCATTTCGTTGCGCGAGCAGCACATGTCCCAGCTTCACAGTCACGTCCGGTAGTAATTGGCACAGGGCCATGCGGATTATTTGCCGGGCTGATTCTGGCGCAGATGGGATTCCACCCACTCATACTGGAGCGCGGAAAGGCCGTGCGCGAGCGTACCAAGGATACCTTTGGCCTGTGGAAACAGGGGCAGCTCAACCCTGAATCCAATGTTCAGTTCGGCGAAGGCGGTGCGGGCACATTTTCCGACGGCAAGCTCCACAGCCAGATCAAGGACCCGAAACACTACGGCCGGAAAGTGCTCATGGAATTCATCAAGGCGGGTGCTCCGCCGGAAGTTCTCTATGTAAGCAAACCACATATTGGCACATTCAGGTTGGTGGGTATGCTGGAAAAAATGCGTGCAACCATCACCTCGCTCGGCGGTGAAATTCGCTTCCAGAGCCGGGTGAATGATATTGAAATTGACAACGGGCAAGTACGCGGCGTGATGCTGGCTGATGGTGAACATATCGCAACGAGCCATGTTGTGCTGGCCGTTGGCCACAGTGCACGCGATACCTTTCAGATGCTGTATGACCGGGGGGTATATATCGAGGCCAAGCCTTTTTCTGTCGGTTTACGCATCGAACATCCGCAATCGCTGATAGACCGCTGTCGCTTCGGTGACAACGCCGGTAACCCATTGCTGGGCGCGGCCGATTATAAGTTGGTGCATCACTGTGCCAATGGGCGCTCGGTTTACAGTTTCTGCATGTGTCCGGGCGGCACGGTGGTGGCGGCAGCATCGGAACCGGGACGAGTCGTAACCAACGGTATGAGCCAGTATTCACGCAACGAACGCAATGCTAATAGCGGCATCGTCGTCGGCGTGACGCCAACTGATTATCCTGACCATCCACTGGCAGGCATTGCCTTTCAGCGTCACTGGGAGGAGCGCGCCTTCGAACTAGGCGGGTGCAATTATCAAGCACCAGCACAACTGGTAGGTGATTTTCTCGCAGGCAGGGCATCCACAGCGCTTGGCACGGTGATTCCATCCTATACTCCTGGCGTGCATTGGTGCGACTTGAGCACCGCTTTGCCGGATTACGCCATCGTGGCAATACGCGAGGCTCTTCCCGCTTTTGACAAACAGATCAATGGGTTTGCCATGAATGATGCCGTGTTGACCGGAGTTGAAACGCGCACTTCCTCGCCGATCCGCATCAAACGCAGTGAAAATTACCAGAGCCTGAACACCGTTGGACTTTATCCTGCGGGCGAAGGTGCCGGTTATGCAGGGGGGATTCTTTCTGCGGCTGTGGACGGCATTAAGGTGGCAGAAGCCCTAGCTTTGAATATCGTTGCAGGTGGAGAAAAAACGGAAGAGCCCCGCAGGCAGAATTATTCATGAATCACACGCTAGCGGGAAATAATTGATTGGAACGGATCCATTGGAATGAGTTGGTATTTAACTGCAAGAACTTCCAGTTCCTCAACCCCACCCGGAGCGCGTAGCGTCACTGTATCACCCTCCTCTGCCTTGATCAGCGCCCGTGCCATCGGTGAAATCCAGCTAATGTAACCACGGGTCGTATCAACTTCATCGACCCCGACGATGGACACCGTTTTTTCTTCACCTGCTAGATTGGAATAGGTGACTGTGGCACCAAAGAAGATTTGCGTCTCATCTTCTCTCAGAGTTGCAGGATTTACCACTTCAGCCATATCCAACCGTTTGGTGAGAAAACGGATACGCCTATCGATCTCACGCAAACGCTTCTTGCCATAAATATAGTCACCATTCTCTGAGCGATCACCATTACCGGCAGCCCACGACACTGTAGCAGTCATTTGAGGACGCTCTTTATTCATCAGCCATAGAAACTCGTCCATCAGTCTCGTATAACCACCCGGAGTAATGTAGTTTTTGCTGCTGGATGGCAGGAGGTCGACACCTGTATCTTCCTCAGAATCGTCGATTCCTTCAGTTTCTTTTATAAATGCTTTATTCATATGCCGAAAATGGTTAAGGAAATTCCTGAATGAAACCTCTATGGGCGGCAAGAAGTGTATGGTTGAGGTGCGTTGCACTCCCGTGCGGGGTAGACTAAGCTATAGTTTTTGATCTGCACCTCGTATTTGTCGTACTTATTCTGCGGTTGCCAGCAATATGCACCAGAAAGGATTCACCATTCGTTCAATTATTGCTTAATCGAAATTTACCATAGGATGATATTCAACGCATGACCACTTCTTTGCCGCAAGCGAAATCGTGGCAATCAACTGCCGATGCATCGGCCACCATTTACCCTGAGCCATTCTGGCGTTCGCTGCTTTATTTCAATGTATATCGCCTGCTGATGGCAAGTGGGATTGTGGCGACTACATGGCTATCTCCTGAATCCAG
This sequence comes from Nitrosomonadales bacterium, assembly GCA_009886095.1. GTDB lineage: Bacteria > Pseudomonadota > Gammaproteobacteria > Burkholderiales > Nitrosomonadaceae > VFJL01. The sequence goes on along the minus strand of VFJL01000007.1, from coordinate 45,130 downwards.
TTTCGGCTCTTATAACCCCAGATTATTTTTATACGCGGCGCTAACCTATACTGCATTTAGTGGAATAGCGCTGCTGCTAACCCGTATGCAGCGGCTATATTTCAATTGGCAGCTTGCAGTCCAGATCTGTGGCGACGTGGTATTCGTCGCCATTCTGATGTACTCCAGCGGAGGTATTCAAAGCGGACTGGGCCCATTGCTGCTAGCGCCACTGGCCGCAGCCGGGTTGATCAGTCGCGGCAGGTTAGCGCTGTTTTATGCATCTATTGCCAGTATTGGCATACTCTTGGAGGAATCCTACGCCCTTCTCTATGTGGAAGGTTATCATGCCCAATACCTGCAGGCAGGTTTGCTTAGCTTGGGCTATTTTGCCGTCGCATGGCTGGCGCATAAACTTGCCAAACATGCCATCGCCAACGAAAAACTGGCATGGCAGCGCGGGATCGATCTTGCCAGCATGGCAGAAGTGAATCAACTAGTGATTCAGGACATGCAGGACGGCGTGCTGGTCGTGGATGAAAACGGTAAAATCCGGCAGCATAATCTACAAGCGGAGAGATTCATCAGCCTGACTCCAGGAGGAGCTGCAGTCCAGGAGCTTGCTGATTGTGCACCGCTTCTGGCATCGCAGCTTGAGGCTTGGCGCAACAGCGGAAATATTGATTTTGACCTATTACAGATGTCAGCCAGCAATACCTTGGTGCGAGCACGGTTCGTAGCAGTGAAGGGCGACCGTCGCATCAATACGGTTATTTTTCTTGAAGATATCAGCCGTATCCAGGCACAGGCGCAACAATTGAAGCTCGCTGCTCTTGGCAGACTTACCGCCAATATTGCTCACGAAATTCGCAACCCACTTTCAGCCATCAGTCATGCTGCCGAGTTACTAGAAGAAGAAAAAAATCCCGATCCCGCCCACCTGCGGATGTTACGTATTATCCGGGATAATACTCAGCGTCTTGACGAAATAGTGCAGAATGTCCTGCAACTGAACCGCAGAGATCGAGCTACGTTGGAATCGCTTCATCTGGTGAGTTTTGTACACACTTTTATCACCGATTTCTGTCATGCCGAAAAGATTTCCAGTGACGTATTTGTACTGGATATTACCGATCAGTATATTGTTAATTTTGATCGGGGACATTTGAATCAGGTACTGTGGAATTTATGCCACAATGCTTGGCGTTATTGCTGCAAGCAGCCGGGCAGTATCCAGCTGAGAGCGACCGAAAGAGCGGCTGGAAATAATATTAATCTAGACGTGATCGACGATGGTCCCGGCATCCCCTCGGCGCTGCTGAGCCATTCATTCGAGCCTTTCTTTACCACTGCGGCAAGCGGCAGCGGTCTCGGTCTCTATATTGCACGAGAGATGTGCAAAGTTAATGGGGCTGCACTCGATTGCCTGGAGAGTACCACTGGCGGCCATTTCAGAATTGTTTGCAGAAAAAGCGTGAGTCATGCCTAAACATAGAGAACAAATTATGCCATCTGGTGACGGTGGCAAATCAACCACCCCGGCAGTGCTTATCGTCGATGATGAATCGGATATCCTGGAACTACTTGAACTGACGCTCGTGCGCATGGGGCTGGACGTGGAGCGCGCCATGACGGTGAGCGGCGCCCGGCATTTGCTCGATTCGCGTCATTTTGATTTGTGTCTGACCGATATGCGTCTGCCTGACGGCGAAGGACTGGAATTGGTGCGACATATCGTCGACCATTATACCAATTTACCGGTGGCAGTGATTACTGCCTATGGTACCACGGAGAACGCAGTGGCCGCGCTCAAGGCAGGCGCGTTCGATTACTTGGCGAAGCCCGTGCCACTGAAACAGTTGCGTTCTCTGGTGAGATCTGCATTGAATCTATTGCCGCCACAGGAAAAGACTACCGCCACTTCCAAAAAAGGCAGATATGCCCTGCTCGGCAAATCACTGCCAATGCAGCAACTACACACGATGATCGAGAAACTTGCACGCAGCCAGGCACCGGTTTATATCAACGGCGAATCTGGCAGCGGTAAGGAGCTTGCGGCAAGGTCAATACACGAAAATAGCACTCGCCGCGACAACCTCTTTATCCCAGTCAACTGCGGCGCGATCCCCGAGAGTCTCATGGAAAGCGAATTTTTTGGTTACCGGAAAGGTGCTTTTACCGGTGCTGATACCGAGCGTGACGGTTTTTTTCAGGCGGCTGATGGCGGTACCTTATTTCTCGACGAAGTAGCCGACTTGCCACTAACCATGCAAGTTAAACTGCTGCGGGTAATCCAGGAAAAACGGGTGCGGAAAATTGGCGCCGCTCAGGAGGAAAATGTAGATGTACGCATTATCAGCGCCTCTCATCAGAAATTGAGTGAGTGTGTCGAAAATGGAAAATTCCGTCAGGATTTATATTACCGCCTAAATGTGATTGAGTTGAAAACACCTGCATTACGTGAGATGAAAGAAGATATTCCTTTAATTGTAAACACTATTCTCGACCGACTATGCCAAGAAAATGGGAGAGCCAGGTGTAGCTTCAGCGCCGGTGCACTGGAGGCGCTGGAACACTATGCTTTCCCCGGCAACGTTCGCGAGCTTGAAAATATTCTGGAGCGTACGCTGACGCTCTGCCCTGATGTTGAGATTGGTCGGGATGGCCTGCAACTGGCATCAATTGTAGTATTGAATGATACTTCGATACCGCAACCAGCCGTATCCAGCGACGGATTGCCGTTGCAAGGTTATCTTGATCAATTGGAAAAAGAATCTATCATCGAAGCCTTGAAAAAGACCCGGTATAACCGCACCGCTGCGGCTGGATTACTGGGGATCACTGTCAGATCCATGCGCTATCGCATGGAACGCCTGGGACTGAATAATGAATAATTCTCTAACCGTACAGCATCTCGAGGCACCCCGATTACCGTTGTGGAACGCAGGCCGGGCGAATGCAAATTAACGCAAGTGGCTGTCTGGACAGCGTGCGCTTCATCCCTTCACCCAATTGCGACGAGCGACCGACCGAGTGCGCAATAAACTTGCTGGTAATCCACAACATCAGTTTACCGCCGGATAGATTCAGCGGTGATGGGGTAATCAAACTATTTACCAACCAGCTCGATCCAGAAATTCATCCCTACTACCAGGCTCTTCACAACCTCAAGGTTTCCGCTCATTTTTTTATCCGCCGGGACGGCGAGGTCATCCAGTTCGTCGCCTGCAACAAGCGCGCTTGGCATGCGGGAATCTCCTGCTGGCAGGGTAAGACTCAGTGTAATGATTTCTCCATCGGAGTGGAGCTTGAAGGCAGCGATACCCAACCTTTCGCTGACGCTCAATATGCGGCGCTGACCGTGCTCAGTTTAATGCTACAAGAAACTTATCCTATTATGGACATCGTCGGACATTCCGATATTGCTGCAGGACGCAAAACCGATCCTGGTCCATATTTTGACTGGGAGCGCTACCGTACGGCGTTGCTTACTACCAGGCAACATGCTGCCTGCTTTTTAGGTAAAGAATCATTATAAAAACGGGACATGTTGATTTTTCATATCTTCAAAAACTCGCAGCATCCTCATTCCACACCTTGGCTCCGCAAGTACTCTTCGTATTCCCCCTTAAAGTCAGTGATTCCATCCGGTTTCATTTCGATGATACGAGTGGCCAGTGAGGATACAAATTCCCGGTCGTGGGAGACAAAAATAAGAGTGCCGGTATATTTCTCCAATGCGCTATTAAGTGATTCGATAGACTCCATGTCAAGATGGTTGGTAGGCTCATCCATCAGTAACACATTGGGTTTCTGCAAAATAAATTTGCCAAACAACATACGCCCTTGCTCCCCGCCGGAAATTACTTTTACTGATTTTTTCACTTCATCGCCCGAGAACAGCAGTCTGCCGAGAACGCTACGCACAGCCTGATCATCGTCGCCTTCACGCCGCCATTGTGTCATCCAGTCGGTAAGCGACATATCCATTTCAAAATCAGCAGCATGGTCTTGCGCGACATAACCTGGGCGCGCTTTCTCCGCCCACTTCACTTCCCCTGCATCGGGTGTCAAGTTGCCCACAAGACAACGCAGCAACGTGGTCTTGCCGATACCATTCGGACCGATGATGGCGACTTTCTCACCAGCCTCAACGTTAAGGCTGAATCTATTCAGCAGCACTTTTTCCATACCAGAAAAGCTCTTGCTGACACTTTGCACCGATACTGCCAGGCGATACAGTTTGTCCCGTTCGTCCACATCAAAACGGATGTAGGGATACTGACGGCTGGAAGGTTTTACGTCTTCCAGTTTTATTTTCTCGATTTGACGTGCTCGACTGGTTGCCTGCCGCGCCTTGGAAGCATTAGCGGAAAAACGACTGACAAAAGACTGCAACTCCGCGATCTGGGTTTTTTTCTTGGCATTATCAGCCAGCATGCGCTCTCGCACCTGAATAGATGCAGTCATATATTCATCGTAATTACCGGGGTAAATGCGTATTTCGCCATAATCCAGATCGGCCATGTGAGTACAGACGCTATTAAGGAAGTGGCGGTCATGCGAAATGATGATGATGGTGCTTTTACTTACATTAATTACATCTTCCAGCCAGCGGATGGTATTGATATCCAGATTATTGGTTGGCTCATCCAGCAGTAAAATTTCCGGATTGGCAAATAGTGCCTGTGCCAGCAACACGCGCAGCTTGAATCCGGGCGCAATCGCGCTCATTAATCCCCTGTGCTGGGATAGCGGAATGCCCACACCCAGCAGCAGCTCCCCGGCGCGGGCTTCGGCGGAATAACCATTTAGCTCAGCGAAGTGTGCTTCAAGTTCGGCAGCATGCATATAATCGGCTTCGGTGGCATCAGCATTGGCATAAATCGCATCGCGTTCCTCTTTCACCCGCCACAACTCATCATGCCCCATCATCACCGTATCGATCACCAGACAGTTCTCGAAAGCGAATTGATCCTGTCGCAACTTTCCCACACGTTCGTTGGCGTCAATGCTGACATTACCGGAAGTCGGATCCAGATCTCCACCGAGGATTTTCATGAAAGTAGACTTGCCGCAGCCGTTGGCGCCGATTAGGCCGTAACGGTTGCCATCGCCGAATTTAACGGAGACGTTTTCGAACAGGGGTTTGGCCCCAAACTGCATGGTGATATTGGCGGTGGTGATCAAAGCTTGTTTCCTGAAAAGTAGGGCTGCAAAAAGGCCGCTATTCTATATGGTTTTACAATGAACTCCGAAAATCCTTTAGGCCGCTGCCGGTTAGATTTACAAAATTAAAGTAAAATTAAAATTTAATGCCTTTGCCAATAGCTACTCTGGAGTACTGCTATGTACACTAGATACCAGCATTACGCCAAGCTGTACTCCGGATGAACAAGCTAATATCTCCGCATGTTAAAAACATTTTTATCTCCATGAAATTAAATTGGAATAAACCTTTCTGGATTTTCTTGCAAGCAGGGTTTCTGCTGCTGGCATTTCTTGCTCCGGCATGGGGAGCCCCTGATTTTATTCACTCACAGGCGATTGCTTCCGCTCACCCCCTTGCCACTGAAGCGGGTAAAAAAATCCTTAGGCAAGGCGGCAATGCGTTTGATGCAGCAGTGGCTGTCAGTGCGGTGTTGGCAGTGGTCGAGCCGTATTCTTCCGGTCTGGGTGGTGGCGGTCTATGGCTACTGCATCGCGCAAGGGACAAATGGGAGGTACTGATAGATGGGCGTGAAACCGCTCCTGGCAAAGCTTCTCCCGACATGTATTTGGATGCGAAGGGCAAGCCAGTCACTGCAGCTTCGCTCAATGGCCCCTTGGCAGCAGCGATTCCCGGAGTGCCGGCTGGGCTGGTTCACATTGCGAAGAATTATGGCAGATTATCGTTGGCGCGTAGTCTCGCACCTGCAATAGCGTTGGCGCGCAATGGTTTTAAGGTGGATCCGCGCTTTAGCGAGGTGGTCAGGAATTATCAGGGTAAATTACGTGCAGATCCACATGTTGCGGGTATTTTTCTGCATGATAATCTGGTACCCGTTCCGGGCTCTATCCTGCTCCAGCCACGACTTGCCGCGACATTGACAGAAATTGCACGGCATGGCGAAGATGGTTTTTACCGTGGCTGGGTAGCAGATGAAATGGTGCAGTCAGTCAAACGGGCTGGTGGCATCTGGGAGCACGAAGACTTGACACATTACCGTGTAATTGAGCGTGCACCAGCTAAATTTACCTATCGTGACGCGATTATCACAACAGCACCCTTACCTTCGTCCGGCGCATTAACCTTGGCACAAGGACTTAATATCCTTGAAAATTTTTCATTAGCGCAGTTGAACGAGATCGACAGAATCCATCTTATTACAGAGGCGCTGCGCCGTGCCTATCAAGACCGAGCTGAATATCTGGGCGACAGTGATTTTATCAATGTGCCAACAGAAAAACTTATGAGCAAAGACTATGGACGTGAACGGGCAACTACGATCAATTTGAATCGGGTGGTGCCAGATACCGAACCTGATAATAACTCAACAACGCGCGCAGGTGGAACCGAAACTACTCATTTTTCGATCATGGATCGGGAAGGAAACCGCGTTGCGGCAACCCTGAGTATTAATACAAATTTCGGCTCGGGTTTCATTGCCGGCAATACCGGGGTGTTATTAAACAACGAAATGGACGATTTCTCCATTGCTCCCGATGTGCCTAATGTCTACGGCCTACAGGGGAAACAAGCTAATGCCATTTGGCCAGGCAAACGTCCGCTGTCGAGTATGACACCAACTTTTGTAGAAAATAAGAAAGGTATACTGATTGTCGGCACCCCTGGCGGTTCGCGCATCATCAGCATGGTTTTATTAGCAATTGTCAATTTCGTCGACGATAAACAAATTGATCCGGGAGCAATCGTCAGGAACCCACGCTTTCATCACCAGCATCTGCCGGATCAGATTGAGATTGAGCCAGATTCATTTCATGAAGAGCAAATTTCCGGACTCAGGCTGAAAGGACATCGGGTAAGAATTGCAGCACAGAAATGGGGCAATATGCAGTTGATATTCTTCAATAAAGAAACCCACCACTCATTTATAGCCAATGATCCGCGTGGCGCGACTACAGTTGCACCATTAGCGCAGCAATCCAACTCGCGCTCGAATGCAGCGGGAGACAGGTAACCCATCACCCCCGTGGATGATGCTTGGCATGGAGTTGCTTCAACCGTTCGCGCGCCACATGGGTGTAAATCTGCGTGGTGGAAATATCGGCATGACCCAGTAGCAGTTGCACCACGCGCAAGTCAGCGCCGTGGTTGAGCAAGTGAGTAGCAAAAGCGTGGCGTAATGTATGTGGTGACAGCGGCTTGTCGATACCTGCCTGCCGGGCATGGCGCTTGATCAGGTGCCAGAACGCCTGGCGTGTCATGGCCGCACTGCGGGCAGTAACAAATAATGCATCACTGATTTTCCCGCCCAATAATACAGGCCGGGCTTCTATGATATAACGATTTATCCAATCCAGCGCTTCCTCCCCCAGCGGCGCCAAACGTTCTTTGCTGCCCTTGCCCATTACGCGCACCACGCCCATATTCAGACTTACTTGAGCAACCTTCAGGGTAACCAGTTCCGATACCCGCAAACCGCTGGCGTACAGCACTTCCAGCATGGCGCGGTCACGCAAACCCAATGGCCGCTCCACATCAGGCACCTTAAGTAAGGCTTCCACCTCCACTTCGGTCAAGCTCTTGGGCAGATTGCGCGGAAGTTTTGGGGTATCAATGTTGAGACTGGGGTCAACCTGGATTTTCCCTTGGCGCAACAGGAAACGATAAAAACGCTTTAGACTCGACAACTCGCGACTGGTGGTACTGGCTTTGACTTTGGTCGATACTTTGTAGGCGAGAAACCCAAGCAAGTCAGAATGTGTTGCGTTTATCAATACCCCATCACTACAGCTCTGTTTTTCCAGCCATTCAGAGAATTTTCGCAGATCACTGCGATAGCTTTCCAGTGTATTGCGCGACAGACCATCCTCCAGCCACAAGGCATCAGAAAATTCATCCAGCAATCCTGTATTAAGCTCAGGTGCACTCATGGTGCAATAGCCAGCGTTTGATGGCGAGCGGGACTCCATCGCTGGCATTCATAAACCCGCCTAATCCACCGTTTTTAGCGATAACGCGATGACAAGGAATGATCATCGGTAGCCGATTGGCACCGCACGCTTGCCCTACGGCGCGGGGAGCAGAGTGCAGTTGCGTGGCAATATCGGCATAACTGCGGGTGGTGCCACAGGGAATCGCCTGAATGGTATGCCATACCCGGCGTTGGTGAATGGTGCCACTGATATGCAGCGACAGATCAAAGATAAAACCGGGGTCAACTAGATATGCCTGCAGCTGCTGGCAGACTTCCCTGGCAAGCGGATTTTGCGGCGCAAGCAGGGGTGTATCGATGGGTAGGTATTCGATACCGGTCAGCCAGTCTTCTTCAGTACGAATGCCGAGCAGCGCAAACGGTGTGGCAAGTTTTGCCTGATAATCATTTGCCAGCCTGGTTTTTGAAATAGCCATAGGTTTGTTCATGATCTTATTGGTCAAATCATTATGCTCCGGCAGATCAACATCCAGCACTACAGCATCCAATCTGGTTCGCGACAGTTATTTTCCGGCGAAGTTATTTTTTGTCTGCTTTGACTTTGTGCGAACAGTCCGGCGATAATTGGGGTGCCTCTAAAAACTCGAAGTCCTAAACAAGGCGAGGCGGAAACAAAAAATATGGACGCAGCATATGATTGATATGCAAGGAAACATTTTCCATGAACGACGAAATGTTGCGACGAAATCTGGATTTTTGAGATGCTCATTGATCGTTATCCGGCTTAAGCAATCTGTCAGCAACACAACGAATTAAGGAGTAAAAAGTGAAATTTAGCATAAAAAATGAAAGCCCGGACAAACAGCGTAGTGCCTGTGTGGTGGTAGGCGTGTTCGAACCACATAAATTGACTGAAGCTGCGGAAGCTATGGACAAGGTCGCCAAGGGATATATCAGCGGCATATTAAGCCATGGCGATATGGAGGGTAAGGCGGGTTCGACTCTGCTGTTGCATAATGTGCCTCATGTCCTATGTGAACGGATATTGCTGGTGGGGTTGGGTAAGGAATCAGAATTTCACGATAAGGGATATTGTGATGCGGTGCGTGCCGCTTTCACGGCATTGCATGAAACCGCTGCTGCGGATGCCACCCTGTATTTGACTGAAATTCCGCTAAAAAAACGTGATGCCGCGTGGAAAATTTCTCAGACTGCAATTATCGCGCTGGAAAGCATCTACCGCTCCGATAGTCTCAAAAGTAAACCTGAGGAAATCAAGCGGCATCTGCGCAAAGTCACGCTGGGCATGACAAGTCAAGCGAAGCCTACCACCAGTGAAGAGGCTCTGCAGCAAGGACTCGCCATCGCCCACGGCATGAATCTAGCCAAGGACCTGGGTAACCTTCCGCCCAATATTTGTACTCCCACCTATCTGGCGCAACAGGCCATGGGCCTGGCCAAGACCTACAAATTCAAGGCTACCATTCTTGAGCAGAAGGATATGGAAAAGCTGGGCATGGGATCATTGCTGGCGGTTGCGCGCGGCAGCCGTCAGCCTGCCAAGCTGATCGCGTTGGAATATCGGGGCCGTGGAAAAATGGAAAAGCCCATCGTGCTGGTGGGCAAGGGCGTCACCTTTGATACCGGTGGCATTTCGTTGAAACCGGCAGCAGAAATGGACGAGATGAAGTATGACATGTGTGGGGCTGCCAGTGTGCTGGGTACTCTTGCAGCGATTGCGCAAATGCATCTGCCGATCAACGTAGTTGGCATCATTCCCACCACTGAGAACATGCCAGGTGGCAATGCCACTAAACCCGGCGACATCGTCACCAGTATGTCTGGGCAGACCATTGAAATTCTAAACACTGATGCTGAAGGGCGATTGATTTTGTGTGATGCGCTGACTTATGCCGAGCGCTATGAACCCGAAGTGGTAATAGATATCGCCACTCTCACCGGCGCCTGTGTCGTCGCGCTGGGGCATGTGGCATCTGGCCTGCTCAGTAATAATGACGAACTGGCGCAGGAACTGTTGCATGCCTCCGAACAAGCTGCAGACCGTGCCTGGCATCTGCCGCTATGGGACGATTATCAGGAGCAACTAAAAAGCAATTTTGCCGATATGGCCAACATCGGCGGACGTGCAGGGGGAACCATAACTGCTGCCTGTTTCCTATCACGCTTCACCAAAAAATATCGTTGGGCACACTTGGACATTGCTGGCACTGCGTGGAAATCCGGCAAGAACAAGGGCGCAACTGGCCGGCCGGTACCACTGCTAACGCAATTTCTGATCGGACGCGCAGCGCAAGAGATTAAAAAGGTGAATAAGGGCATCTCTAAAAATTCGAAAACTCTAAACAAGAGGAAGCCGGAACAAAAAATATAGACGCAACATATGACTGGTATGTAAGGAAACATTCTTTGTGAGCAACGAAGTATTGTGATGAAATCTGGATTTTTAGAGATGGCCATAACATCAATATGACCCAAATCGACTTCTACTCCGGCACAGACGACAAGCTGCATACCGCTTGTCGTCTGAGTGCTAAAGCAGTGCAGCAAGGCTTAAAAGTGATAATCTATACGCCTGATAGTGCTATCGTCGAGCGGCTCGACAAGCTATTGTGGACATTTTCCTCTACCGGCTTTATTCCTCATTGCCATGCTGACGACAAGCTGGTTGATGTAACCCCGGTCATATTTTGCCATCAGGCCGAAAAGCTCCCGCACGATGATGTGCTGCTCAACCTGCACATCGAATATCCGCCTTTCTTCAGCCGCTTCCGGCGATTGATTGAGATCACGGGAACTACGCCAGAAGATATGCAGGCGGCACGCAAGCGCTACCGTTTCTACCATGACCGGGGATACGAAATTCGCTATCACAAGCTGGGTGGCGTATAAATAGAGTAGGTTCAGCATCCTCCAATACTCGCTCCGGTACGCCGATCACCTTTCACCTCCATGACAGACGACAATAAAAATTCGCCAAAGTCCGATCATAATGAGGTTCTGGACAAGCTGAATGCGTTACTGAGCAGGCACCAGGGCAAGGTCGCCGCAGCAACTGAAACTGAAGTGGATAGTAATGAAGTATCAATTCCGGTTCTCACCCAGATCTTTGATAGCACAACGCAGCTAACCATATCCTCAGCAACCGGTGACATCCCTACCCTCACAGAGGTAGTATTTCTCTCTGCTGCAACCCCGATACTCCAATCCGAGATCAAGCCACCGCTACGACAGATTCTGGATACTGCGCTGAAGGAAGCGAAGATTGATCTGGATAGCGTGGCGCAAGTAGCATTGATTCGGGCGCTGGAACGGCATTTGCAAGCATCTCCGGTTGCGCTTAATCCAAATCACGCTGAAAATTATAATTCAGATGTGGACGCATGCTTTTTGCAAAACTCATCTCATTCCGACTCCAGCTTGAAAGCGGATTGGAATCAACCCGTCATGATCCCTGTGCCTACACCTTCCTCTAAAATGACCAACTTTTCAGCGCCAACAGATTCAAGCCAGATCATCATGGATCTCACAAAAAGTTTTGACCCTCAGCCTATTGAAAACCGCTGGTATTCCGTCTGGGAATCCGCCGGTTATTTCAAACCCATGACCGATGAAGTGCTTGCTGCAACTGCTCCCGCCTACTGCATCATGCTGCCGCCGCCCAACGTCACCGGCACACTGCATATGGGGCATGCGTTCCAGCACACCTTGATGGATGCGCTCTCTCGCTATCACCGTATGCTCGGTGACAACACCTTGTGGCAACCGGGAACCGATCACGCCGGTATCGCCACCCAGATCGTGGTTGAGCGGCAACTGGATCAGCAGAACATCAACCGCCGTGACCTGGGACGCGAGGAATTTCTCAAACGCGTGTGGCAGTGGAAGGAAGAGTCTGGCTCCACCATCACCCGCCAGATGCGGCGGCTGGGGGCTTCCTGCGACTGGTCACGCGAGCGCTTTACCATGGATGAAGGCTTATCCCGTGCTGTCACCGAAGTGTTCGTACGGCTTTATCGCGAGGGGCTGATCTACCGTGGCAAGCGGCTGGTGAACTGGGACCCGGTGCTGCAAACTGCAGTATCCGATCTGGAAGTGGTGTCGACCGAGGAAGATGGATTCCTCTGGCATATTCGCTATCCGCTGGTGGAGCCGGATCTGCAAAATGGACTAACCCATCTCGTTGTTGCCACCACTCGTCCTGAAACCATGCTGGGTGATATGGCAGTTGCCGTGCATCCGGATGATCCGCGTTACCGGTACCTGATTGGCCGCGCTATGCATCTGCCATTATCGGCCAGTACCCCTGCAACCTGGCATAGCATTCCGATCATTGCCGACACCTATGTGGATACGGAATTCGGCACCGGTTGCGTGAAAATTACCCCGGCGCACGATTTCAATGACTACCAAATGGGGTTGCGGCACAAGTTGGTTCCACGCAATATTTTCACACTGGACGGAAAAATAAATGATCTCGCGCCAGTTGAGTATCAGGGCATGGATCGCTTCGCCGCGCGCAATAAAATCATCGCTGACCTTGACGCACTGGGGTTGCTGGCAGAGATCAAACCACACAAGCTAATGGTGCCGCGCGGCGACCGCACCCATGCAGTGATCGAGCCGATGCTCACTGATCAGTGGTATGTGGCAATGGAAGGTATGGCCAAGCGCGGTCTAGAAGTGGTAGCAAAGGGCGAAGTAAAATTCGTGCCAGATAACTGGAGCCACGTTTATAACCAATGGCTGGAAAATATTCAAGACTGGTGCATCTCACGCCAATTATGGTGGGGACACCGGATTCCCGCATGGTATGACCAGGATGGCAATATCTACGTTGCCCACAGCCAGGAGGAAGCGCAACAGCAAGCCGGCGAGCGTGAACTCATGCGGGATGAGGATGTGCTCGATACCTGGTTTTCTTCCGCGCTGTGGCCATTTTCGACCCTGGGTTGGCCGGAAGAAACGCCGGAACTCAAGACTTTTCTGCCGACGTCGGTGCTAGTCACTGGCTTCGATATCATCTTCTTCTGGGTGGCCCGCATGGTGATGATGTCGCTGCATTTCACCGGCAAGGTGCCCTTCCACGAAGTCTATGTAACCGGCCTGATCCGCGACTCGGAAGGCCACAAGATGAGCAAGTCCAAAGGTAACGTGCTGGACCCGCTGGATCTCATCGACGGGATCGCGCTACCGGATCTGATCGCCAAGCGTACCACCGGGCTGATGAATCCCAGTCAGGCTGAGTCGATTGAAAAAATCACCCGTAAGCATTTCCCCGAAGGCATCCCCGCATTCGGTACCGATGCGCTGCGTTTTACTTTTGCCAGCCTCGCCTCCCACGGCCGCGACATCAAGTTCGATATGCAACGTTGTGAAGGTTACCGCAATTTCTGCAACAAGCTGTGGAATGCCACCCGCTATGTGCTGATGAATTGTGAGGGAAAGGATACCGGTCTGGATGCTGATTCGACTAATGAGCTGCCGCTGGAATTTTCCGATGCTGACCAGTGGATCATCGGTCGCTTGCAGCAGGCAGAGAGTGCGGTAGCGCAAGCATTTCACGATTACCGTTTCGATATCGCAGCGCGGGAAATTTATGAATTCGTCTGGGATGAATATTGTGACTGGTACCTGGAATTTGCCAAAGTGCAGCTCAATGGTGGCAACGATGCGGTTCAACGCGCTACCCGCCACACTCTGGTACGCATACTGGAAACCACGTTACGGCTTGCCCATCCCATCATTCCCTTCATTACCGAAGAGTTGTGGCAGAAAATCGCACCGCTTGCAGGCAAGCAAGGTTCGAGCATCATGCTCCAGCCCTACCCCAAGGCCGATGCCACCCGCATTAACGCAAATGCCAGCAAGCGCACCGCTGAACTCAAGGAAATAATCAACGCCTGCCGTACTCTGCGGGGTGAAATGAATCTATCCCCAGCAGCAAGAGTCCCGCTGCTGGCGGCGGGAAATCAGCAGACCCTGACCGATTTCTCTCCCTACCTGATGGCGCTGGCTAAGTTATCCGGTGTAGAAATTATGCAGGATAAATTGCCCGATGCCGATGCGCCAGTAGCGATCGTTGCCGAATTCAGATTGATGCTGAAAATCGAGATTGATATAGCCGCTGAACGTGAACGCCTGGCCAAGGAAATTGCCCGCATCGAAGGTGAAACCACCAAGGCCGAAATCAAACTTGCCAATCCCAGTTTCGTCGAACGTGCCCCGACCAAGGTAGTGCAGCAGGAAAAGGAACGCCTGATAAATTTCGCTGCAACACTGGAAAAGCTGCAGGAACAATTACGAAAACTAGGTTGAGTAGTTTTAGGGCTATAAATTGATCCCGTTTATAAATCAAGGTTACCTCCGGTAAAGTTAGAGGTAACTTGATTTTGAACCCAGCCCCTTTTTATTCCCTCAGAAATACATAGGCATAGGCATAGGCCTTACGCATGCAAACAACGACATTCCCTGACAGGTTAGATTTTCCCGGAAGACACATCTCATGCATCCGGTAAAGTTGATCGGCGTCGCCTGCGGTCTTGGCGCACCGGATCACGGTTGCGCGGATGGCCCGCTGTTTCTCCGTGAACTCAAGGTGTTTCAGGACGGTGATATTCCGGCTGCATGGGAAGACATATTACGGCCTGGCCCCGCCAGCCTGGAATCACCTATCGCGGCAATCACAGAGCTATGTTCCCGCCTCGCGACTCATGTACAAAATGTGCTGGAGGCTGATCATTTTCCCCTCGTCGTCGGCGGAGATCATTCCTGCGCCATCGGCACATGGAGCGGCGTGCATCAATGGTTGGGAACACGCGGCTCACTCGGCCTGGTCTGGATAGATGCCCACATGGACAGCCATACTTTCGTCACTACTCCCAGCGGAGCCTTGAACGGCATGCCCCTGGCCTGCTTGCTGGGCTATGGCGAGCAAGCGTTGACCGCAATCGGGACAACTGCGCCCAAATTGCATCCAGAACATGTGTGCCTGCTCGGTGTCAGGAGCTTTGAAGAAGGTGAGGCTGCGCTCCTGAAAAAACTGGGCGTGCGGGTGATCGGCATGGAAGAAATACGCAAGCGTGGCGTGCCAGCAACCCTGGCTGAAGCAATAACCATTGCCAGCAACGGCACAGCAGGCTACGGCGTAAGTATTGATCTGGATGTGCTCGACCCCTCCGAAGAGCCCGGCGTCGGCAGCCCGGCGTCCGGCGGTTTATTGTGCAGCGAACTGGAACAAGCACTGCACCAGTTGCGGGATGATCCAGCAATGCTGGCAATGGAAATCGTCGAATACAACCCGCACCATGATCGCGGCCAGCTAACTGCAAAGGCTGCGGGTGCACTGTTCCGGGCGGCACTGGGAAGGTAACGTCAGTAAGAGTTTTAGCAAGGACTCGGCAGACTTGGGCGGCAGTGTCATCAAACAACGGATTGCACGTTCCGGAGAAAGCAAGTCCAAGGGCTACCGTAGCATCATTCTTTTTCGCAAGGACAAGTTGTCATTCTTCGTGTACGGTTTTTCCAAGAGCGAGCTTGGCAACATCCGCGAGGATGAAGAGGTGCAGTTCAAGAAAATGGCCAAATACGTCCTGTCCCTGACGGACGCGCAGTTGAGTAAGTTGGTTGCAAACGGACAGTTTGAGGAGGTTGTAAAAAATGCCTAAAAAATATCGCAGTGATGCTTTCGCCGCCATCCATGAAACGATGGAGGCGCTGCACGATGTGGGTGTCGTCAACAAACAGACGATGCGCGAGTTTGATGAAACCTGCCTGACCCCCGTGCACACACTTAGCCCTGAGGAAATTAAGTCCCTGCGGATGCGTGAGCACATCTCCCAGCCGGTTTTTGCCCGTTACCTGAACGTCTCCAAGAATCTGGTTTCCGATTGGGAGCGCGGTGTCAAAAAACCTGGTGGCCCGGCCTTGCGGCTGTTGGCCTTGATTCAGAAAAAAGGACTTATGACGATTGCCTGATAACCTCTCGCCAACAATTTAATCCGAACCTGGCCCTTTTGGTTCAATTGCCTGATAACTTCTTGCCAACAATTTAATCTGAACCTGGCCCCTTTAATTATAATTCGAACCTCTTTAATTCTAGGCATCGACCCGATCTTTGATCCAACTCTCAAACTCTCTGGGCACGCGTCCAAAACCGTTTAGACCCCAGATGACGCGGTTGGCGGCATCGGCCACAAGTTGACGCGCGGCTGTGGGCTCAGCGAGGGACCGAAGCCGTGCCTTGAATTCCGGCGTGTCGCGCCAGCACTCAAGTTCTTTGGAATCATGGAAGATTATCTCGCGAAACGTATTACCGATCGATCGTCTTCGGAATTCGCGGTACTTGCTGAAGCTGATTCCGTCGCGGATCACCCACGAGTCTTCGGAAGAAGCCACTTTCAAATCGATCTCAACCAGCAGCCGGGGGGATAGAACGGCCATCATCGAATCCCGACCCATCATGATCGGCGAATCGCAAAGCGGAAAGCGATGTTCGTCGGTTCGATACAAAGTCCACCGGGCACAGGCCAGCGCGACGGTGGCGCGAGCGAGCACGAACTGGTTCGCCCAAGCGTTCTTCAGAAGCCAGAAGTACTCCCATTTTGGCATGCCGATGGACTCAGACAACTCGACCATTGATGCCATCATTTCGTAGCTCCGCATCGCATGAATGACGAGCAGGCACGTTATGAAGCCCTTATGCTCGTTTGAAGAAAAGCCGCCGAGCATGGCTGCATCGATCAGGAGGTCATACTTACCTTTCTGCTCGACGCCCACCAGAATATCTTCGAAATCCATGAACAGGCTTTCTGGATGTTCGTCCACATAACATGCCAATTTTTCGTGCTGATCAGGAAACCGCTTCTGACAGAACTGCTTCATAGTTTCTGGCGTAATCTCCGCAACCCCGAGACCTTCCGCGTAATGAACATTGTCAACTACGGTCGGATAAACCTTGTTGGCGCGAATGCCAAGCGCGAACACATGTTGCGCCCGAGCTGGTTTGGTTCGAGTGCCACGCTTTCGAGCCTCGAAGTAATCATGATTCCACAGACCGGTCCAGAAGCAGGGGTTATAGTGATTGCGTTTAGTGAATGCGTGCATAAGTATCTCGTATGTCGAAGTTCGCCGTTTGCAGCAACCGCAAGTCGACGCCTAACAAAAAAATGACCTCACTCAACTCGCCAAACCCAACCAGGTAATGCTTCCAGCCGTGCTTTGCACTCCGGTGACAGGTTGTCTTTTATTGCTCGTTGGTTACTTACCCACCGACCAAGGCGATATCCATCTGCCGTTTTGTATAGCGCGGGAACCTTGGTATGCCCCTCTCGATCTGCGAATTCCTTGAGATAGCGAAATCTTTCTTCCCAATTATCTACATGTGTAGCCCAACTCCAACCGGGCAATGCTTCCAGCCGTGTTTTGCGCTCCGGCGAAAGGTTGTTTTTTGTTGTTCGTTGGTTCCTTATCCAGCCACCGAGTCGATAACCATCTACCGTTTTACAACCTTGAGAAACTTTGGCATGCCCTTCTCGTTCTGTGAATTCCTTGAGGTAGCGAAATCCTTCTTCCCATATATCCTTAAAAGGATCACAACTCCAACCGGGTAAAGCTTCCAGCCGAGCTTTGCGCTCTGGTGACATGATGTCCTTTTTTTGCCGCTGTTTTGATACCCACTGACCAAGGCGGTATCCATCGGCCGTTTTGTATCGCGCAGGAGGCAAACAATGCCCCTCACGTTCTGCGAATTCCTTGAGATGGCGAAATCCTTCTTCCCACTTATCTGACAAAGCATCCCAACTCCAACCAGCTAACGCTTCCAGACGCGCTTTGCGCTCTGGTGATAGATTGTCTTTTGCTGTTCGTTGTTCCCTTACCCAGCCACCGAGTCGATATCCATCTTCTGTTTTATATAGTGCGGGAAACAAACAATGCCCCTCACGTTCTACAAACTTTTTAAGGTAGCAAAATCCTTCTTCCCAATTATCTGCACGAGCATCCCAACTCCAACCGGGCAAGGCTTCCAGCCGAACTTTGCGTTCCGGCGACATTTTGTCTTTTGTTACTCGTTGAAAACTTACCCAGGTTCCGATTCGATAACCATCTACCGTTTTACAACCTTGAGAAACTTTGGCATACCCCTCTCGATCTGCGAATTTCTTGAGATGGCGAAATCCTTCTTCCCACTTATCTGACAAAGCATCCCAACTCCAACCAGCTAATGCTTCCAGCCGTGCTTTGCGCTCCAGTGGCATGTTGTCTTTTTTGTTTCGCTGGCTTCCTACCCACTGACCAAGACGATATCCATTTGCCGTTTTGTAATCTTGAGGAACCTTGGCATGCTCCTCTCGATCTGCGAACGCCTCCAACAACCCAAACCAAAAATTCCAAGACGCCGTGACTTGCTCCAGCAGATAGGTGCGCAGTGCGCTGCCGAAATTCGTATCTACTGTAGTGGGTAGGTCAATGGTAATTTTTCGCAGGCCGTCAGCGCTAATGCCTGCCCCGGATTTCCTCCCCATCTCAGTTCTAATCTGATCCAGTTCGCAAGCCAGCACATCATCGTGCGCTTTGAGCGCGTTCAGCACATCCCAGATAGGCTTGAAGTTGCTGGCCTCTATCGTGTTTTCGGCATTTTGTCCGGCTGCGATAAACACCGGCAATACAATCGTGCCGACCTTCTTGTCAGCACTCAGGCGAATGGCGCGACCCACGGCCTGGATGATGTCCACCTGGCTGCTGCGCGGGTCAATAAACGCCACACCATCGAGGGAGGGCACGTCCACGCCTTCGGACAGGCAGCGCGCATTGCTCAGCACGCCGCGTTCATCTGCGCTCAGGGCTTTGAGTTGATCGAGCTTGATCTTGCGTTTGTTGGCGGGCATGTTGCCGGAGACAAAGTCGGTGCGCAGGGTTCCGCTGGGGCGATGTTCGTCGCTGATCCATGCCATGATGCTTTGGATGTCGGTGGTAAAAGCTTCGGCGCGATTGACGCGACTGTGGAAGCTGATGATGCGCTTGAGGTCGTAGTCTTTGATGGCTTTGAGCAGGCCAATCTGGGCGGCGAGCGATTCGCTGTCGGTCTCGATTCCCGTGCCGATGGTGACCAGTTCGCGGTTGGCGATCCACTGCGCGATGGTGGGGTCGTCCACGCCGATGATGACAACGCGGTAATCGGTGAGCAGTTTGCGTTCGATGGCTTTGCCAAACGGCAGGGCATACAGCACCTCGCCAAACAGGGCAGCGTTATCCATGCCGACCACTTCGACGCCGCGATCTTCGGCAGCTTTATGGACGGTGCTGGAGTAAGTGCGCGGGGTGGCGGTGGCGAATAGCCGCTTGGTGCTGCGTATCTGTGCATTGTCCAGGATGGTGGTAAAGTCGCTGCTAACCTTGCCCGCGCAACGGTGGGCTTCGTCCGCCACGACCAGATCAAACGCGGGGATGGCTGGGTCGGCTTGGGCGGCGGCGATGACGGAGGAAGATTGGTAGGTAGAGAAAACCACGCGGTTGCCTGCGCCACTGAGAAAATGTTTTACTTCGTCGGCATCCGAGGTGACGGGAAATGCCAGATCAGCCACGCTGTGGATGGCTTCGTCGTTGCCCTTGGTGCCAACGGTTTGATCGGAACAAACGCACAGCACTTCAAACGGGGTGGCGGCGGCAAATGTCCATTCGCGCAGCAGTTGGGACAGCAGCCCCAAGGACGGAACCAGCACCAGGGTGCGTTGCGCGTCCAACTGCTCTTTGATCCACAGCGTGACGTAAGTTTTGCCCGTGCCGCAGGCCATGATGAGCTGGCCACGGTCAGCGGTTTGCAGCCCTTGCACCACGGCGGTTCTGGCTTCGTGCTGGTGGTCGCGCGGTTCGGGACGAGCTTTGCGTTTGGCTTGTGAGAGTGCGGCAAAATTGGCGGGGTAATCTAGCGCGGCGCGTTCGAAGTCGGACAGCAGAAAGCGTATGACGGGTTTTTCTTGCGCCTCACAGACTTGCTTGGCATTCGCTCCGATACGGTCGGTAGTGGCGATCAGCAGGCGGTGTTTGATGAGCGGCCGGTTCGATTCGCTGAGGAATTTGTCTACATCATGTTTGGTGATGTGATAGTCGGGTGAATAGCACTTGACCTGCACCGCCCAGTGATTGCCGTCCTTGTGGAGAATCACCAGATCAATGCCGCAGTCCGCACCCCATCGCCCCGGCCATTCATCCCACAGCCACACCTGGTCAACTTGGGTTGACCATTCAGGATCGGCTTTCAGGAACCATTTGACGAAGTGTTCGAACTGCTTGCCCCGCTTGGCTGGGTCGGCATCAAGACTATTGTAGAAATCAGAAAATTGACCAAGCATTTGTATGATGAATATCTGAGCACAAAGATGGAATGTAAAACCAGCCTATCCGAGTGTCAAATGACAGAGCCAGTTTGGCCGTAGGTTACTCTGAGTATCCCAAAGACCCGTTGAAATTATTTGTAAGGCACCACCACTTCAGCCTTCAACTGGTAACCGGCCTGCCCTATTTCAGTATCGACCTTGCCAGCATGCATGACGCCGCTGACCCACACGGCATCCATCGTGCGCATACCAAGGATGGCGTTTGTACCGGCACACGAGTGATTTGATTGGACGGCGGCAGCATGTGAATGCAAACACCGAAATAAGGCACGAGTAAAAACTCGCCCTACGCTTCGGCATGATCATCATTATCCGCGACGACTGCACCGTTGGTATGCTTGAGCCTAAACCGCTACCGCTGCGACAGCGATCCGCAAATCCAATTTAACCGAACAGCATTGCAACCTGATCCCTGGCTTTGCATGACCCTTTGCTTCGTTATATTATTGGGCCGCTACGGCTAGCAGACGTTTATCGTACTCTGAGAAAATTCAGTCAACAAGGCGATCAACTCTTCGGTTTCATTGCCGCAAGCCAAGCATCATGTAGCACTGTCTCCGCTCCTACCCCGGCTTCCCCCGCAATATCCGAGTTCAGGAATAATGCGCCGAACAGTCCTGGTCCAAATAACGCGACCGAGGTACTGATTGTCGTACCATTCGCGCCCCAGCCACCGTTCTTCTCCACCCATCGATTACCCGCCGAATCCGTCGCTTTATCCCAGCCCATCACCGTTGTCTCCATGTCCTGGATCTGTGCGTCTGTCAGAATGCGGTCATCCTTCTTGTTTAAGCTGAACAACACGGCGGCAATGTCCTCGATCGCCAGATACCACGCGGCTGCGCCCACAATTAACGTCCCATCGCCCCAGTCCACACCTTTGCTCGTTCCGGGGAACTTGTAAGAGAACGCATAGCTCGTCGCTTGAGGTCCAGAAGCCGGTGGTTTCGCCAGCATACCGGTTACACCAACCGGTGCAAAAACGTTCTTCTCCACAATTTTTACGTAGGCATCCGCTAATTTCTGTGGACGATGCGCCAGATCGTCCGTGAACCCGTCAATCCACGGCAACAGCACGCGGAAGATCGCGAAGTTGTAATTGCTGTAGCAGCGTCCTTTATTATTCGGGTTAATCGGATTCGCCGGGTTCACCACCTGAGCCCCTTGGCATGACGTGTTTTTAGTCTTATCCACCGTCTGCGTGAAAAATTTCTTCAGCTGAGCGTAATCCATGCTGACATTCCCATAATCCTTGATACCGCTGCTGTGCGACAACAACTGCCGGAACGTGATCGACGAAACGCTCGCATCCAGCGTCCAATCACCCGGCAAATGCCCGCCAATTGCCGTGTCAAGGCCTACATTATTTTTTGCCAATACGCGGATCGCCGCCACGGCAGTGACGAACTTTGCGACACTCGCCACCGTAATTTTCGTGGAAGGCAGGAACTGCTTCGCGGGTGCATCGGCCGCCGTTCGCGCCCATCCCTGCGAGAAAGTGCTGACCGCACCAGCACCCACCGTGCACGCGTACCCGACCACCTTGCCGTCCAACCTTGCCTGAATTTTTTCGTAGATTTCCGCAATCGACGCACACTTTGTCGCATCACAGATTTTCTCAGCCTTTGTGACTTTTGATGTGACCGACCATCCTTTGCCATCCCCGTCGAACGCGACGATTCTCAGTGGACCATAAACCGAGCTTTGGAACCGCATGATCATGTGTGCTTCTTCGTCAATATTGCGATTGAAGAAGCCACCCTGGTCATTGACGATGCTCCAACTGTTCCCCCCCTGCTTTGGGAACGCCACACAAATGATTTTGGCGCCATTTTTCGACAACTCGCCCATCTGTGTATGGCATTCATCTGGAATGTTGCGATTGAAATATGCGCCCTGATTATTCACGATACTGAAGCGATTTCCACCTTCCGGCGGAAATGCCACGCAGATGATCTTGGCGCCATTTTTCGATAACTTGCCCATCTGTGTGTGGCATTCATCTGGAATGTTGCGATTGAAGTACTCGCCGTGATCATTAATAATACTGAAACTGTTTCCACCCGCTGGCGGAAACGCCACGCAGATAATCTTAGCGCCATTTTTCGACAACTCGCCCATCTGTTTGTGGCATTCATCCGGGATATTACGATTAAAATATCCTCCGTTCTTCGCGACAATACTGAAATGGTTGGCGCCGGGTGCAAAAGCGACCCAGGCAATGCCGTCTCCCGATTTTCCAATGGCCTTCATCTGCAGATGACATTCGTCGGGAATGTTGCGATTGTAGAATCTCACGGCCATAATAGTTTCATCCTTTAATTTTTGTTAAACATACAAGAGAGTGTATACGGTATCAGTAGCATCCAACTAAAAGTTGGAGAAAAAAACAAATAAGATCAGACTCGATTTAATCTACTATTCTTGCCTCTTTTGTAGAGAATTTTAAGGAAAATACCCGTTAAGGTTATTTGTAAGGCACCACCACTTCGGCCTTCAACTGGTAACCGGCTTGCCCCATTTCAGTATCGACCTTGCCGGCATGCATGACGCCGCTGACCCACATGGTATCCATCGTGCGCATGCCAGTGATGGGTTTTGATACCGTCACATGAATGATCTGATTGGACGGCGGTGGCGGCGTATGAATGCAGGCGCCAAAATAAGGCACGAATAAAAATTCGCTAACCTTGTCGCCCACTTTATCCAGAGGAATCACGAACCCCGGCAGACGAATGCGCGCGCCGTTTAAGGCAGGCTCAATCGGTGCGTTGCTCCATGCCTCGCGTATTTTCTCCAATGCGTCGATCGCACGCGGATCACCGTCTCTGAGATTGTCGAGCTTCAATCCTTTTAACGGGGCCATTGGATCCCAGTTCTTGGGCATCAAGTTGTCCCACGTTATTTCTTTGTAAGTGGTTGCCAAAGTTGTCGAGGGGGTTGTTGGAGGTATTGCTTTGCCAGTGCTCTTCGCGGGAACAGACGGCAACCGCTCGCCTACGCTGTAGCCGGTAGCAGTTGTTGTCTGCGTAGTAAATATCAGCAATCCGGCAAGCAGAACCGCCGGGAGCCGGTGTTGCTGTGATAACCATGTAAAGCACAAAGAGATAATCATATTTTTATAATCTTGGTGTTAAGCCATCGGCAAGGGACAAGCGGTAAGCGCGATAGCCAGGTATCAGGCTGACCAGAAAACCCGTTGCCATCACCAGTAGCAGCAGTTGCCAAGCTTCAGCCGATAACGTCCATGTTGCCAGAGAAATCCCCAGGTGTGTTTCCAGAATCGGTGTAGCAAATAGGCTGAGCGCGATTAAACCAAACAAGCCGAGCAGTGAACCCGCCACGACTACCATCAACCCCTCGATAGCCAGCAGCATGAAGACCACGCGCGGACCGGCGCCGACTGAGCGCAGAACTGCCAACTCACGTCTGCGCTCACCGAGTCCGGCCAGCACCACCGCCACCAGACCGCTGAGGCCGACTGCAACCACCAGCGCGGAAATGGCCAGCAGAGATTTTTCGACAATACTGACGATGGACCAGAGCTCATCCAGTGCCACTCCGGGCAGAACTGCCAGCAACGGCTCGGCCTTATACTGGTTGATATGGCGCTGCATCTGGAAAACCCCTGCCCGGCTTTTTAGCCCAATGAAGGCTGCGGTAATTTCCTTGGGAGCTAAATTAAATTTGCGTACATATTCAGCCGGGATAGATAACCCTGGCATCGGTGCGCCACCCTGCCAGTCGAGATGAATTGCTTCAATGGCCTCAAGACTGATATGAACGCTACGGTCTACCGACAGGCCGGTGCGTCTAAGAATACCACTCACCTTGAACGGCTTGTCGGCATGCTCGGCCAGAGCGATACCCCCCGCGCCATGATTGAGAACAATACTATCACCCAGCTGATAGCCAAGTTGTTCGGCGACATCCGCGCCAATCACTGCATCAAAAATGTCCGCAAAGGGCTTGCCGGAAGCAAACGCCAGTAAGCGGCGCTCGGCATAACGAAAATGTTCGAAATAAGCGGTTGTAGTGCCAACCACTGCAAAACCGCGATGTGAATCCCCCAGTGAAATCGGCACTGCCCATGCCACGGACGGATGCTCTGCCAGCATCTGAAAACTTGACCAGCGGATATTGTGGGTTGCATCCCCCAGGCGGAACACGGCATAAAGCATGAGCTGGACCGGGCTGGTACGCGCACCCACCACCAGATCGGTTCCCAATATGGATTGTGAAAAACTCTCCCGTGCCTGGGTACGTAATTGCTCGACACCCAACAGCAACATGACTGAAAGCGCAATGCTGATCGCCATCAACCCAAGCGTGGCGCGCCGATTCCAGGCGCTGGCGAATGCGAGGAACAGCAAGGGTTTCATATCTCACCCTCGGTGACTTCACACAATTCATTCAAGTTGATACTGCGGTTAAAGTGATGTGCCAGGCGTTGGTCATGGCTGACAAAAATCAGGGTGACATCCTCATCATTGCAACGTCCCAGCAGCACATCGAGAAATTCTGCTTGCCGGTCTGCATCTAATGCCGAGGTGGGCTCATCGGCAATAATCAGCTCGGGATGTCCCATCAGGGCGCGTGCCGCTGCGACGCGCTGCTGCTGCCCGACCGACAATGCCGTTACCGGTTGTCGCGCCAAAGTCAGGTTCAGTCCCAGTTGATTGAGTAGCCGGTCTGCGGATTGCTCAAGTGAGTCAGCCGATTCCAGCGCGCGCACGCACCTGCGCTGCGAGAAGCGGCAGGGCAACAGCACATTTTCACGCACCGATAAATAAGGCACCAGATTGAACTGCTGAAATAATAAGCCTACATGATCAACCCGGAATCGGTCACGCGCGCTGGATGTTAGTGCCGTCAAGTCGGTATCGAGCACATGCAAACGGCCTTGCTGCGGCACCATTACTCCGCCCAGCAGGCTCAGCAGCGTACTCTTGCCGCTACCGCTCGCACCGTGCAAAAAAACACGCTCTCCACGTTCCACCTGAAATCGGGGAATCGAAAGCCGGAAACCTTGTTTGCCGGGCCATTGAAAAATCAGATTCTGAATGTCGATAACAAACTGGCTCATGCCAGAATCTTACCACTTCAATCGCGTAGATTTAGGTGAGAGCTTTGCACTTGACTGGCCTTTGGGTCCAACTACAGCGGCATCAATACGTTTGAGGCTGGAAAACTTTTGAAACAAGTGCACCTCGACCCCCTGCAAAGCCTGTGGCACCGCACATTGAAAATGCCATGTAGCGGCCAGCTCTGCATGCACATCGGACGTGTCGGCTTTGGCTGTGTCACCACTCTTGCCAGAGTCCGGAGCAGGCGCCAGCAGGCTGGGTGCAAGCACAGCTGATTCCAGTCTGGTCGACTCCAACCGGCATTGAGCCGCAGGCGTAAAGATGAACAAAGTATCAGCTTGATAGAGTCTCAATGCCATAGCTTTGACTGACTGACGCTCTTTCTCATTTCGCGGCGCGCGCTCGAAACCCAGCAAATTATCCAGCGGGCTGCCCAGGTTAATCTGTACTGCCGCGCCATCGATCGCAATTTCCAGAGTGGCCATGCCATGCACATGGGCGCCGGGTTCGTTCGCCTTTGCCATTGGCATGACACCCAAAGATATCATGGCAATTAACACTACCGAACTCATAAAACGCAATAATTGTTTCATTGCTTACCTCTTCTGGTTGGTGACCACCGAGTATATCGCGGCCCGGAGACCGCTCCTACAGGGGGATTGAGTCCACGACTGGAGTAAAATTGGATGGACTCCATTTTTCGGTTTGCCGAGAAGGTAGATACTCATATTATACGAGTAGCAAAAAGCTCGAGAATTCAGCCTGTTTACGATATAATCTTGGGCGTCGCTGAGACGAGTATCCACTCCCCCGCCATTCCCGCGGGGAGTTTTATTTAGAAAAGGAGAAGAATCATACGCATTATCCTATTAGGTGGCCCTGGTGCGGGAAAGGGCACACAGGCCAATTTTATCAAGGAACATTTCGGTATTCCGCAGATTTCCACCGGCGACATGCTACGTGCTGCGGTTAAAGCGGGCACCGAACTAGGCATTGCGGCCAAGAAAATTATGGATGCGGGGGGATTGGTTCCCGACGACATTATCATCAATCTGGTAAAAGAGCGCATTGCGCAACCAGATTGCGCCAAAGGATTTTTGTTTGACGGCTTTCCCCGCACCATTCCCCAGGCAGATGCGATGAAAGCCGCTGGTGTGCCAATCGACTACGTAATTGAAATTGACGTGGCTGATGAGGAAATCATCAAGCGTATGTCGGGTCGCCGGAACCATGCAGCTTCAGGTCGAATTTACCATGTGGCATTCAATCCGCCTAAAACGGAAAACAAGGATGATGTGACTGGAGAGCCACTGATACAGCGCGATGACGATAAGGAAGAAACCGTAAAAAAACGGCTCGAAGTTTATCATGCCCAAACTGAACCATTAATAGAGTATTACTCAAGATGGGCAGCCAACGGCGAAGAGGGTGCCCCTAGATACGGGAAGGTTACCGGTGTCGGATCCGTTGAAAATATCCGCGATAACATTTTTGCGTCGCTGAATTAACTTAAATTATGATGACATGCGGACTTTATCGTAACTGGGTTCTCATTCAAAAACGGAGCAATCCAGTGCCGCCAAGACTGCAAACGATTTGGATAATCAGGAGAAAATAATATGGTTGCGAAAAATGCTTTTTATGCCCAATCTGGTGGAGTCACCGCTGTCATCAATGCATCTGCCGCCGGTCTTATCGAAACCGCACGCAAGCGAAAGGGAGAAATCGGTAAAGTTTATGCTGGCCGCAACGGTATTATCGGCGCCCTGACCGAAGACCTGATCGATACCGGCAAGGATTCCATCGCGGCAATCAGAGCGTTGCGTCATACGCCCTCCGGCGCGTTTGGCTCCTGCCGCTACAAATTAAAAAGCCTTGAACAGAACCGGCGCGAATATGAACGCCTGATCGAAGTATTCAAGGCGCATAATATTGGCTATTTCTTTTATAACGGCGGTGGTGATTCCGCCGATACCTGCCTTAAGGTATCGCAACTGGCTGATACGCTGGGTTATCCGATCCAGGCCATTCACGTTCCAAAAACCGTTGATAATGATCTGCCTATTACCGATTGCTGCCCCGGCTTTGGTTCGGTGGCAAAATATATCGCTGTATCGACACGCGAAGCAAGCTTTGACGTGGCCAGTATGTCAAAAACATCGACCAAGGTATTCGTGCTGGAAGTAATGGGGCGCCATGCCGGATGGATCGCAGCCGCGGGTGGCCTGGCGTCGAGTAAGGACTGTGAAATTCCAATTATCATTTTATTTCCGGAAATCGCATTCAATAAAGCAAAATTTCTCGCCAAGGTGGATAGCTACGTCAAGGAATTCGGTTACTGCTCAGTGGTGGTGTCCGAGGGCGTAAAAGGTGCAGATGGCAATTTTCTCTCCGACCAGGGGCTACGTGACGCTTTCGGTCATGCCCAGTTAGGTGGTGTTGCGCCAGTGGTGGCAAATATTATCAAGGACGGCCTCGGACTGAAATATCACTGGGGTGTGGCAGACTATCTGCAACGCGCTGCCCGTCATATTGCGTCTAAAACCGACGTTGAGCAGGCTTATGCGATGGGCAAGGCTGCTGTGGAATTTGCCATTAAGGGACATAACTCGGTAATGCCTACGATAGAACGCCTGTCCAACAAACCCTACAAATGGAAAGTTGGTATGGCACAACTCTCCAAAGTCGCCAATGTGGAAAAAATGATGCCTGGCAATTTCATCACCAAAGATGGTTTTGGCATTACTGACAAATGCCGCGAATATCTGACTCCGCTCATCAAAGGTGAGGACTATCCGCCTTACAAGGATGGTTTGCCCAATTACGTGCGACTAAAGAACGTGGCAGTTAAGAAAAAACTGGGTGATTTCAAGATTTGAGTCTCATCAAACTTGATATATCTTGCGGTAGCATCTAAAAACAATGCTTTCCCCTTGTATTTTGTTTCACGTACAAACTGTTATACGGAATTATTGGGCCGAAATTCCGTATGCATTCTCAGACGGTCTGACTTCAATTGGAGATTTTAATGGGTAATGGTCTAATCATCGCAATCGGTTGCGCGATGGCTGCGCTTCTGTATGGAGCGTTTTCGATTAAATGGATTCTGAGTTTGCCAGCTGGCAACGATCGCATGCGCGAGATCGCCACTGCGATTCAAGAAGGCGCTTCCGCTTATCTGAATCGGCAATACACTACTATTGGTATAGTCGGCGTGATTCTGCTGGTGGCCATTTTTGCTGCCTTGGGTTGGAAAACCGCAGTCGGTTTTGCTCTTGGTGCGTTTCTGTCGGGTATTGCCGGTTACATCGGCATGAACGTGTCGGTTCGTGCCAATGTGCGTACCGCAGAAGCCGCCAGAGAAGGTCTCAACGCCGCACTTAATGTCGCCTTCAAGGGCGGGGCAATCACTGGCATGCTGGTGGTCGGCTTGGGTCTTCTGGGCGTAGCGGGCTATTACGCTTTTCTTACCGTCGGTCTGGGCACCACTGCAGAGGATGCAACCCATTCCTTGGTGGGCTTGGCCTTTGGTAGTTCGCTGATTTCAATTTTCGCCCGTCTTGGTGGCGGTATTTTCACCAAAGGTGCCGACGTAGGTGCTGACTTGGTAGGTAAGGTTGAGGCTGGCATTCCTGAGGATGATCCGCGCAATCCGGCGGTTATCGCTGACAATGTTGGCGATAACGTGGGTGACTGTGCCGGCATGGCCGCCGACTTGTTTGAAACCTACGCCGTGACCATCATCGCTACCATGTTACTGGGTGGATTGCTGATCACCGACCCGGTTACAAGTGCAAATGCAGTGATCTACCCACTGGTGCTCGGTGGATTTTCCATCATCGCCTCCATCATTGGCTGTTACTTTGTCAAAGCACGTGATGGTGGCAAGGTCATGAACGCGCTTTATCGCGGCCTGG
Organism: Nitrosomonadales bacterium; assembly: GCA_009886095.1. Classification (GTDB taxonomy): domain Bacteria; phylum Pseudomonadota; class Gammaproteobacteria; order Burkholderiales; family Nitrosomonadaceae; genus VFJL01. Next base: position 15,635 of record VFJL01000007.1, on the reverse strand, counting down.
CAGTTGCCGGCATACTGGCAGCAATCGTTTATTATCCTATTACTACCACGATGTTGGGCGATGGTGTAGTAATTGGCGGCAAGAATATCTCAGCGATGAATTTGTACCTTGCTGGACTGGTCGGTCTGGCACTAACCGCCGCCATGGTGTGGATTACCGAGTACTACACCTCCACCGAATATGGGCCAGTGCAACATATTGCGGAGGCATCCAGTACCGGCCACGGTACCAACGTGATCGCAGGTCTGGGTGTCTCCATGAAGTCCACTGCCGCTCCGGTGCTGGTCGTATGTCTTTCGATCTGGTGTGCTCATGAGCTGGCGGGATTGTATGGCATTGCCATTGCCGCAACTTCAATGCTGTCCATGGCCGGCATCATCGTTGCGCTTGATGCCTATGGCCCGATCACTGACAACGCCGGTGGCATCGCAGAAATGGCCGGATTGCCAAAAGAAATTCGTGATATCACTGATCCTTTGGACGCCGTCGGCAATACGACCAAAGCAGTAACCAAAGGTTATGCCATCGGCTCCGCCGGTCTGGCTGCGCTGGTATTGTTTGCCGATTATACTCATGCGCTTTCCAGCGAAGGCAAGATGCTAACCTTTGACTTGTCCGATCACATGGTAATTATCGGCCTGTTCATTGGTGGCATGGTGCCCTACCTGTTCGGAGCGATGGCGATGGAAGCGGTCGGCCGTGCCGCCAGCTCGGTGGTAGTGGAAGTACGCCGCCAGTTCAAGGAAATTCCAGGCATTATGGAAGGTACAGCCAAACCGGATTATTCTAGAGCGGTAGACATGGTGACTAAAGCGGCCATTAAGGAAATGGTTGTTCCTTCGCTGCTTCCCGTGGCGGTACCGGTACTCGTTGGTCTATTGCTTGGCCCGGTAGCCTTAGGCGGCGTACTGATCGGCGCCATTATCACCGGTATTTTCGTGGCCATCTCCATGACTGCCGGTGGCGGTGCCTGGGATAATGCCAAGAAATATATTGAGGACGGGCATTTCGGCGGAAAGGGTTCAGAAGCACACAAGGCTGCCATAACCGGCGACACCGTAGGTGATCCCTACAAGGACACCGCTGGACCTGCAATCAATCCGTTGATTAAAATAATGAATATTACTGCGCTGCTAATTGTGCCACTGCTGTAAATTTTTGTTATTTCGCAAGGCACGCTGGGAAATTCCCGCGTGCCTTGTTATTGGTAAAAATCAAATTCGGTCAATCTCTATTGCAATATATTTCCCAGATATTCCCGATGAATAACAAGATTACTCTCACGCTTGATGATGCAAAGAAAATCGCCTCTGCTGCAGAAGCAGAAGCCAGAAATAACGGCTGGCTAGTAGTGATTGCCATCGTCGATGATGGGGCTCACTTGCTCCATCTGCTACGCCTTGACGGCACCCAGTTTGGCAGTATCGAAGTGGCGATTCAGAAAGCCCGCGCTGCAATTGCCTTCCGCCGTCCTACCAAAGTGTGGCAGGAGCATATCGCGGATGGGTCTATGCGATATCTTGGCCTACCCGGAACTCTACCGATCGAGGGAGGCTTGCCTATCACTGTAGATGGGCAATTCATCGGTGCGATCGGCATCAGTGGTGTACGTTCCAATCAAGATACGCAAATCGCTCAAGCTGGGGTAGATGCACTGCTAAAATCCAGTTGACATGTCCTCGACCAGTCGCTATTGTTCAATTTATTTAATCAATATTTACATACCCGTTTATCCTGTTTACACTTGATCTATCGTGCTATGAAGCTCCTAATGACGCGACTAAAGTCATAGTCACGCATAAAAATTGCATATTACCCACGTAATATGCTTGTCGCTTGCTGCCAAGCAGACTTTATCACTCAAATAGATTTATTGATTAATCCATTGGAATTTTAGCCATGAAACCGCCCTACCCTCTGTCTTCCCCAGCCATAATCACCGGTCATCGCGCAATGGGTGCGCGCAGATGGTTGCCGAAATTTTGCCTAGGCGTGGGGATCTTAGGCCTAACCTTTCAGGTTCTTGCAAACCCAACTGCCGTCGCCCCTAAAAATACTGCAGCAACTCCGGTAGTTGAGAGTAAGTTTGATTGGTCCAAAGTCCCTCCCGTGACACCAATGCCTCGTCCGGGAGTATTTATAGTGCCACCTTCAGGACCCGGGTATTACTCCCTCTGGGATTTGCTCACCGGGAATGAACGTAAAGCCCCACCTGTTGCCCCGCATGCTCCTTTCGGCCTTCTTCCGGTCTCATCATCTGAATTGGATTTCCGGTATATGGAAAAGCCAGGCTATGAGAAGGACGTCTTTGACCCAGTCAAACGTATCCATCTTGGTAGCGACTGGCTCCTGTCTTTTGGCGGAAGTTTCTGGTTCCGGAATATGCGAGAGTCGGGAAGTCGCCTTGAGCCCGGGGATAATACTTATAACCTGTTACGAACTCGACTTCACGCCGATTTGTGGTACCGGGATAAGATTCGGCTCTTTGCCGAGGGTATAGACTCCCGCAGCTACTCTCAAGAGAAAGCTCCCCTGGCTGTCGACGCAAATCATACCGATATGCTGAACCTGTTTGCTGATATCAAGATAGCAGACGTGAAGGATGGTCAGGCCTATCTTCGCGTCGGTCGGCAAGAGCTGCTGTACGGCTCCCAGAGATTGATTTCCACCCTCGACTGGGTTAACACGCGACGAACCTTTCAGGGTGTCAAAACTTTCTGGCATAGTCCGAAATTGGATCTGGATGCATTCTGGGTACGCCCGATGAATGTGAACCCGACCAACTTTGACAACTGGGATACGAATCGAGATTTCTATGGCTTGTGGGCAACGTATAAACCCCAAAGAGGCCATTTTGCTGACCTCTATTTCCTGAGCCTGGACAATAATAACTCCGGTGTTTCGCCCAAGATTATAGGTACCCTGAATACGGGAAATTCTGTCGTACATACCGTAGGTAGCCGCTATGTCGGCAATTACAACCAGTTCCTCTATGAATTGGAGGGTATGTATCAATTTGGCAGATCAACCATTATCAGCAGCGGCGCTCCTACGGATATCTCCGCTGGCGCGATAGCCTCCGGTATCGGCTATCAATTTTCCCAGTTACCCATGAATCCACAGCTATGGCTACGCTACGACTACGCTTCCGGCGACAGAAATCCTAATGATGGTCAAACTAATACCTTTAACCAGCTCTTTCCGTTCGGACACTATTACATGGGTTTCCTGGATAGAGTGGGCCGACAAAATATCCACGACTTTAATGCCCAGTTTACTCTGCATCCGCAGCCTTGGTTCACATTCATTGCCCAGTACCATCGGTTCTTTCTGGCTAATTCACATGACGCCTTATACAATGCTTCAGGTGTAGCCTACCGTCAGGATTCCACCGGTCAGGCAGGTAGGGATGTAGGTGACGAACTGGATTTGCGCTTCAATATCCACATCAACCGCCATCAGGATGTCCTGCTCGGCTATTCCAAACTGTGGGCCGGTGACTTTATCAAAAACACTACGACCCCCACTGGTGGCAGAGGCAATGTCTCGCCGGATCTCATTTATGTCCAGTATGTCATTCGCTTCTAAAGCCGTCTTAAGTTCATTATCCATCGAACAGCTGAAAACCAGCTGAGGCTGAGGCACTGGATGGTGTATGGGACTGCATTGTACGTGTCGAAGTGACCAATCCCATTATTTCTGAAGAGTGCCGCTGGCATGCGGTCGCCGATCTATCGGCGCTGCAGCACGCGGCACTGAATGCAATTCTCGGCAGCGCAACGCTGGCAATTCAGCAATGCGGACAATTCCATCTGGTGATCTCCGGTGGAGAGACGCCACGCGAGATCTATCGACAATTGTGCTTGGCGGATACTGACTGGTCTGTATGGCATATTTACTTCAGCGACGAACGCTGCCTGCCGCCAACCAGCGCAGACAGAAACTCGCGCATGGCTGGAGCAGCATGGTTCGATCACGTACCCATACCCGCAACCCAGTTGCATATAATTCCGGGTGAAGCTGGAGCAGACACAGCAGCTCGTGAATATGCTAAAACTTTGCGCACTATCGGTATGTTCGATCTGGTACTGCTCGGGCTTGGTGAGGATGGCCATACTGCGAGCCTGTTTCCCGATCATGAATGGGGCATCGCGCCTGGCTCACCGGACACATTAGCGATATTTAATGCACCCAAGCCACCGCTGCAGCGCGTGTCGCTGAGCGCGGCGCGGTTGAGCCGTTCGCGGCAAGTGATATTCCTGGTCGCCGGTGAGTCCAAGTATGAAGCGGTAGCTAAGTGGCGTAACGGAGAAAATATTCCTGCACGAGCAATATTGCCAGCAACAGGTGTTGATGTGTTGGTAGAATCTGCACTACTGATGCCGTTGTCTGTCAAGAATCTTTAAACCTAAACCCGGCAGTTGACCGCTCATCTTTCAATTTAACGATATGATTTATAGTAACTTTTTGTAGTGTTTGCTCTTTACCTTCTGGGTGAGTTCGCTACAGGGTAGATTACATGGTTTTTGCAGTACATGGCTGCGTTGCAACTTCTTGGAATGGAATGACCATTCCGCGTCATTGCGTCTTGCCCTGCACCCCAAAAACCGTACACTCTACCCTGTCCAACTGCCGGATTTAGATTAAATAGGTACTCAGCTATGAGCAGAAAAATAGATAAAAAAAATGTGAGTAAGTCTTCGTCTGGGATATCTAAAAAAGCCTATGAGGATAGTCTGAATAAACTTCAGATTGAGCTTGTTAAGCTGCAGCGACACTTCATAAAGTACAACGAAAAGATACTGATCATCTTTGAAGGCCGAGATGCATCTGGCAAAGATGGGACGATCAAGCGCATTGTTCAGCATTTAAGTCCGCGTGAAACACGGATCGTAGCCCTTGGTAAACCCTCTGATCGAGACCTCAGTTCGTGGTATTTTCAACGTTATGTCTCATATCTGCCTGTAGCCCAGGAACTCGTACTGTTTAACCGCAGTTGGTATAACCGGGCAGGTGTCGAGCGGGTAATGGGGTTTTGTACCGACGCCGAATACAAGGAATTCATTGGATCAGTGTCAAATTTCGAGCATATGTTAGTTTGCTCTGGCATTAAGCTCTTCAAGTATTACCTCGATATCAGCAAACCCGAGCAGAAGAGACGCTTGGATAAGCGCAGATTGGATCCTCTCACACAATGGAAAATCAGCGCACTTGACAACCAGGCGCTCAGAAAATGGAAACAATTCAGTCTGACGCGCAATGAAATGCTGGCACAAACCCACAATCTCATAACCCCTTGGACAATTGTACATGCCGACGACAAGCAACTGGCACGACTCAATATCATCAAGGATATGCTCAGTCGGCTGGATTACGCAGATAAAGCCGAGCGGCTAATCCTGCCAGACCTGAAAATTGTATCGACATACGATGCGATCTATCCAGAAAAAAATCTACTGGCACGATAGGCTGCCTCTGAAAGTCCGGATTTCGTCACGATACTTCATTGTTCACAAAAAATTTCCTTACATATCAATCATACGCCGCGCCTACATTTTTCATTCTCACCTTATCCAGTTTAGAACTCTAAATTATTAAAGCTGCCCAGTAGCCGACAACTCATTTCGCATGCCTGATCTCGATCCTTTTTTTTCCATCAACGGTGTGCTGGCACAATCTGTACCGGGCTACCGTGCGCGTACGCAGCAATTGGCAATGGCACAAGCAATAGCCGACACTATTGCTGAAAACCGCATTCTAGTGGCAGAGGCAGGCACCGGTACTGGCAAGACCTTTGCTTATCTCGTCCCTGCGCTGCTGGCAGGCGGTAAGGTAATAATTTCCACCGGCACCAAGACACTGCAGGATCAACTTTTCAGTCGCGATATTCCTACCGTACGCACTGCACTCAAAGTGCCGGTCACAGTGGCATTGTTGAAGGGGCGTGCCAATTATGTGTGCCATTATCATCTGGAACGCACCTTACAGGATGGACGTGCCAGTTTTACCAGTCGCGACGAGGTAAAGTATCTAAAATTGATCGAGCGTTACGCAAATGTCAGCAGAAGCGGCGATAAAAGTAGTCTAAGCGAAGTACCTGAAAATGCCACAGTCTGGCAACAAGTAACTTCCACGCGCGAAAGTTGCCTCGGCTCAGATTGCCCTAGCTACAAGGATTGCTTCGTTATGGAAGCTCGAAAACAGGCACTGTCAGCAGATGTAGTGGTGGTCAATCACCATTTATTTTTTGCTGATGTGATGCTACGCGATGAAGGTCTGTCAGAGCTATTACCTGCTTGTAATACAGTAATTTTCGACGAAGCTCACCAGTTACCGGAAACTGCCAGCCTGTTTTTCGGTGAATCGGTGAGCACCAGCCAATTGCTGGAACTCGCACACGATACTGAGACTGAAGCGCTGCTGGGTGCCAAGGACTTTACTGTACTGCCTGACGCTATTGCGGCGATGGAAAAAGCGACGCGCGATTTACGCCTGACTATCGAAGGTGACAACACTCGCCTACCGCTAGTTGCAGTAATGAAAAATCCCAAGTTTGGCAGTATGCTGGATGAGTTGCTGGAAAAACTTACCATACTGACGGCAATGCTGGAAAGCCAGGCTGAGCGTTCTGAGGGACTGGAAAACTGCTGGCAACGTGCGTGTGAAATCGCTATCAACATAAAACACTGGCGCGACCAAGCGGAAACCGAAGGGTTCGTACGCTGGCTGGAAGTATTTAGCCATGCGCTACAGCTCAACGCCACGCCGTTGTCGATTGCTGAGATATTCAACAAACAGTTAAATGCCTCGCCGCGTGCATGGATATTTACTTCTGCAACATTAGCGGTAAACGGCAATTTCTCACATTATCTCGATGAGATGGGTCTGGCTACGGCACAGTCCGCCTGCTGGGATAGCCCATTTGATTTCGCCAATCAAGCCCTGCTCTATGTACCAACTGGCTTGCCCGAACCGAGTAATCGTGAATACACCGAAGAGGTGGTAAAGGCTGCGCTGCCAGTACTGAAGGCCAGTGGCGGTCGTGCATTCTTCTTATGTACTAGTCTGCGGGCAATGCAACGGGTGCATGAATTGCTGCTGGAAGCATTTGAGCGCGAACAACTCAATTATCCCGTATTGTTGCAAGGACAGAGTTCGCGTTCCGATATGCTAGAGCGCTTTCGAAAACTGGGCAATGCAGTACTAATTGGCAGCCAATCTTTTTGGGAAGGAGTAGACGTTCGCGGTGAAGCATTGTCGCTGGTAGTGATAGACAAGCTTCCGTTCGCACCGCCCGATGACCCGGTGTTGTCGGCACGTATCGAGAAAATCAACAAGGATGGGCGCAATGCTTTCATGGAATATCAGCTTCCGCGCGCTATCATCAACCTGAAGCAAGGTGCAGGGCGATTGATCCGCGACGAAACTGATCGCGGGGTATTGATGATCTGCGACCCCCGCCTCGTTACGAAATCCTACGGAAAGAAAATCTGGCAAAGCTTGCCACCAATGAAACGCACACGCGATTTGACCGAAGTGGAACGGTTCTTTTGTAACCCCGCCTGAACCCTATGCAAGTATCCAGTAACGCAAATTTGCCGGTCGATGGAAGCCATGACTATAAATGATTCTCCCGAACAAAATACCTTAAAGTGAATAAGGTAACGGCACAATCTCCAGCGTGGGACCATCCAGCTCTTTCCAATGAATCTTACCGGCCTCGACGCTGCTTATCTGTATTACTGCCAGCACATCGAAGCCGCCATCGGGCGAAGGTGCTGCATTGACCACCATGCCGCTGGATTGCCCTGTCATATCAGTACTGAACAACTCATCTCCGGCCGCAACTGGATTTAACGATTGGATATTGGCTAGATACATACGGCGCTTGACCTTGCCCAGATGCTGGGTACGCGCAACGATTTCCTGCCCCGGATAACAGCCTTTCTGAAAACTCACTCCGCCGATGGCTTCCAGATTCGCCATTTGTGGTATGAATTGTTCCTGAGTAGCGGGAGTAATAACGGGAATGCCCGCTTTGATTTCCAGCCAGTTCCAACAGGGTGCCCCTACTGGAGTAGCCTCTTTGCTCAAATGCTCCCACAGTGCAGGCGCCTGCTCTGGCAGAGTAACGAGTTCAAAACGGTCTTGCGCAAGACGGATGATACTTCCCTGCTCACTGTGAATCACGCCAAGATGCGTGCCTGGAACTGTACCCAGAACTTCTACCAGTAATGCTGCGGCACGACTTCCAGCCACACCCATGCGCACCAGTGTATTGCTGCTGTCGACCAACTCAACTTTGGCACGCAATACGAACATGGAAAGACGCTTGCGGATTGCCACTTGTAGCGAAAATGGCAGTTGCATAATATAGCCGTCACCGTGCCATACCAGAAAACTCGCCAGCATCCGACCTTTGGGGGTGCAATAGCTGCCGTATTGGGCATTTGATAAGTCTATTTTTCTAACATCGCAACTCAATTGCCCCTGCAGGAAAGCCTGTGCATCCTCACCGGAAAAATGAATCAGGCCAAAGTGTGAAAGATCAGTCAGCAACGTACCCAAGCGGGCGCTTTTAAGTTCGGCAGCAGCATCGCCATAGTGGCTAATGCAGCCGTCTTGAATAATTGCATTGCGAGCTTGCAGGTAGGCTTGCCAAGTTGAGTTCATACCGGAAACATAGAGCTGATGAGAAATGTCGATTATATGATCAATCGACAAAAGGACGCCGCTAAAAATTTAAAGTTATAAACAGGACACAGCATATGACTGATATATTGGGGAATATATTATTTGTGGATAACATAGTATCGTTATGAAATCTGAATTTTTAGAGGCGCATGGAAGTGCGATAATCAACATATGGTTACCACCTCACTCGTCATCCGCCTCAAACCTTCCATACGCTTAGCCGTGATACTGAGTTTCGCCCATTTTGCCGCTATCGGCATGTTGTGGCCACTGGCATTGCCGATGGCGGTTAAACTAATAGGCACAATAATATTTGCCATTAGTCTATTTTATTATTTGCGATATTATGCATTGTTGCGCTCACCCGGATCGATAGTGACTTTCGATCTGTCAGAAGAAATGACCTGCACACTTGAAACGCGGCGTGGCGATCGCATTGCCTGTACCCTGCTCGGTAGCAGCTTTGTTGCACCTTATCTGACAGTGCTGAACCTAAAACCATCTGGTAGATTTTTTACCCGTAGCGTGGTAATTCTAGCAGACGGAATAGATGTCGAGCAGTTCAGGCAGTTGAGGGTACTATTACGTTGGAAGTGGAAAGACCCGGGCTAATTCCAATTCCATTTCATCACAGTGGCACTTCGTTGATATTCTCACTCGTACATGACCGTACTATTCGCCAGGAAGGCAGCCCCATTGGAGGAGGTACTGTCTGCGACATTCGTTCGTCATTGCCTCGTTCACTTTCAGACTGGAATTGGAATGAGGCGTTAGCGTTTCAATACTGTATTTTGCGCTTGCGGCAGAAGATCAGGATAATCCCGGCTAAAGTGTAAGCCGCGACTTTCGTGGCGCAGCATCGCACTTTGTACGATAAGATCGGCGGTATCCACCAGATTACGTAATTCCAGCAGATCACTGGTCACGCGAAAATTAGCATAATACTCGTTGATTTCTTCGTGTAACAACTTGATGCGATGCTGCGCGCGTTGTAGGCGTTTGCTGGTACGAACTATGCCCACATAGTCCCACATAAAACGCCGCAGCTCATCCCAGTTGTGAGAAATAACGATTTCCTCGTCGGCATCAGTAACACGGCTTTCGTCCCATTGCGGCAACTGTACAGCGGACATGGACCGTTGACGAAGAATATCTGTAGCTGCCGCCTGTCCAAATACCAGACACTCCAGTAGCGAATTGCTCGCCAGACGGTTGGCACCATGCAGTCCGGTATGGGCAGTTTCACCGATGGCGTAAAGATTGTCTAGATCGGTCTTGCCGTTCCAATCGGTGACGATACCACCACAGGTATAATGAGCTGCGGGTACTACGGGGATTGGCTGTTTGGTTATATCTATACCCAGCTCCAGGCAGCGGGCGTAAATGTTGGGAAAGTGCTCTCGCAAGAAATTTGCAGGCTTGTGGGAAATGTCCAAATAAACGCAATCCAGGCCACGTTTTTTCATTTCAAAGTCAATAGCACGGGCAACAATGTCGCGTGGTGCGAGTTCGATGCGTTCGTCATGCCAAGGCATGAAACGCGAGCCATCAGGAAGTTTTAGCAAGCCACCTTCGCCGCGTACTGCCTCGGAAATCAAAAATGATTTGGCATGGGGATGATAAAGGCAAGTAGGGTGAAACTGGATGAATTCCATATTGGCAACGCGGCAACCTGCGCGCCAGCCCATAGCGATACCATCACCGGTAGCCGTGTCGGGATTAGTAGTGTAGAGATAAACTTTGCCGGCACCACCAGTCGCCAGCACCGTGCAATGCGCGGCGATGGTGTCGACTCTGCCTGCCGTGCTATCCAGCACATAAGCGCCATAGCAACAATTGTTATTTTTATCGGGGTGACCCAGTTTCGCGCTGGTGATAAGATCAATTGCGATATGGTGCTCAAGTACGGTAATATTTGGATGAGTACGGACTTTTTCACCCAGCGTTAGCTGCACTGCCTGCCCGGTGGTATCTGCCGCATGAATCACCCGGCGAACGCTATGGCCACCTTCCCGCGTCAGGTGATAACCGGTTTCGTTATTCTGATCACGAGTGAACGGCACCCCTTGAGTGATCAGCCATTCAATGGCTCGCGGACCGTTCTCTGCCACATAGCGGGTAACCACCTCATCACACAACCCAGCACCCGCGGCAAGAGTGTCACGGATATGTGCATCGGGGGAATCCTCTTCTGATAGTGCTGCGGCAATGCCACCCTGGGCCCAGCCACTAGCACTGTCAAGCAGAGCTTGTTTAGTGACAAGACAAACTTTTTTACTTTGCGCCAGATTGAGTGCAAGCGTAAGACCAGCGAGACCACTGCCAATAATAAGTGTGTCAAAATCAAGTTGAGGCATTTTAGTCTAAGATAATTACATTCGTATGAATTGAAAATCATAACAGACTTGGCGTTTCCATCTCTATTTTTTAGAATACCCACTTTATCGAGTGAACTAATCCTGGTCATCCGCTGTCTCTTGATTCAAGTTATGCGTGATAAGTCGCGTACGGTTCCCGGATGAACCCCTGAACGGGTATACTTGATTCACTGCCATATGATGTAGCGGCATGCACAAGTACAAATCATAAAATTCGGGGAACAAGTAGCATGGGTGACCGGGAGATTGATCAGCAGCTGGTGGAACGCGTACAGCATGGGGATAAGCAAGCCTTCGATCTACTGGTCATCAAGTATCAACGTAGGTTGGCACGGTTGTTGTCGCAGTTTATTCGCGATGCCGCTGAAGTAGAAGATGTCACCCAGGAGACCTTTATCAAGGCTTACCGGGCATTACCATCGTTCCGTGGTGAGAGTGCATTTTATACCTGGCTGTACAGGATTGGCATTAATACCGCGAAGAATTTCCTCGTAACTCAAGGGCGGCGAGCACCAACCACTACGAGCAGCGGATTCGACAGTGAAGATGCCGAAAATTTTGAGGAAGGTAGTCAATTACGGGAGATGAACACACCTGAAAGTGAACTGATGAGTAAGCAGATTGCCCAGACGGTGAATCAGACTTTACAGGAATTGCCCGAAGAGTTACGCATGGCAATTACCCTGAGAGAAATCGAGGGACTGAGTTATGAAGAAATTGCAGGCATCATGAACTGTCCCATCGGCACGGTGCGATCGCGAATATTTCGCGCTCGTGAAGCAATAGCAGAAAAATTACGGCCCATGCTGGGAACCGGTAAAGACAAGAGGTGGTAGTATGAAAAGCAAAATATCAGCGTTAATGGATGGCGAACTGGATTCTGAAGATGTCGCTGGTACGATTATACAACTTAAGAAAGCAGACGAATTGCGCGACAAGTGGGCGACTTATCATATGATTGGTGATACCTTGCGACAGTCGACAATATCTGTTGATATTTCCCCCCGCGTTAGTGCAAGACTGGCTGTAGAACCAACCATACTCGCACTACAACCACCGATGGGACGCAAGATTAAAGTATTTGCTCTTTCGGCAGCAGCCTCGGTAGCGGTGATAGCCGCAGTAGGATGGATGAGCCTGCAAAACATGGATCGTACGCAAGAAAATCTTGCCCGCAATGAACCGGCTCTTCAGCCATCTGTACAGATGACTCCCATTGCCACTTCTGTCCATATCCCGAGCTCAGTCCTAACTTCTGCCCAGATTAATGACTATCTACTAGCACATCGGGAATTTTCACCGACTCCAGCGATGCATGGCTATATACGTACAGTTTCAGAGTCGCGGGAAAGTCCGGCCAGATGACAAGAGTTACGCTAGTTGCCTTGTTATTGCTATTTGGCATTGTACAACCCATATTCGCGCAAAACTCATCTGATCCATCCATAGAGGTATTAAACTTACTGCAAAAAATAGCAACTGCCCCCCGTCAGCATAATTATATAGGTACCTTCATCTACTCTTCTGGTAATTACATTGAAACGTCGCGCATTGTCCACATGCTGGATCAGGATGGCGAGCATGAAAAAATTGAAATACTGGATGGTTCGCCACGCGAGATTATTCGTAACAATGATGAGATGCGATGTTACTTGCCGGAGAGCAAAACCATCGTGGCTGAAAAGCGCTGGCTACGGAAAGTTTTCCCCGCACTTCTACCTGAACCACTGAGCAATCTCAATGATAATTATATTATTAGCAAAGGTGAGCCGGAGCGCATCAGCGATTATGAATGCCAGGTAATTGTGCTGGAACCCAGGGACGACATGCGCTATGGTCATAGGCTGTGGGTAGATCCACACACTGGCCTCCTACTTAAAGCTGCAGTAGTGGACAAGGGGCGTGTGGTAGAACAGTTTGTTTTTGCCCAGCTAAAGATTGGTGGCGAGATAGATAAGGAAATATTGAAATCAAAATACTCTGCGGAAGCTGCGGGCTGGCGCATCACTAATTTGGTATCTTCCGCAATGGGAAACAAAAAACTCGGCTGGCAAGTCAATAATCTTCCGGCAGGGTTCAAGAAAATTATTGAAATGAAACGAAATCTTTCCGGAAAACCAGCACCGGTCGGCCACATCGCGTTGTCAGACGGTCTTGCTGCGGTATCAGTATTTATCGAACCAGTGGAAAGAAATTCTCCGCCACCGGTTCAGGGACTCTTCCCTGGTTACGGCGCAATCAATATTTATACCCGTATAGTGGCGGACAATATGGTAACAACAGTGGGTGAAGTTCCACCAACAACGGTAATGCAAATTGGTAACTCGGTAATCAACTACAAAGCCAGATAAGCAGAAAACAAAAGGCCGTCCCTCTTATCCAAAACGAATTTTGTAGAATATGTTTTGGATAAGAGTGTAGCGATAATAATGGGCTGAGTTCAAGAGGATACAACAGCACCACGACCTGTTGCTACCGAAAGTGGATCGGGTGCTGGTAGATCTGCAAGTGCGTCGGCGATACGCTGGATACCTGCTCGAATCTGATACTCATTAACTGAAGAGAAACCGAGTATAAGAGTGCGCGCACTATAACCAGACTTTCCATAATCATAGGCTGTACCGGAGCCAATGGAATAGATTCCTACGCCATGACGAAGTGCAAGTGCTTGTAGCTTGCGCGCATCTGGAAAGTCTTCTGGTAGATGCCAGGCTAAGTGCAGTCCGCTTTCCAGTCCCGAAAGTCGTACCGAACCAAAATGGTGACGTAAGGCTTCAATGAGACAATCCCGGCGCTTGGAATAAAAATGGCGCATACGCCTCAGATGATTGCCAAAAGATCCGCTTCGAATGAACTCTGCCATCGTAGCTTGATCCAACCACGCATGCCCATTATTAAGCAGCGCTTTGGCTGAGCGTGCCGCTTGTATCAATACTCTGGGAACGACGAGATAACCAAGACGGAGTCCGGCACCCATAGATTTGGAGAAAGTACCTAGATACATCACACAGCCATAATCGTCGAGTCCCATAAGCGCTGTTAATGGTGATCCACGATACTGGAAATCCGAATCATAATCGTCTTCGATAATATATGCACCACACCGTCGCGCCCAATCGAGAAGCTTCAGACGCCGTTCAATTGATAGTGTGAAACCAAGGGGGTACTGATGAGAGGGTGTAACATATAGCAGCGTCACACCACTCTTCGGTAGCTGTTCAACATCCAGCCCTGCTTCATCCACTGGTACTGGAATCAGCTTTGCATAATAACTTTCAAAAAGAAGCGCTGCCCCCGGATAACATGGATTCTCGGTAGCGACTAACGTTGCATCTTTCACCAAAAGTCGTGCTGCAAGATTCAATCCTTCCTGGGAACCTGCAGTGATAATGATCTGGTCAGGTGAGACGCTGATTCCACGTGCCATCCCCAAGTGATCGGCGATCATTTCTCGTAGGCTGAGTAATCCACCCGGGTCACAATATTCGCTAAAGTGTGTATTGGTGCCGGTGGATACCTTATTGATATAGCGATGCCATATTTTGTGCGGAAATAGATCAGGATCAAGCCGGTCGGGGAAGAAATCAAAGTCTAGATGCCGCGTATTCCTCTCAACTGGGGACTGTCCAATAAAGGGAATTGTGGGACGTATAACTGTCTCAGTCGAAACCGGTGCCAAAGTGGCAACTCGACGCGCTGCAGCGAGACTAGTCTCAGGCAGCTCAAGATTTACGTAGGTTCCAATTGCTCTTCGGGACTGAAGATAGCCTTCTGCAATCAAACGGTCATAAACAAGTAGCACGGTGTTACGAGAAATAGCAAGCTGCTCAGCCAGTACTCGGCTTGCCGGAATTGGCGCACCAGGTTTTAGTTTTCCGCCAAGGATAAGGTGTCGCAATTGATCAAAAATCTGGCCTTGTAGTGATTGACGGCTACTGTGGTTAAGTACGATAGGAATTGCCATGTTTTCTTTTGCCAGCACCATGGTACGTAGGTTCTGGCTCCAAATAAATATTGAATATCTGTATATTCACGGTAAAAACGTAGACGCAGCATACGGCTGATATTTAAAGAAACATCTTGTGGGCAACAAAGTATTATTAACAAAATCTAAGTTTTTATGGATGCTCATCTAACATTATGCAAGACCCCAGAATACTATCGTGAAAGCAAGGAGATGATTATGAGTGTTTGGTATCCAAACGGCGAAGACAGCGAGAAGGAGAAGACCACCTACTCTCTGCGGAATAGAAAACCAAGATCAACACGAATGCCAAGGGTCGCAGTTCTGTTCCAGCGGACAGAACTGCGGCGCGACCTCCCCTCTATGGGCAGGCACATGGCAGAAACTCATCCATGATTGCCAAAGTCACCAGTCAAAGCGAGGCACACATACGCATTGACACGACACTCAACGCTGGCAGGCCAATCGGATATGGAAGCTCTAACCACAAGAACACCCCGCAACCGCGCTACCTCACTCGCTATCGCTGCTCTCCTCATCCGCCTTGACTTCCTTCAGCACCAGTTTCTTTTGCGTGCGGCTGGCATTGAGGTCGGTCT
>VFJL01000044.1 GCA_009886095.1 Nitrosomonadales bacterium | reverse complement strand
TGGTGTGGTGTGGTGTGGTGCGGTGCGGTGCTGTGCGGTAGGCTCTGAAGAACAATATTAAGAAATTCCGTTTACACAAAATCCAGGACACCCTCACAAATTGGGGAGCCGAGATGATGCCAGGCGGTAGCCGTTGACGCATAGCTTACCGAAACTGTGGCTGTACCCGCTAATGCAACAGTACCGTTTTTGCCGGGCGGTAAAAAAAATATCTCTGCACACTACAAACCGGCACACCCATTTACTTTACAGTGGCTACCCTTGTGCCGCCGGCATGGAAATAAACTGCTGGAAACGCCGCTGCGCATACCACCTGGCTGCCCACAAAACTGGGGGCAGCAAGAGCACACGCAAGAGACGTACGAACAATTTTCGAGCCAGCACTACGGCTGCCCCCGCGACTAGCCCCATGGCCATCCCCACATGAGCACCACTGGTTAACGACAACCATTCCCCCGGAAATCCCTCCGTCATTAGAGCAAAGATGACCGTATAAACGGGGTAAATTAAAAACAGAAGCCAGCTTTTCCCTACCCAAAACTGCGTTTTTTTCAGGATGCTTAATTTTTCCCGCAAAACATCCGTGTGCCGCTGCCACAATTCCGGCATGGCAAGCACTTCTGGTGAGATTGTTGTGATGTAATCCGAATCAAACTGGATAGTCGTGCGGATGCCTCGTTGGTCATAAATTTTGCCTTGATAGGTGGAGGATAGGGAGAACACGGCGGCACCTCCTTCCAACTCAGGTATCAGCGTTACCACTTGCAAGCCGCCCTCGCTGACCATCTTCATTACATCTTGCAAATCGCGCCACATACTCATTATCACGGTTTGTTCGACACTCCTCGCGCAATAGCCAGCACCAACTCTTTAGCAACAGCAATTAAATTTCCCCAGTAGCTCAAAGCGATACGTACCCCTTCATTATGATACGCTCTCAAATATTGGGATTCCTTGTCATCCATAAAATTCGGATTCAAGCGAGTAATTACATCTCCATCTACCTGAATAGTCGTCTGCATCGCAATTACTTCCGTACCTATTTCCCACACCTTGCGTATTAACACCAATTCGCTATCTTTCAACGGTAATGGTGAAAGATTCTCGGTACTCACAATCTCTGACCGGGTATATTGATTGGTCAGCATCAATGTCTGCTCCAAATCAATTTTTTGACTCAATTCCACCACTGTAACCGGTGTCAGTTCCTTTCCACGCTTCTTTTTCATCTCATCGGCCAAACCCTTCTCTTTCAGCTTGTTATCACGACGACACATCGCGATGAACATCCCTTTAAGCATGTCGGCATTATCTCGAATACGTGGTAGAACAGAAAGTTGTGTGTCGGTCAGATACCTTTTTTTAGGGTCTGCCAAAAAAGGATCTCCCAAAAATTTGTCAGCCCAGGTTCGCATAATGTCAAACGCAGCGAATCCACCTAGCTGGTCATATACCAACGACTGCACAACCAAATGCACTTTTTTGTCGCCGGGCGTACCCTCATCTGCTTCTTCTTGTGTATAAAATCCCCACTTACGGCGCATATCGTCAAATTCTACAGATCCGAATTCTGCATCGCCCTCTATTTCCTCCGTTCTATTTTCCTGCAAAGAAGCACAATGAAAAAGACGATGAGAAATTTCCATTTTTCTCAAGATTTCATAATACTCGCTACCAATATCCAGCAAGGCATGCCGGGGATTAGGCATTTTTTGTGCGGAAATGTTGTCTCGCAAAATGGTGTTGACCTCGATATTGAATAAATCTTTTACAATATCCTTAAAATTTCCGGCAACATCTCCCGTATTATCGGTAGTATCTTTTTCTGCCATGAAATGCATCCTTCGAAAATAGGTTGTTAGTACGCACGCCAGTGCATTAACAGGTTGAGGCCCACATTATGCATTTTTCATCGAGGTAGGCAGTCGCTATGTAGCTGGCTTGAGCCGTCTTCTAATAGACAATAATCAGCGCGAAGACACTTTAGAATAGAGGGGGGCTATATCGCTAGCGTGATCTGTTGATGGCTATAGGACGCTATAACCACTCGTACAAATTGTTGCGGGCGGGTCAGGATTACCTGCCACCCCCACCAGCGCTCCAGTTTTGCTTACACCCTATATTTTATTTATTATGGGTTTTAATGGCATCCAGAATGTCGCCAACAGCTTTGACCAAAGTAAGCAAGGTCTGCATGTTTTTATCTACAATTTCCTGGGCGCTCTTGATGCGTTCCAGATGCTCATCGCGGATACTGGCATAGGTAGCCTCGTTGACAAACACTTCATCCATAACGGTCATAATGTCGCCGTCAATCAGGTCTATTGTGCTAATGATGGCTTTGGCATTCTGGTAACTTTCGACACGGGTTTCGCGGGTCTCACCATTTTCGGTGACGCTGTTCTGGCCGATGGTTACAGCGCCCACCGCCGTGACTACCTTTAGCGTGGTCAAATCCTTTACCGCATTTTCAATCTTGTCATACAACTCATCAAATGGGTTCTTTTCCGTATCCATCATGCATCTCCCTGTTTTATCAATTATGTGAACGACAAAAGAAAAAACTATAAAAATAGCTGCAACCTAAAATTCCTCAGATAACAAAATTGAGGTTCCCTCTATTTTCCGTCTTCCAACGGGTAAGCAGTTTCATGCTACCAGCTTTTCTTTCTGTTGAGCGATGAGTCAGTCATTTAAAAACTGCGGTGGCGGTGATTTTAAGATATGATTTCGATCCTTTAAGTCAGGCAGCTCTCCCACAACCTCGACAGCGAGCCTCACCGCCCATTCGAGCAACGTATCTTCGGATCACCAGCAACAGGGCTATATTTTCAGCACACTGGTGAAGATCGGCATTCATCATCGCGCATAGCGTGTGCCGCACAACTGGTCGGTCACACTCAGCCGACAATGCTAAAATACCAATCTATCTTTCATCCGTTACTCTTTAGCATTACACAACAGGTCAATATATGATCGGGATTCTGATTATTTCTCACGGCAACCTGGGCGACAGCCTGATCCATTGCGCCAACCACGTCATGGGGGAAATGCCGCAACACCTGTTGCACCTTGATGTCACCATCGAGGACGACCCTGACGTCACCCTGTCCAAAGCGCTGGAACTGGTGAAGCAGCTTGATCATGGCTGCGGCGTGCTGGTGCTAAGCGATATCTGCGGTGCGACACCCTGCAACATTGCCAGTCGGCTAAGTAACCCCGGCAAGGTGGAATGCCTCGCCGGGGTCAATCTGCCAATGCTGGTGCGGGCGCTAACCTACCGCAACGAGTCATTGTCAATAGTAGTGGAGAAAGCGCTGAGCGGCGGCAGGGAAGGTGTCATGCATATTCATCCGGGATCTCACTGTGCAGAATAGAGAAATTGAAATCCTCAACAAATTGGGGCTGCATGCGCGTGCAGCGGCCAAGCTCACACGGTTGGCTGGTCAATTCCAGAGTGAAGTATGGTTGTCGCGCAATGGCCGTAAAGTTAATGCGAAAAGCATCATGGGAGTAATGATGCTGGCCGCGAACAAGGGCTCCACTCTGGGCATTGAAACCACCGGCAAAGATGAAGCTGAGGCAATGCTCGCGCTGATAGACCTGGTTAGTAATTATTTCGGGGAAAGTGAGTGAGCTTTACCTTGCACGGTGTCGGCGTTTCCGACGGCATCGCCATCGGCCATGCCCACCTCGTTTCCCATGTCGCGCTGGAGGTGGCGCATTATGCAGTACCACAGGATGAGGTCGGCAATGAAATAGCGCGGCTGGATGCTGCTTTCACCCTGGTACACACGGAACTTGAGTCATTGCATGCCTCGGTTGCCAGTGGCCCTGCCGCCGCTGAATACGGCGCGTTTCTTGATCTTCATCGCATGATTCTGGACGACTCCACGCTTTCTGTTGCAGCCAAAACCTACATTACTCAGAACCAGTGTAATGCCGAATGGGCACTTACTCAGCAAATGAACGTATTGCTGGCGCAGTTTGAGCAGATTGAGGATGCTTATCTGCGCGAACGTAAAACCGATGTGGTTCAGGTAGTGGAACGGGTGCTGAAAGCCTTGCTGGGACATCCAGGCCATGTTCCGCCGCCGGTGCAGCGGGATGGTGACAGTATCCTGGTTGCCCATGACTTAAGCCCCGCCGATGTAATCCAGTACAAACAGCACCGCTTTACTGCATTCCTCACCGACCTGGGCGGATTAACTTCCCATACCGCTATCGTCGCACGCAGTCTCAACATCCCTTCAATCGTAGCGCTGCATCACGCGCGGCAGTTGATCCGCGATAATGATCTGCTAATTGTCGACGGCACTCAAGGCGTGGTAATCGTCGATCCTGATGAACACGTGTTATCTGAATACCGGTTACGCCAAAGCCAGTTGGAACTGGAAAAACGGAAACTGAAGCGCATCAAAACCACCGCTGCCACAACGCTTGACGGCATCACTGTAGAACTGTTTGCCAATATCGAACTGCCGCAGGATATCGAGCAGGTAAAAGAGAACGGTGCCACCGGTATCGGATTGTTCCGCAGCGAATTTCTGTTCCTCAACCGTGATGACCTGCCTGGCGAAGATGAGCAATTTGAAGCCTATCGCACTGTAGCGCGCAAAATGCGCGGCCTGCCGGTGACGATACGTACGTTCGACCTCGGTGCCGACAAGAATCTTGATAGTGCCAAGCGTGTTGCCGTCAATCCGGCATTGGGGTTACGTGCCATCCGCCTGTCTCTGGCTGAACCTCAGATGTTCCACACCCAATTGCGTGCGATCCTGCGGGCCTCTCGTCATGGTCAGATTCGAATTCTAGTGCCGATGCTCTCCAGTGTTCTGGAGATTGATCAAACGCTGCACCTGATTGAAAATGCCAAACAAAGTCTGCGACAGGAAAAGACTGCCTTTGACGAGAAAATACAAATTGGCGGCATGATAGAAATTCCTGCTGCAGCACTGTGTCTCGATATTTTTATGCGCAAACTGGATTTTCTGTCCATCGGCACCAACGATCTGATCCAATATACACTCGCTATCGATCGCACCGATGACTCGGTTGCACATCTCTACGATCCGCTGCATCCGGCAGTGCTGCGGCTAGTTGCACACGTCATACGTAGCGCCAACCGTGCTAAAGTACCCGTAGCAGTTTGCGGTGAAATGGCCGGTGACATCTTATTCACCCGGTTACTGCTGGGTTTTGGACTGCGTCAGTTTTCCATGCACCCGGCTCAACTGTTGCGAGTTAAACAACAGGTGTTGAGAAGCCATCTGCCGGGAATTACTCCACTGACGCATAAAATGCTCAGGACTGACGACCCGAAAAAAATCCACAGTTTGCTGACGAAGCTGAATGGTTGATTTACTTGGTTATATAATTACCACTTTGAATATCTCATACTCATTGCCGTCTCATAGGGCATCGGGTAACCTCGTGGCTAATTCTTCTGAATTTTCTTTATACCGTTAATGCAAGATTCCATTTTAACCAACATTGTCACTCCGCAATACGCGCGCTTTGACACACCGCTGTATCTGAAGAGCGGCGCCGTACTTGACAGTTACGAACTAGTATATGAGACCTACGGCGAACTCAATGCGGCCAGATCCAATGCCGTGCTGATCTGTCACGCACTCTCCGGCAATCATCATGTGGCAGGCTCATACGCCGACAATCCAAAAAACCTGGGCTGGTGGGATAATATGATCGGCCCTGACAAACCAATCGACACGCACAAGTTTTTTGTCGTCGGGGTCAACAATCTCGGCGGCTGCCACGGCTCTACCGGCCCTGCCAGCATCAATGCGAAGACCGGCAAACATTATGGTGCAGATTTCCCGGTGGTAACGGTGGAAGACTGGGTAGAAACCCAGGTAAGGCTGGCGGATTACCTTGGCATTGACCACTTTGCTGCGGTGATGGGTGGCAGTCTGGGTGGAATGCAGGCAATGCGATGGACCCTCGATTTTCCGGAGAGGGTACGGCATGCATTAGTCATTGCTGCTGCCGCCAAGCTGACAGCACAAAATATTGCATTCAACGATGTTGCACGCCAGGCGATCATTACCGACCAGGACTTTCACGGTGGCGATTATTATTCGCATGGCGTAGTGCCGCGACGCGGTTTGCGGCTCGCCCGCATGCTGGGACACATCACTTATTTGTCGGATGACTCAATGGCTGCGAAATTTGGCCGGGAGTTGCGTAACGGCACGTATGCTTTCGGTTTCGACGTTGAGTTTGAGATTGAATCCTACCTGCGCTACCAAGGAGATAAATTCGCCGACCAGTTCGATGCCAATAGCTATTTGTTAATGACCAAGGCGCTGGATTATTTCGATCCGGCGCATGAGCACAACGGTGACTTGAGTGCGGCATTCCGTGCCGTCACGGCAAATTTCCTGGTGCTGTCGTTCACTTCGGACTGGCGTTTCTCGCCAGAGCGCTCACGTACCATTATCAAGGCGTTGCTGGATAACGAACTCAATGTCAGTTATGCGGAGATCACCTCCAGCCACGGCCATGACTCATTCCTGATGGAAGATCGCCATTATCATCAATTGGTACGGGCTTATATGGATAACATTGTTACGTAAGACAGCAATAACCATTTTCAGAAGGTGATCCCATGAGGTGGCTATGAATAACGCGCGTATAGTCCGCCAGATGTTACGCGTCCACCGTTATGGCGCGCTATGCACCCTATCGAAAAAATTTAATGGCCATCCGTTCGGTTCCATCACTCCCTATCTGGTAGATCACGATGGCAGCCTGCTTATTCTCATCAGCACATTGGCGGAGCACACCCGTAACATCCTGCACGATCCGCGCGTGAGTCTAGTCACGCATAGCCAGGACAATCCGGACATTCAATCGCAGGGACGTATCACCGTAGTGGGTGAAGCGCAGCCGGTGCCAGATAAGCTTCAGACGGGCAAGCGCTACCTGCGCTATTTTCCGGAAGCGCAAAATCTTTTCGCTATGGGTGATTTTTCTTTCTACCGCATCGTGCCGCAAACGTTGCGCTTTATCGGCGGCTTCGGCAAAATCCACTGGGTGGCAGCAGATAGCTATCTGCTGCCACCCTATCCGTTAACCGAGCAGGAAGGTGGCGTTATTACGCACATGAACGCGGATCACCGCGACGCCCTGCGGCGCTACTGCCAGCACTTTCATCAATGCACGGCGCTGGTGGTAGAAATGCTGGGGATCGACTGTGATGGTTTTGATCTGCGCGCTGATGGCAAAATACTTCGTTTCAATTTGCCCGAAATGACGCAGGATGCGCATCAGGCTAGGCACGCTTTGATCGCGATGGCGCAGGAAGCGCAATGAAACTTTACATTGATTATGGCTTCCAGCGATACAATAACCTGTGGCGTGCCGCATCCCGTTCGGCGCATACCTGCTGCGAATATTAATCTGACATTATGACTGCCACTACTGCTCCTACCTCACCCATCGCGTCCCGGCCTGATTTCGCCGCTATCGCTGCATGGGTGCAGTCAGGCTCGAAAGTGCTTGATCTTGGTTGTGGCGATGGCTCGCTACTGTGTTATCTGCGCGATACGCGCAATGTCCGTGGCTATGGTGTGGAAATCGATGATGCCAATGTGCTGGCGTGCCTCAATAACGGGGTGAACGTGATTCAGGGTGACCTGGAATCGGGGCTGTCCAGTTTCGAATCGGGATCATTCGATTACGTGATTCTATCGCAGACGCTGCAGGCGATGAAACACACGGAAGGCATTGTCAGGGAGATGCTGCGGGTAAGCAGGGAAGGTATCGTCTCGTTTCCCAATTTCGGCTACTGGAAGAACCGCCTGCAAGTTGTGTCTGGTCACATGCCTGTTTCGGAGACGCTGCCTTATCAGTGGTTCGACACACCCAATATTCATCTCTGTACGCTGGGCGATTTTGAAGCATTCTGCCACCAGCATGGCGTGCATATCCTCGAACGCAGAGTGATGAACGGCGATCACCAGATTACATTGGCACCCAATCTACTGGGAATGCTGGCGTTTTACCGGTTTGAACGACAGAAGTAATTGCAATTCCAGTTCGAAAGTGAAATTGGAATAAGGCTTGGCCGGCATCACCCAGAGCGCGGTGGGGAATCCATGGCCTCAAATTTTGCCCGCCCGGCCAACCACACCAGTGCCAGCACTGGCAGACCGAGTATCGCGGTGGCAGTGAAGAAGTTGGCGTAACCATAGGCATCGACAAAGTCACCGCTAAATCCGGCAATGAATTTCGGCAGCAACAACATCACGGAACTGAACAGCGCATACTGCGTGGCGGAATAGGCCGAGTTGGTCAGACCGGAAAGATAGGCGATGAAAGCGGAAGAAGCGATGCCGGCCGACAGATTGTCGGCCGAAATAGTAAATATTAGCCCGGTCACATCGTGGCCGCGTCCAGCCAGCCAAACAAACAGCAGATTGGTCGATGCCGACAGTACCGCTCCCAAAAACAGTGTCCGCATGATACCGATTTTTGCCGTGAGCACCCCGCCTATGGCTGCGCCAACAATAGTCATGATAACGCCATATACCTTGGACACGGTTGCCACCTCATCCTTGGTGTAACCCATATCCACATAAAACGGGTTGCTCATCACCCCCATCACCACATCCGAGATACGGTAAACCGCAATCAGTGACAGAATCAGCAAAGCCTGACGGCCATGGCGTACGATAAAATCGCGGAAAGGCGCTACCAGCGCACCATATAGCCAAGCCAGCGTAGTTGTGACCGTTGCGTTCAGATTCCAGTGGGCGATGGCTTGCCGGGCATGCGCTTCATTTTCCGAGACAAGGTGACTGACAGGAACCTCCGGCTCGCGAATGATAAGCGTAGTGATAATGCCTACCGCCATGCAGGCAGCCATCACTAGATAAGCAGTGCGCCAGGGTGCATGGTCATAAATTACTTCCGATGGAGCCACCGCCGCAGCTATCCACAACACGCCGGCGGAAGCCAGAATCATCGCCACGCGATAGCCGGCTTGATAAGTGGCTGC
Organism: Nitrosomonadales bacterium; assembly: GCA_009886095.1. Classification (GTDB taxonomy): domain Bacteria; phylum Pseudomonadota; class Gammaproteobacteria; order Burkholderiales; family Nitrosomonadaceae; genus VFJL01. Next base: position 29,967 of record VFJL01000044.1, on the reverse strand, counting down.
CATCGCCCCTTGCAGCCTCGGCGCAACGGCTTCGATACGATAGGCATCGAGCGCGATATCCTGGGTGGCGGAAGCGAAAGCAACGGCCAGCGCAAAAAATACCATATGCGTCAGATTTTCAAGGGGATCAGTGCTGGCCATGCCGATCAGCGCAATGGCGATGACTACTTGCGACAGCAACAGCCAAGCACGCCGACGGCCCAGCAACCGGGTCAATAATGGCAATGACATGCGATCCACCAGCGGCGCCCATAGCCACTTGAAACCATAAGCCAGTCCAATCCAGCTCAGGTGACCGATAGTAGAGCGATCTATCCCTGCTTCCCGCAACCAGAATGACAGCGTGCCAAGGATCAGCAACAGCGGCAGTCCGGCAGAGAAACCCAGTGACAGCATTCCCAGCACCCGCGGATGGGTGTAAATGCGGAAAGCTTGCAGCCAGCCGGATGGTTCAGCGGGCGTCATGGGCTATAGTCGTAGTCGATGATGAGCGGTGAGTGATCGGAAAAACGTTCCGCCTTATAAATCGAAACTTCTGTAACTTTGCTGGCGATCCCGGGCGTTGTAATCTGATAATCGATGCGCCAGCCTACGTTCTTGGCCCATGCCTGCCCCCGATTGGACCACCACGTGTATTGCTCCGGCTCCAAGTTGATTCGCCGGAATACATCAACCCATCCAAGTTGGTCAAAAACCTCACTGAGCCAGGCGCGTTCCTCTGGCAGAAAGCCGGAATTTTTCTGGTTGGAACGCCAATTTTTCAGATCGATCTGCTGGTGGGCGATGTTCCAGTCACCGCACAGAACGATCTCCCTACCGCTGGCCGCAAGTTCTTTCAGTATCGGGAAAAACTCTTGCATAAAAAAGAATTTGGCAGCTTGCCGGTGTTCGCCGCTGGAACCGGAAGGAAGATAGATTGAAATCACGCTCAGGTTACCAAAGTCCGCACGCAGATAGCGCCCTTCCGCATCAATCTCCGCGACCCCTACGCCTTCGATAATCTGGTCAGGTTTGCGTCGGCAGTAAATCCCTACCCCGCTATAGCCTTTTTTATCGGCGCAGTGAAAATAGCCGTGGTAGCCATCGGGTGCGAGTATTTCCCCGCTAAGGTCGGCAACCTGAGCTTTCAGTTCCTGCACGCACACAATATCTGCACCCTGCAGCGGTAGCCAGCGGAAAAAGCCCTTGCTCGCGGCGGAGCGCACACCATTCAGGTTAAGCGTTATAATTCGCACGTCTATTTTTCCAGTTCGTCATAGCCATGTCCGATTTCCGGCAGGAGTTCATTGAGTTTTCCATCCATCGCAACGTGCTGTGCTTTGGTGAATTCAAAACCAAAGCTGGGCGGATGTCGCCATATTTTTTCAACGCCGGGTTGTTCAACGACGGCGACTCCTTGCACAGGCTCGGACAATTTTACGCGAAAGCTATTCGCGCCGCCCAGCTTCCGTTTGACATGTTATTTGGCCCAGCCTACAAAGGTATCCCGCTGGTCAGCACCATCGCCATCGCTCTGGCAGAAAGTGGACATAACTACCCTTTTTGTTTTAATCGCAAGGAAGCAAAGGATCACGGCGAAGGTGGCAGTATTGTCGGCGCGCCGCTTGCCGGACGGGTGTTGATTGTGGACGACGTTATTTCCGCCGGTGTCTCGGTGCGTGAATCGGTCGAGCTGATTCGCGCAGCGGGCGCCATACCCTGCGGAGTCGTAATCGCCGTTGACCGAATGGAGCGCGGCAGTGGGGATTTGTCTGCAGTGCAGGAAGTCCAGCATGCCTATGGAATTCCAGTCGTCAGCATCGTCAATCTGGACAGCATCATGCATTACCTGCAGGACAGAGGAGACCTGGCGCACTATCTGCAAGCGGTGCAAAGCTATCGCACGCAATATGGTGTCGCCTGACTCTAAGAAATTTGGCAGCAAGGGCATGCGAGTTGCAAGAAATTTCCGCCATATTCAACTCATGCTCGTTGCCCTGTGCGGCAACGTCTTCCTGCCAGCACCGGTATTCTCGCAAAACAACATCAACATTGAGTTCAAGGACCAGGGACGGGTCGTCAGAACCTTGTCTTTAGCTGAGCTTGGCAGCAGCACTGCCGCAGTTTCGCTCAAGATTTTCGAAGCACACGAGAAAAAAGAGCGTACCTACCAGGTCTATCCGGTGCGGTCATTGTTCGAACATATTTTCGGCAAGGGATGGGAGCAAGCGGAGGAAATCGTATTCACTAGCGCGGACGGATACCAGCCGAGTATCCCGGTGGCAAAATTTCTTGCCTACGATGCGTACTTCGCTTTTTCCAATACCGACAATGCGCCCTTCACACTGATTAACGTATTGCAGAATAATGAGTTGGTTCAGCTTGGACCACTCTACCTGGTGTGGGACAACCTGAAATCACAAACGCTGCTCGCCGACGGCGCTTCCGGCATGCCTTACCAGGTGATCGGCATCGAACTCACAGCGTTTGCGACTCGTTTTCCGAATCTTTCCCCGCCAGTCCAAGCATCCCTGCAAGCACAGCGCGGTTTCCTGCACTTTCGCAAACATTGCATGGCATGTCATACGGTTAATGGTGAAGGCGGCGGCAAGGCACCTGAACTCAACTACCCAGCCAGTGTGGTCGAGTACCTCAAACCCGACTACCTGACTCGCTGGATCATGAATCCAGCGAGTGTGCGCTACAACACGCTGATGCCACCGTTGGCAACGGAAATTCCCAACCGGATTATAGTCACGCAGGAAATCATCGCTTATCTCAAGGCGATGAGCTCGGCAAAGCGCAGGCCGAAGAATACGCCTTAGGTAATCAAGCCTGGAACTTACTGTAAATTTTCTTTGGCCTGGTCAACGCAGCCCGGATTTTGCTGTGCTTGATCCGGACTGCCAGCTACAGTTTTCAGTGCGGAAGTTTGGCAGCAATCACGTCCACCTGCTCGATCTGCGGCGGTTCTGAGAGTAGCTCAGCGGCATTGGCCATCAGCGCTGCCGCAATCGGGCCGGACAGATGTGCCGAGCGTCCCGCTTCGTCAGCGAAGGCGTCGAAGATGCCAAAAGTCGACGGCCCCAGTCGTAGCGCGAACCAGACCGGCGTGGTGGCTTCCTGATTCGCCAGGGCAAGGGCGCTTTCAAGGAAGCTGGCGACAACGGTCTCTTTCCCGGGTTTGGCTTGCAAGCGTACTAACAGGGCAACTTTTACCATGATGATTTCTCCTTTCTGAAGTTGAACTACGAGAGGCAGACTTTAGTGAAGATATCAGTTCGTGCCAAGTGGCAAGATTGACAAATTTGGTATAATTCCTGCCATGCGTATCTACATCCTTGCACTCAATGAAGTTTTTGACACCGGTTTGTCCACCGTGCTCGACACTTTCAGTATTGCCAACGATCTAGCGGAATCTGCCGGGGTACCTTCGATCCATTTTGAGATAACTGTGGTGGGTGTCCGCCACCGGGTACACACCAGTCAGGGACTATCGGTGCCGGTGGTAGCGGCGGCACAGCTTGTGCGCCCGGACATTGTGCTGATTCCCGCACTCGGGGCAAAAATGCCCGAGACATTGCAGGTGGCACTCGAGCGGCGTGACGTGGCAGATGCAGGGGAACTGTTGCGGCAGTGGGCTGACAGTGGATCTCTGGTAAGTGCTGCCTGCACTGGAACATTTGTTCTTGCGAACACGTCGCTACTCGATGGGCACAGTGCCACCACCTCCTGGTGGTTGGCCCCGTTGTTCCGTGAACGTTACCCCCATGTCATACTGGAAGAGTCACGTATGGTTGTGGCTTCATCCCATTTCGTCACTGCGGGAGCGGCACTAGCACATATCGATCTGGCGCTATGGCTGGTAAGGCGTAGCAGTCCGGTGCTGGCAGCATTGACGGCGCGTTTTCTGGTGATTGATCCGCGCCCATCGCAAGCAGTTTTCATGATCCCTGATCAGCTCATACATACGGATCCGCTGGTCGAGCGATTCGAACAATGGGCTCGGCACCGGCTGGCCGATGGTTTCTCGCTTAGCGCAGCAGCCAGCGCAACCGGCACCAGTGAGAGAACCCTCGCCCGTCGCCTGAAGACTGTGCTGGGCAAGACCCCGCTTTCCTATTTTCAGGATCTGCGTGTCGAGCGCGCGGTACATTTGCTGCAAACGAGTAGTGACAATATTGATCTGATTGCCACCCAGGTTGGCTACGCGAATGGGGTAACGTTGCGTACCCTCCTGCGCCGTAGAATTGGCCGGTCTGTGAGTGAGTTGCGAGCAGGAAATTGATGGGGCGGCGACTAAGCTGTGTTCTTGTCAGGAACATCCCGCCGATGTGCCAGTTGATACAGCACCGGCAACACCAGCAGTGTCAGCAGCGATTGCGAAAGAGTGCTGCCGACCATCACTGTTGCCAGTGTACGCTGCACTTCGGCGCCGGTACCGGTGCTGAGCGCCATGGGCAAGAAACCGAGAGTTTCCACCCACGTTGTTATCAGAACCGGACGCAGCCTGAGGAGTGATCCGGTCCGAATGGCATCGTCCAGCGTCATACCCTCTTCTCGCAGGCTGCGAATAAACGACAGCAGCACCAGTCCGTCCAATACAGCCACTCCGGACATGGCGATGAATCCAACCCCGGCGGAAATGGATAAGGGGATATCGCGCAACCACAGCGCGAGGATGCCACCAGTGATGGCCAGCGGAACCGCGCTAAATACCAGCAAGCTATCGCGAACATTTCCGAGCATGGTGTACATCAACAGAAAGACCAGCGCAAGAGCAAGCGGAACCACAATCTGCAGACGCTGAGCTGCGAGTATCAGTTGTTCAAATTGTCCTCCCCATGTCGTCCAGTATCCCGGTGGAATTTGTACCTGCTCGACGATGAGCGCTTCCGCTTCATTAACGAAAGAACCGAGATCGCGGCCACGCACGTTTGCGGTGACCACTATTCGGCGTTTGCCGTTTTCACGGCTTACCTGGTTGGGGCCTTGGACGATTTCAAGGCTGGCTACTTCACCTAAGGCAACATAGGCGGGTAGACCGGCCAACGGCATATTGACACCAACACCTGTATTCACAGCAGGCAGCCTGATTGGCAAGCGCTTGAGTGTCTCGATATCACCGCGTTGTTGTTCGGGCAGTCGCACCTGCAGCTCGAATCGGCGGTCACCCTCAAAAATCATGCCGGCGCTTCTGCCGCCGACAGCAATAACGATGGCATCCTGCACGTCGGCACCGTTGAGACCATAGCGTGCCATTTTTGCACGATCCATCTGGATCGAAAGCACTGGCAGCCCGATGATTTGTTCAATTCGTACATCCGCCGCGCCAGGGACAGTTTCGAGTATCTTCTCGATTTGCTCACCCACGACAAGCAAGGTGTCCAGGTCGTCGCCAAATACTTTTACCGCGACATCTGATCGCACCCCCGACAATAGTTCGTTGAAACGCATCTGTATTGGCTGGGTGAATTCGTAGTTGTTACCCGGCACCTTTCGTATCGCGTGTTCCATTGCGGTTATCAATTCCGCCTTGGTGTGGTGTGGTCCCGGCCATTCCGATCTGGGCTTGAGAATGATGAAGACGTCCGCAAGATTTGGCGGTGCTGGGTCGGTTGCAATCTCGGCGGTGCCGATCTTGGTGAAGACTCTCTCCACTTCGGGAAAGGTCTTGATCACTTCCTCCAATTCATTTTGCATCTCGATGGAAGTGGTCAGGCTGGTACCGGGGATGCGGATTGCATGGAGTGCGATATCCTCCTCATCAAGGCTGGGGATAAATTCACTGCCCATGCGCGTCGTCAGCAGACCGGACAGCACCACAATGACCACAGCGAGCGTGACTGTCAGCCCCTTATTGCACATGGCAGCGTTCAATGCAGGCAAATAGATATTCTTTGCCCATACCACTGCGGCACTTTCTTTTTCTGTTACTTTGCCGGAGAGAAACAAAGCAACCGCCGCCGGAACAAATGTTATAGAGAGAATCATCGCCCCCAGCAACGCAAGCAGTACCGTGAAAGCCATCGGATGGAACATCTTTCCTTCCACCCCGGATAGTGCGAATACGGGCAGATAGACCACCATGATGATAAGTTGTCCGAACAGCAAAGCTCGCCGCACCTCCCTGGATGCGTCGAACACCACTGCAAAGCGCTCGGGGGGGGTCAATTCCCGACCTAATCGTGATTGCTCAAGAGCCAGACGCCGGATACAGTTCTCGACAATGATGACGGCACCATCGACGATGATGCCGAAATCGAGCGCACCCAGGCTCAGCAGGTTGGCACTGACCTGATTGGCCACCATGCCGCTGAGCGTGAACAACATCGACAGCGGGATGATAAGCGCGGTGATCAGTGCCGCACGCAGATTACCGAGAGACACGAACAGCACCATGATTACCAGCGCAGCGCCTTCCAGCAAATTATTCGAGACGGTGCGTATGGTCTTGTCCACCAGAGTGGTACGGTTGTAGACAGGGGTTGCAGTTACGCCTGCCGGCAGGCTGCGACTAATCTCCGCTAGTTTCTCGGCAGCCGCTATTGAGACGGTGCGGCTGTTTTCGCCGATCAGCATATGCGCCGTACCCACCACCACTTCCTTGCCGTTTTGCGTAGCGGCGCCATTGCGCAACTCCTTGCCAATAAGAACGTCAGCGACATCCTTGACGCGCACCGGCACTCCTTGGCGGCTGCCCAGAATGATTTCACCAATTTCCTGCAGATTCGCTACTTGTCCGGGCACCCGAACCAGATTTTGTTCGCCGCTTCTTTCGATATAGCCTGCACCGACATTGAGGTTGTTGCGCTCCAACGCAGCGACTACATCCTGCAGCGTCAGTCCGAGAGAGATCAGTTTTTCGGGATAAGGCGCCACATGAAACTGCTTGATGAAGCCACCGATCGAATTGACCTCTGCCACGCCTTTAACCGTGCGCAATCGTGGCTTGATGACCCAGTCCTGAATTTCGCGTAAATCGGTCGGGTTATACGCCGTGCCATCCGGTTTGCGCGCACCTTTTTCAGCATCGACGGTCCACATGAAGATTTCACCGAGGCCAGTGGAGATGGGCCCCATCGTAGGTACGACCCCGGCAGGCAGCCGACTTCTCGCTTCCTGTATCCGCTGGTTTACCAACTGCCGGACAAGGTAGATGTCGGTACCGTCCTTGAAGATCACCGTGACTTGCGACAGACCATAACGCGAGATAGAGCGGGTGTATTCGAGATTGGGCAGGCCAGCCATGGCCATCTCAATCGGAAATGTTACGCGCTGCTCGGCTTCCACCGGCGAATAACCCGTCGCCGTTGTATTGATTTGCACCTGCACGTTGGTAATATCCGGCACCGCGTCTATGGGTAATTTCTGGGAGTTGTAGATGCCAAATGCAGCCATCGCCAGTACCGCCAGCAGGACGAGTGCGCGCTGGTGTATCGATATTCGCAAAATACGTTCAAGCATAATTTTTTGCCTTGGTTGGTTTCTTCTGCTGGCTGTCTGGCTTAATGATCGAAACTTACGCCAGCCTTGCCCAGATCGGCTTTGATAGCAAAGCTGTTGCCTGTTGCGTACTGCTCTCCAGCGGAGAACCCCTTGAGCACTTCCACCATTTTGCCGTCGCTACGGCCCAGTCCCAGCGGACGCGCTTCGAAATAGTTGCCGTAGCGGCCGAACACCACCGTCCAGTCACGCAGTGTCTGAATGGCTTCCGCTGAAACGGCGACTGGCACCTCAATTTCTTCAGCCACCAGTTCTGCAGTTACGAACATGCCGGGATGCCATCTGCCATCTTTGTTATCCAATATCACCCGCGCTGTGGCAGTGCGGGTTTGTCCACCGATCAACGTGGTGACGTAAGTGACAACTCCCTCCCCCTCGACATCGAACGCGGTTGCCTTGACCGACGTTTTTTGCCCCACTTTGACCACGCTCAGATCTTTCGGATAGACCGTGATAGCCGTCCACACCGTCGATATATCGGCCACGGTAAAAATAGTCACATCCTCTTTGAGAACCGTACCCAAAGCCACGGCTCTGGCAATGATGAGGCCGGAAATAGGAGCGCGAATTTCATAACGAGTCAAGTTTCCCGCTTGCAGGTTTGTCGTAGGCTGCACACCCAATGCGCGCAGCTTTTCCGAGGTAAGATCCGATACGATTTCAGCCTCGTTCAACACCAACTGGGCGGCAAGATAATCCTGTTTGGCGGAGATTTTCTCTTCCCACAACTGCTTCTCCCGTTCGTAAGTGGTTCGCGCCAGCACCAGCCGCCTCTGAGCTGCGAAGAACTGGCTGCGCAAGTCGGCCAATATCTGGCTCTCAATGACCGCCAGCACTTCGCCTTTCTGCACATGTTGACCAGGCTCACGGTTTACTGCGACTACCACACCCGACAATCGCGGCACCACTTGCACTATGCTATCCGGATTGAACACGATCTCGCCCGGCAGCTTAAGAGTGGGCTTGATCGTCGCCGGGCCGGCGACAAGTATCTCGACGCCGATGCTCTTCAGCATCTCGTCCGGCATTTCCACTCGCGCTTCGACTTGGCTATAACCCCAGCGAACCGTTTTTCCATTCTGTTCAGCGACAATTGCCACCTCGAATGAATGAGGCTCCTCTACCACCTGATCGCCGAGCAGATAATCGGCTTCAGGTGTGAACTTAAATAGTTGCACCGGTCCACCGAGCCGGGACAATGTGATTGCGACTTTGGCTGCAGCCGGAGGAAGCGGTTTGCCGTTTTCATAGAGGTAAAGCCGGAACTGCGGCGGCACTCCTTTTTCAAAAATGGTGACCTCTACGCTGAAACCGTCCGTAGTAAACAGCTTGCCGCCTTTGGGTCCTGCGTTGAATTCAAACTGTGCATTATTCGTGTTTTTGAGTATCGGTGTTTTGCTGGTGGTATCGGCTGTGGTGGGCGGGGCGGTTTTGTCCCAAGCAAGGATTAACCCACCCAGCACAACCCCGATTGCGATCACGCTAATTATTTTAGTAAGCTGAGGTTTATCCACAATTCACTCCTTTAATCCTTGGGTTGTGTTGTCACCATGCGTGACCGGGTGATTCGATGTGCTATCCGAAGTGCCATCAATCGGCCCTGCGATCAGACGTTCCAGCTCATTGACCAGACGCTGGTAGTTAGCAAGCGCACGTACATACAAGATCTGGTTTTGGAATAGGGTACGCTGCGCATCGAGCACCTCGAGATAACCGAACTTGCCCAGTTCATAGCCTTTGTTGGTGACTTCGAAGGCGCTCTTGGCCGCGGGCAATATCTCGTTACGCAATACGCTGATTTCATTCTGTGCGGCCGACAAAGCTTCGTAGGCTTGCGTGAGTTCAGCTTTCAGCCGTAAATCAGTGGCCGCCTGCTCATCAATTGCTTTATCCACACGTTGATAGGCTTCCTGCAGGTTGCCCTGATTGCGGTCGAATAACGGCAGCGGCACCATTAAACCAGCGACAATGGTCGTGCCTCCGAGCTGTGCGTGATGAATGGCGCCGCCACCCAAGGTGAGATTTGGGATACGCCGTGTCTGTTCCACTGCCAGCATCGCTTTACGCTGCTCAACGTTTTTTAGGCTGCGCAGTGCCATCGGGCTGGTGAGCACGCGTTCCGCAAGCGCCTCAAAACTTGGCAGGGTGACCAGCGATCCAAGATCTCCCAACGCCTTGCTGAATTGCGGGGAGGTGTTGCCCCATAGCAAAGTCAGTCGTTTGCGCGCTGCTGCCAGATCCCGCTGCGCCTGCACCAGCTCAATCCGCGTGGTGGAAAATGCCACGCCAGCTCTGGTTTCTTCGATCGGAGGCACCTTGCCAGCCTGGACGCGTCGCGCCACCGTGTTCACTACTTTCTGTGCCAGTTGCGAAGTTTCCTCGGCAAGCCGCAATCGCTCTTGCCCCGCGAGCACCTCGATAAATACATTCGCCACCCGGGCGATGAGCTCCACGCGTCTGAATTCATAGTCTTTACCAGCCAGATCCTGGCCCAGCGATGCCGCAATAACCCGGGCGGCACGTTTGCCACCGAGCTCGATCAGTTGATTGATCCGTATTGTTGAGAGCTGCTGCACTACTTCTTGCGAGACCGCATGGGAGGAATTGACATCACCTTGCAGCTTCTGCACATTGCCGGCATTCTCAACATTCACGACCAATTCGGGGTTGCGCAGTAGTCCAACCTGCAGCGTCACCCCCTCCAGAGCGCGCATTTCCTTGGCAAAAGCCGCCAGCTCGGGATTGCGCTGCAATGCAAGGCGCACCGCGTCATGCAAAGTGAGATCGCTATTTTCCTCCGACAGCGATGCAACTGCGTAACCCAACCCCCTATCAGGCGGTGCGCCGAGAGAAGTGTTTCCAGCTATTACTGGAAACGAGCAGCTCAGTGCGAAGCCCAGTATCACAATTGGTAGCCCGGGCGGTATCCAATGTCGCGATACCACGAGCAATGCACTAGAGTTCATAAAAATTCTCCGCAAACGTTATGTGTCAACGATCAGTCACATATCAGCCACATGATAGATGAGCTGGGCATGACACAAGGATAGAGATGCAACAAGTCAGCATAGTGGATAATGTTTGACGCTGCTTCAGGTGATCACGATCTACCCAAATTGCGAGGAACTATATCCGGCGTAACTTGAAGATTTAGCTTGCGAAAGTGCTTCGAGGGGGACGAAGGGGCGAATCCGGAATGGATTCAGGAACGATAACAGGAACAAATATGGTCAAGGTTTCCACACCGATGGCAGCGGGTACGAACAGGGCAGCAGTGAAGAAGAAGGGTTGATATTGTCCAGCCGCATGCAAACACAGATGGGTAGCGGCATCCAGATGACCTTCGCCACTGGCAACAGCACGCTGGTGAGCTTCAAGATGTGCCGTTGGATCGAGAGAAAGTGCATGATGCGCATGATCAAGCTCATGGGCAAATACTTCACCGTTAAATGCCCAACCAAATGCATTTGTCAGCATACTGACGTACAACATAAAGACGGCAGGATAGATAAAGCGCTTATTCATATTGTTCTAATAGTATACCCGGCAAGCAGTCCTGCCAATAATTTTCCGCATATTTTTCTACATATCCATCCTATCCAGGGGTGATTTGCATGGATCAATGTTCAAATACCCTGCCAAATACGGCCGTAATTGGATGGAATGTTCAGATTAGCTTCACGTCTAGCGCGGCAATAGATCAAGGGCTCTCACCGCCCTTTGGCCCCCAGAACACGACCCATGTTCCAAAATCACTGGAGAAATTCTCAAAGCGGTGCTTAACGCCTGCTGCCACGAATAAGCAATCGCCCGCCTTGCAAGAATGGCGCTTGCCACCGATGACAAGTTTGCCTATTCCGCGATGAATAAAATAAACCTCATCCTGTTCGTGTGGGGTTTGCGGATCATCGCCGATTGGGGCGTAATACTCAATTGACATTGACCCATGAGTCAGCGCAACAGCAAAACGCTCACCCATTAACCAATCCTCGGTGACGGGGCCGGGAATACGGGACAAGACTTCCTCAAAAGTGGCTTTGGCTTTCAATGGGAGCTCTTGAGATAAAAAAATAGGCTAGTGTGCCAGTGACTGGGGATCCATCCCAAGCGCTAGAGTCAATCTTTCGGTGCACTCTTGGGGTCCGCATCCATGGTGGCCTCAGCCGCAATTTGAACGTCGCGGTCAGTGGTATCAACCGATATGTCCTGGAATCTACCGGAAAGCGCTGCAAGAAACTGGCTGCGGCTGATCAGAAATCTATACAAGGGGAACCCTAGAATACCAATAAGCGCCCCAAATAAAAGGCCGGCAAATGGTGCCAGAAAAAGGGCGAGAAACCCTGTAGTGGTATCGTCACTCTGAAAATAGAGAAGCGCGTTAAATGGGGAGAGTAGCGTATTGGCGCAACAAAATGCGACAGAATTAAATTTGATGAAAGAAACAAAGTTGAGTTGTACAAGGTATCTGTTCATCTAATTTCCAATCATTGGCTGAATGTCGCACCTATTAGCGCGTGTCCTTTCTTAAAATAATTTGAGCCATCTCTAAATCCGGATTTCGGCACAATGCATTATTGCTTACAAAAAATGTTTCCATGCATAACGACTAAATCCCGCGTCTACATTTTTTGTTTCTACCTTACCTTGTTTAGAACTCTGAATTATTAGAAACGCCCCTTTATTTAAAAATTATACTGTCTTTTAACCGGTTCAATGTTTCCTGCAATGGCTCAAGCTGTTTGGTAGTCAAGGTAGATGGATCCACTCGGCCGAAAACAGAACTCATTTCGTTCTCGACCATATAGATGAATCCGTTCCTGTCGAAAATGAGCAGTCCCTTTATGGCGTCGAATTGCTGGTGTTTTTTGGGGTCAATCAACACGGATCCTTCAGGAAGATCGATCAGCGCAAAATAGATCTTGTTCTTACCTTCACCCAAAAATTCCTCGCGCACTGTACGTATGCCTTTCGATGTCCGGTTGGAAAATGCCGGCACAGCAATGCTGTTAAAGTAATCGCGATAGGCCACATAACGTTTCTCGTTATCTATGAATGCTGCATCAGAACCAGCAGATAAGCGCAAATACGTTATTGCCCAAAGATTACCAAGATCGTCATGGAAAGAGACGCTTCCTCCGTTAGCGTCGTTTTGATCGCGTATTTTCAGGTTGATCCAGTTCGGCAGCGCCACCGAGAAATTGTTGAGAGGAGACTGGTACTTGCCGCCTGAAATTGTTCCTTTTGTCGTAGCGCATCCGGCAATAACCAGCGACAGCAGGGCTAGCATGCATACCCAATAAGTTTGTTTCATTTCGTGTCTCTTTGCGGCGATAGTTAGCCGGATCTGCTCAACAGGCTGTTTTTGACCGATGGCCACTCATGCTGCAATATCGAATAGACAACGGTATCCCGGATCGAGCCATCCGGCATTATCTGGTGGTTGCGCAAAATCCCGTCTTGTTTTGCCCCCAGCCTTTCAATTGAAGTTCTGGAGGTCTGATTGAAAAAATGTGTCCTGAATTCTACTGCAATGGCTCCTTTCTGCTCGAAGACATGTTGCAGCAGCAATAGTTTGGTTTCGCTGTTGACCCTCGTTCTGCATACCGATTTTGCATACCAGGTATAGCCAAGCATCGGTCTTCTGTTCAATTCATCAACATTATAAAAGCGCGTGGTGCCGACTATCCTGTTGGTTTCACTGAGCCTGACGGCAAATGCGATATTCCCCTCTTTCGCATCTGTAACAGCATGCATCACATAGTTTGCCATCTGATCCGGTGCAGGTACTCGCGCAAACCAGAGCTTCCAGAACTCTCCGTCCATTACTGCAGCCTGCAAAGGCTCGACATGACTCATGTCGAGAGGCTCAAGCGTTACCACCGCCCCGCTCAGTTCGATATTTTCAAGCCAGCTCATTTTCTGATACCTCCCCCTTGCATTTGCTCAGCTAACGGCGCCATGAAATTTCCCCCTGTATCTTGCCACAGGCAAGTGCAGGCATCAACGTGAAGGAAGCACAGTCGCGTGCTACGCGACCACAACATAGCAGACCAGGGTAATTACCGCAGCACCGATAAAATTGAGTACCAGTCCTTCCCGCGCCATGCTGGCAATAGGCACCTTACCGGTGCTGAAGATGATGGCATTAGGTGCAGTTGCAACCGGTAGCATGAAAGCGAAACTGGCACTCATGGCTGCCGGCACCATCAGCAGACTTGGGTCGACACTCGCTGCAATGCCTGCCGACGCAAGAATCGGCATCAACAAGACGGTGGTTGCCGTATTGCTGGTGGTTTCGGTGAGAAAGGTTACCGCCAGCGCGATGACTGCGATGATGATCAGCGGGTGCAGGCTGGCAAGAGTAGTCAACTGGCCGCCGATAAAGCTGGAGATGCCAGACTCAACGAATGCATGCGCGATGGCAATGCCCGCTGCAAAGAGAATGAGAATACCCCAGGGCACCTTCTCGGCGGTCTCCCAATCCAGCAGCCTGCCACCGCGACCATTTGGGATCAGGAACATCACGACTACCGCGATCAATGCTACTGCGGCATCGTTGGCACCCTTGAGATCGAACCAAGTGCTCCAGCCGCCGAAGGGTTCAATGCGTGTCACCCACGCCAGGATGGTGAGGCCGAAGACGATCAGCACACGGCGCTCCTCCGGGCGCCAGGCACCGGGTGGGGGAATCACCAGTTCGCCATGGTAGTTCAGGTTGCGCGTCAGCCACAAACCTGCCAGCGGCAGCATGAGTAAAACGGTTGGCAACCCCCAGCTCATCCACTGCGTGAAGCTGATCGTGCTGCCGGTGAATATCTGATACTGCTGCATGAATACCAGATTCGGCGGCGTGCCGATGGGTGTGCCCAGACCGCCGATGCTGCAGCCGTAGGCAATCGACAACAGCAGCGGCATGGCCAGTTTTTTGTCTTGGCTGCGTTCAATCACCGCGAGCGCAATCGGCAGCATCATCAACGCCGTTGCCGTATTCGATATCCACATACTCAGCGCTGCGCTTGCGCACATGAAGCCCAGCACGATGCGCCGACTGCTGTGTCCACCCACCAGACTAACCATGCCTAGGGCAATGCGACGGTGTGCGCCGGAGCGCTCCATGGCAGTAGAGATGATGAATCCGCCGAGCAGCAGCAAGATCAGATCGCTGCCGTAGGCGCTGGCTATCTTCTCCTGTGGCAGGACACCGGCGAGCGGAAAGACTGCTAACGGAATGATTGAAGTGGCGGGAATGGGAATAGGTTCGAAGATCCACCAGACCACGCACAGGATCGCTACCGCACCGGTCCAACAGGCTTTGGATTCCCATCCCGACAGGTTCATAGCCGTCGCAATTGCAACTGCGAATACCGGCCCTGCGAGCAACGCCCAGTGGCGGTTGGGAGCAATGGTCATGGGGTTAGGTGCCTGAGAAATGTGAGAGTGTCACAGTTAAGATTGCAACAGCAAGCTTGCCGGTGCGCTGATGGACTCGCTGGGCAACAATATTATCCGCCATGCATCAAGCTTGCGTGCAAAGGACATGGAAGCATTCGCCGGACTGGTAGACGGAAGGCGTGCATAGCGGGTGGGTCTGTCGTCAATCTCTCGCAGCACATGCCGCCTGAAGCAGGCTTCCGCTTTTGCACCGTTGAAGAACACATGCGTGATCTGCGGGTGAGTGCGGAAGAATGCATGGAAATCGTTCGGAATCTGCGTGCCAGCCTCAATCATCGAATCCAGACTACCCTCGCGCCGGCATGACTGGAGCACGTCCCACAGCGCAATCCGGGCTGATTTCAGAGCCTGCACTCTCACCTCATAGGGAGAGACTGGATCAAACTGAAGCAGTGTGGAAGTGATTCGCCAGAACGCGTTTCGGGCATGTGCGTAATATTGGTCAGCTGCCAACGATGCGCACCCCGGCATGCTGCCAAGGATGAGGATCTCTGCATTCCTATCTGAAATCGGTGCAAAACTATAGATGCGTTCCATGCTCATAACGCCAGCATCCCATAGACTGTCTTCATCGGCATATTTTCACATAGTGGCAGCGTTAACGGTAACGGGAATTTACACGATGCTCCAGCTTTCAAATCTTGCTACCTTATTCCAATTCCGATTCCAGTTCGAAAGTTAAACGAGGCGATGACGAACGAACGCCGCAGACAGTACGAATAGTACGGCAAGGCGCGAGTGAGGATATCAACGAAGTGTCATTGATGAAATGGAATTGGAATCAGCCTTGGAGCAACACAACGGCTACTCTCTCTATATGAATATATGAACGCTTGCTGTTAACCAGGAGCAAGCCATCGCTGCAGAACCAGACCCGTAGTTCATGCATAAGGAGCATTATCATGGCATTGCACTATCGATTCACCACTTTCCTTTCTGTCATTCTGCTGCTTTCGTTGCCGGGGTGTGTGGTGACACCCACTGCAGAGCAAACGAGTAAATCCGCTGCGCAACCTCTGAATGAATCGCCTCAGTCTGGCGCGTCGACGCCAAAACAGGAGCAAGCAACCAAATCCATCGACGACGACGTCATTACTGCCAAGATAAAGGAGGCAATTCTCAACGAACCCTCCTTGCGCAGGGAGAAAATCAGCGTCGAAACTTCCAAAGGTATGGTTCGGTTAAGCGGCTTCATCAGCACCATCGGCGCCAGAACCAAGGCAATCGAAATTGCCAGCGGCATCAAGGGGGTCATAGCTGTCAAAGATGAGATAAGGCTCATGGGACAATACTGAACACCGTTGCCACACATGCGCGCCACTTCCGTTATTCCAGCGCTCATCCAGCAGCCCTCCCCTTCCCCCCTGTGTCAGGCTACAGGGTCGTACTCCATTTTACTCGGACACTGCTTCCCGGTGCTTAAAAGACGTATGGACAAATCCTTTCACGGGACTTCAACCCGCTGAATATACCGCCGATCATGGCGAACAGCTCAGCCCCTTTAACATATTTCGGCATCCATTTTTCCTTTAGCGGCTTCAGAAAGGGGAGCTGTCGAAGTCATCTATTTCAGCTGCCTGGCGCCGCACTTTTTTGAGCCAGACCTTGACCTTCTTGATGTCTTCAAACGCGAGCAGATCGTTCTTCAAATCGCGGATGGCGTGCTGGGTGCCAACGATGTCGGTGGCAAGATCGCGCATGATAGTGGCGGGGGACACTTTTACGAACGGGGATATACCAAATTGCGCCATGAACCTGCCTTCGACTTGCCGGATTTCCTGTTCCAGTTCGGCAAGTTGTTCCTTCAGTATTTTATTGTAGTGCTTCAGGCGATCTTCGCTGATGTTGTTGACGGCGGTTTGGTCAATATGCTCCAACTCCAGTTGCAGTTTCAGTAACTGCAGCAGGTTTCTCTTTTCATAAGCCTGATTGACGCGCTGCATCAAGGCGGTTTTCCTGTCGCGTTCCTGTGTATCGAGTTCGCGATCCGGGTGTAGGGCGCTGGCCAGCTTTCGGTAAATCTCGCGGATGGATTGGCTGACCTGTTGCTCTTCGGCCTGCTGCTGGGCTTCTTTAGCGAGTTGTTTGGCTGATTTTTTTCGTTTTGGCCGACGCTCTTCCCAAGCCTGCCGGTCAGCATTGTTCTGCGCCCGATTTTCTTCCATTCGCGCCTGAGCACGCTTAATCAGATCTTCCGGTGAGCTCACATCAAGGTCATCGCCCAGATCAACACCCAGCACATCCTCCAACATGGATTTCATGCCCTTGATGCTCGCGGCTTCTTCGCTGTCATAGTCGAAACGACCGTGTTTGTTGTAAATGGCTTTCAACTCCGTATCGTCACGCCCAGCCAACACTTGTTCGGCAATATCGGCGATCACGCCGGCGATCACGCGGCGTTCAGTTCTGGTCAATCCTTTTTGATCGCTGACCCGGTCAAGGCAATGCACCAACTTGGCTTGCATATCCGTCAAGTCCTCAACCAATGGTAGTAGTTCACGGGCGTATTTTTGCTGGTAGCGCGAAATGGCAGCTTCCCAGTCAGTCAACTGGGCACGATTTCTTTCAATCTGCTTGATCAGATTATTGAATGCCTGTTGTCCCTTGGACAGTTTGGGCTGGTCATGGCCGGTAACCACGGCGACGGTCTTGACATGAGTTCTGGTCATGGGATGATTTCTTTAAAAATGGCGAAATAACAAAATAAGGGATCACGTTTTTTTGCGCGAAAAATAATAGTGCAAAAAACCGTGGTTTGTCTTCAATTATTTCTTCATAGCATTCATCGTTTTCACCGGAGGTGGTGGGATCATCCGCACAGCTGTAATCGCCTATCTCCCCCTGGTAAAAAATCCCGGTCTTTACGCGGATAATATTTTCCGATCCTCTCAATGAAGATGCCGGTCGAGAAAATCAGATATGTGATCCTCATATTCCCTGCCAGCATAAGAGTGCATATTAAAGTGGCCCGCGCCGGGGACAATCCAGATGTCTTTCGGCTGCCGGGCAGCGGCAAATAACCGCTCGGTTTCGGGTACTTTCGTGTGTTCGTCGTTGCTCCCGGCTATCAATAGCAACGGCGCGTTGAGATCACCTATCCGGGTAATGGGATCCAACTGATCGATGGGAACATCCAGATAAAACGATAACTGCGTCAGCACCAGCGGCAGAAGTGCTGGCCCATACTCGCCAAGATGGAGTCTCAACCGGTTTTCAATTGCTTCCTCAATGGTCGGATGGAGTGATTCGAGTACTACTGCGTCCAGCCTCAACGAGTGTTTTGCAAGCACGATAGCAGCCGCACCCAGCGAAACCCCAATGGCTGCGATACGTTCATACGGAAAAGTCTTTCGCAGAAAGGCCACGGCAACTTCCACGTCTTCCGATTCGCGGACGCCGAAGGTGATCCGTTTCCCGGGCGTCTCACCGTGCGCCTGAAGATCGATTAACAGAACACCATATCCTTGCTTGTTCAAGAATCTCGCCCGGCTCAGCATCTCGAGGCGATTGCTGCGGATTGAATGGGCCAACAGGACAACACCGCCGCCGCGAGCGCCACGCGCCAGCCAACCGTGTACGCTGGAACCAGCGTTAAGCGGAATCTGCACCGCTTCGACTGGAAAATCGGACGACAACGATTCCACAGCGGTCGATGCCGGCCCTGTCATCACTTCGCCAATCCCGATGATGACAACTACCATGGCGATCAGGCACGACAGCATTCCGATGAGAATCCATCTGCGCATGGTCAACATCCGGGAATTAATCGGCTCTTTTCCATGGAAGCTAGCGTAACAAAATCAATCTGGGAATGGCGTCTGCACCAACCCAGACGATAGCATTTTGTCCGAACTGCCTGCCCAGCACTTGGGCTGTAGCGAGACCTACTCCCAACGCAAGCAAACTCTGCTCCGGCGGCCATGCTCCGGTTGGATCAAAACTCGTTCCTTCGATGATCTGGTCTGTAAGGCAGTTTAACTCGTCGCGTAGCCGTGCTTGTGCCGCTTGGTTCGCCGCAAGATTTTGAGGTTGGCTATGCGGATTGTAGGCGGTGATGAAGGTTCCACATTGATGACCTGACGCCGCAAAGAGCAGCGACAGGGACTCGGAGTACTGATCGATACGTAGCACAACCACGGCAGAACCGGCTCCTGCCTGGTAATCAGCCACGCGATAACTGGCGATGAGGTCAGCAGAAATTCCAGATGACGTCGGCATCAGATTCAGTCTCTCCACGCTGGGAATTGTGGCAAGCCATAAAAAAAATCCATATCGTGATTGGGCCAGAGTTCGGCATCTTCAGCATGGGCGAGAGCCTTGAGTTTGCGAATGCTGGCAAGCGCTAGTTCTTCGTTATCCTGCCAGCAGCAACCGGGGGCAATTTCCTCAGACAGATTTTCAATCAGATCGGCAGCATCTCCACAGAGGATTACAGGCCGGCCTTTGGGCAGCTCAATCAACAATGACATATGCCCTGCGGTATGGCCCGGGCTGGTGATGGCCTGCACGCCAGGCGCGATAGTGTATTCACCGGTCTGCAGGTGCCATTGATCCGCATTGACCAGTTCGTCGGCGAACACTCCGCCGTCTAATCCGGTACGCGCGGCAACCAGCTCATCGGCGTGGATATGCACCTCGCAGCCCGGCAGATCGCAGATGCCGCCGACATGATCAAAGTGCAGATGGCCGATAAAAACCACGTCGATATCAGATGGCGTCAGTCCCAACCGGGCGAGATAGCGCGGGATGCGCTGTGCTTCCTGCATGTTGGGCGGTTCGATCTGGGGGCGCATGGGGGCGAAGTACTTAACGCACAAGACGGGATCGGCCAGCTTGCGGTAATCGCAGCCAACATCGTAGAGGATGCGGCCGTTCGGCGTCTCGATCAGGTAGGCGAGGATCGGCGCCTCGATGAACTGACCGTGACCGCGGTTGCGGGTTGAAATGGTCTTCTCATAGCGCAGCGTGCCGGTGAGCAGCGGCCAAACCTTCAGAGCACGAGACATGTTGAATTCCTGATGACATACAGAGCCTGCGTTTTATCGGCTGATACGCAGGCCATGAAAACGATGCGCTTTGAATGTCATATTTACAAAACCAAGGCAACCGTACAGCTGGTATTTTGTGGACTCTTATTCAAAATTGCATTTGCTCGCGTGGCAGTAATACCTGCCACCATGATACATATCGTTGTGCGTTCTGTCATTCAAGCTCTGGTGTGGCCTAAGTCGGTTTCCCAGGGTGACTCACAGGCGCGCGCGCGGAATGAAAAATTTCCGGCGTGCTGAACGGAATCGTAGGAGGCTTTGCCACGCCAAAGCTGCTGCGACTGATGAAAGGATTACGAAACCTTGAGCGGTTGCCTGAAACCATCAAATTGATTGCCGGATGGAACTGAATATTAAATTCAGCTTTTAATGCGAACTAGAATAACGAATTGATAACGCTGCGCTGGCAAGATATGGATTTTCAGTGGGGCAATATGACCATCCGCGAAAAGGTGGAAGGCTTGAGAGTTATTCCCTTAACGCCCTATGTGGCGCATTTGCTGGCCGCTTTGCCGCGTCGCAATGAGTTTATTTTCAAGCAAGGCGCTGCATCCTGGCACCTTGTGGAACCGCGCATAGCCCACGATAAAGCCTGCACTGTTGCCGGGGTAGAGATGCCCGGTCGGAATCACTGCAAAAATACAAGGGCATAAGCCGCAAGGGGTACAGGAGCAACACTACATCCGCCGCCCGCTTGACCTGTTGCGCAAGTGGCACGTCAAGATTGAGGAGTGGATGTTGGAGCTGGCCGGGATTAAGTTTGATGCCAAGGCTGCGCTAGGTGCGCTGCATGTGGTGGTGTGATTAAACTCGACTTGAATGTATCTACTTTTGTGTGTATATTAAACCCGCCATGCGATACAGCTACGACTCGGAAAAGAAAGCCGCAAACCTGAAAAAGCACGGGGTGGATTTTGATGATGCGCGAAGCGTTATTGAAAGCGCCCAAGCCGTTACCTTTGAAGATAGGCGCTTTGACTACGGCGAATCGCGCTATATCACTCTGGGGTTATTGCATGGCAAAGTCGTGATAATCACTACGGCAGAAACTAACAAAACGATACGTATTATTTCCATGCGAAAGGCAGATAAGAATGAGCAAAAAATCTATCATGAAAATTTCTGATGATGCGCCCATTACACAGGCCGATATAACGAGCGGACAGCTGGTATTGCGCAAGCGAGGAACGGACGGTGCTGTATTACCCGGAAAACGCCGGATTAACATTTTTCTGGATAGCGTCACACTGGAATACTTCAAGACCAAGGCGGGTGGGCGCGGTTACCAAACTTTGATAAATGAAACGCTCAAGCAAGCAATGCAGGCGGAAAACCTGGAAACCATAGTGCGCAAGACAATCCGGGAAGAAATGCGCAAGACCGCTTGACCTGCTGCGCAAGTGGCACGTCAAGATTGAAGCATGGATACTGGAGCAAATCGGGATTAAGTTTGTGCCAGCGAAAGCGGGTTTGCGGGTGGTGAAAAGTGCCACCGTTTGACGGCATAGACGCGGAGCTAGTGGATTATCTTGATTATCACTGAGGAAAAATTATGGACATGCACGACCCCGCACACCCCAGCGAAGTCTTGACGG
This sequence comes from Nitrosomonadales bacterium, assembly GCA_009886095.1. Lineage (GTDB taxonomy): Bacteria > Pseudomonadota > Gammaproteobacteria > Burkholderiales > Nitrosomonadaceae > VFJL01. The sequence continues at coordinate 8,387 of VFJL01000044.1, read as the reverse complement.
GTTGGTTAGACGACCTGGGATTGAGTGTTACCGCTTTCGCCAAACACTTGGGAGTTTCCAGAGTGATGCTGTCGCGCCATGCGTCAAAACTGGGGAAGCAGTTATTGCGCCTAGACCTTGCCAAAAGCCCCGTTGATATGAACGCGCCAGGATGGAATCTGCACCAGCTATCGACCGGGCATTGGTCTATCTGGGTAAATGGCAACTGGCGTATGACGTTCGACTTTGATGGAGAGAATGCCATATTGATTGACTATCAAGATTATCACTAGGAGAAAATAACCATGAGCAGAATGTATAACCCACCCCACCCCGGCGGAACATTGAGAGATGACGTGTTGCCCGCGCTGGGGTTAACCATTACCGAGGCCGCCAAGCAGTTAGGCGTTACACGTGCCGCTTTATCACGCGTACTGAATGAACGCGCCGCAATATCCCCGGAAATGGCGTTACGTTTGGAGGGCTGGTTAGGAGTTGAAAACGGCGGACGGGCTGATTTATGGATTGCAGAGCAGGCAGCATACGACTTGTGGCAAGTACGCAAGGCAGGTGCACCAAAGGTGCAACGCGCCCAACTAATAGCCGCATAACGAGTTTACCCCCGCCTACCCTGCGACTAATTACCGCTGGGGAAAAGCCGGACACCTTCACCGGCCCGGCGGGAGTTCCTTATTGAAGGCTGGCACCGGAAGGGGTGGAAGACTATTTTTCGGGGGAAGCTCACAGTCCGGCAAAACCTACACAGTGCCTACATGAAGAAAAATTATAAGAAATAAAAAAGACCTGCATCGCTGCAAGCCTTATTCTATATGGTGGGTCTGGTTGGACTCGAACCAACGACCAAGGGATTATGAGTCCCCTGCTCTAACCGACTGAGCTACAGACCCGATCTGGGTACTTGATAGTAAAAGTAATCAAGGCATCTCTAAAAATTCGAATTTCGTCACAATACTTGCTTGGAACTTCGAATTATCAAAAATACCCATCAACCGAAAGTTGATCAGCTTTCGGTATCCAGGAAACTGCGTAAACGTTCAGAACGCGAAGGGTGGCGCAACTTGCGCAGCGCCTTGGCTTCAATCTGGCGAATACGTTCACGGGTTACGTCAAACTGTTTGCCGACTTCTTCCAACGTATGATCCGTGTTCATTTCGATGCCAAAACGCATGCGCAGCACTTTGGCTTCGCGTGGTGTTAAAGAATCCAAAATGTCTTTAGTAACGTCCCGCAGGCTAGCGTAAACCGCTGCGTCCGCAGGCGCCATCGTAGTTGAATCCTCTATGAAATCACTGAGATGAGAGTCCTCATCATCACCTATGGGTGTTTCCATAGAAATCGGTTCCTTGGAAATTTTGAGGATTTTGCGAATTTTCTCCTCCGGCATTTCCATTTTTTGCGCCAGCAGCGCAGGCTCCGGTTCCTGGCCGGTTTCCTGCAAAATCTGGCGCGAAATACGGTTCATCTTGTTGATAGTCTCGATCATATGCACCGGGATGCGGATGGTACGCGCCTGATCGGCGATAGAACGGGTAATGGCCTGTCGGATCCACCAGGTGGCATAAGTAGAAAATTTATAACCGCGCCGGTATTCAAATTTATCCACTGCCTTCATCAGACCGATATTACCCTCCTGAATCAGGTCAAGAAATTGTAGCCCCCGATTGGTATATTTCTTGGCAATGGAGATCACCAGTCGCAGATTGGCTTCGGTCATCTCCCGCTTGGCGCGGCGTGCCTTGGCCTCACCAGTGGACATGCGGCGATTGATTTCCTTCAGATCCTTGATCGGAATACCAACCTGCTTCTGTAACGCCAGCAAGTTCTGCTGCTGCTCCATAATGGCAGGCTGATAACGCTTCAACGCCTGACTATAAGGCTTATCAACTGCGCTCTCCTGCGTCACCCAATTAAGGTTGCCCTCATTTCCTGGAAATGCTTTGATGAAGTGATTGCGTGGCATTTCTGCCTTAACCACACATAATTCCATGATTTTACGCTCATAACCACGCACCCCCTCCACCAGTCCGCGCTGAGTATCACAAAGTTTCTCTACCATCTTGGCAGAGAAGCGAATGGCCATGAGTTCGGTTGAAATATGTTCCTGTATTTCCTTGTATGCCTTGCTGGTTGATCCCTTTTTCGCCAACACCTTCTTCATCTCGGCATACGCCTGATAAATTACTGCGAAGCGCTCCAGCGCATCGGCCTTTAATTTGAGCAAATTGGCACTGGCCACTGCGACGCTATCTTCGTCTTCCACATCTTCGGCAGACAACTCCTCCTCCAGTGATTCATCGGAAATCTCTTCGTTGACGATTTCCTGGGCATTGGGATCAAGCAATCCATCTACCAACTCATCAATTCGCATTTCATCCTGCGCTACCTTGGTGGCAAGGTCGAGAATTGCGGCTATGGTGGTGGGGCAGGCAGAAATCGCCTGAATCATATGCTTCAGACCCTCTTCGATACGTTTTGCTATTTCGATTTCACCTTCGCGCGTGAGCAACTCCACCGAACCCATTTCACGCATATACATACGTACCGGATCGGTGGTACGGCCAAATTCGGAGTCCACCGTAGAAAGCGCTGCTTCAGCTTCCTCTACCACGTCATCATCGGCCACCGTAGGCGTAATCTCCGACATCAGCAAAGTTTCCGCATCGGGCGCCTCATCATAAACAGAGATGCCCATGTCGTTAATCATGCTGATGATGCCTTCAATCTGTTCGGCATCCAGCATGTCGTCAGGAAGGTGGTCGTTAATCTCGGCATAGGTCAGGTAGCCGCGTTCCTTGCCCTGCACGATCAGGTTCTTAAGGCGCATGCGCCGTGCTTCAACGTCCAGTGGCACGAGCTGCGCTTTCTCGGCACCCTGCCCCCCATTGGCCTCCTTCGCCGCAATGGCCCTGGCTGCCTTGGTGATACGTGGCTTCAGCTCCTTGACTGCCATCACCGCCTTGGCTATCTCGGCTACACTGGCAGACACCACGGTAGCCACGACAACTGATTTTTCATCTGATACGGCCTCTTTTTTCGGTGTCTTGGCGGATTTTTTTTCTGGCATTTTTTCCGATGCCTTTACCGGTGTTTTGACTACTTTCTTTGCTTCCTTTTTCGCCACCGCCCCGGTTTTATCAGCACGATGATTTGTGGACGTAGCTGCTGGAATCGCCGCCTTCGTCTTCACTTTCGCCGCTGCTTTTACCTGCGTTTCTGCCTTTGCCATGTCAGTTCCCAAATAATATATATGAACAGCTGAAACTAAAAAAACTTAGATTGTATCAAAACTCAATCGAATCAGTTCGAATGGTTTCCCTCAAGATGCCATTAATCTCTGGTATTCCTGCCTTTCTTCTGGAGTGAATGCGCTCAGAGATCTACTGTGTAATTCAGTCATACGTTGCTTGCGCTGTATTTCCCGTAATCGTGCCAGCGCCCCGGAAAATTCCGCCTCCAGGTCTATGGTATCGTCCCAGGCAAGAGTCTCGCTCTCAGCCTTTTCCAGCAGCACACGATGCGGACTATCGTGAAAATAAGTAATAATTGAAGGTATCGCCGCATTTTCTGCAATATGGGGATAGGTATCAATAAATTCAACCAATGCCACCACAGCCGCCATTTCTTCAGCGTATTCACTGCGCCTCACGAGCAACTCCCTATCGAGCTTCCGAACGTAGCCCGGATCGTGTAACAATATCTGCATCAACCAGCGGTAGGGTGAGGCAGGTTGGGGTCGTGGCGCTCTTGCGCGGGATGGGGAGGATGAAATACGCCTGATCTGCAACAAATCCTCCAACTCTCCCTGGCTGGCACCACTAAGTTCAGCCAACCGTTTTAGCAGCATCAACGCAAGCGTCGGCGCAGTAACTAGTGCCAATAGCGGCTTTACCTCCTGTACCAACCTGGCGCGACCTTCACTGGTTTGCAGATCAGTACGTGCCGTTAGCTCCTTGAACAAGAAAACTGACAAGGGTAGCGCCTGGCCAAATAATCCCTCGAAAGCTTCCTTGCCGAACTTACGAACATAGCTGTCAGGATCTTCGCCTTCGGGCAGAAACAAGAAGCTAAGACTCTTGCCGTCCACAAGTTGCGCCAGGCTATTCTCCAGCGCACGCCAGGCTGCTTTCCTGCCAGCGTTATCACCATCGAAACAGAACACCACATTATCGGTCTGGCGCAAAAGTTTCTGCACATGGTAAGGCGTGGTGGCAGTACCCAGCGCAGCTACAGCATAGTCGACACCATGCTGCGAGAGCGCCACCACGTCCATGTATCCCTCCACCACCACCACCCTCCCCGCTTCACGGATCGCCTTGCGTGCAGAAAACAGGTTGTAAAGTTCATGACCTTTCTCGAACAGTGGCGTTTCGGGAGAATTGAGGTATTTAGGCTCGCCCTGCTCCAGCACCCGTCCGCCAAAACCCACAATCATCCCTCTCTGATTGAGAATCGGAAACATGATGCGATCACGGAAGCGGTCATAGCGCTTGCCATCATCACTCTCAATCACCAACCCTGCCTCAACCAATGGATCTGCTGGCTCTTTTGATTGATAAGCAGGAAATACTGCGGCCAGATTTTGCCAGCCGGCAGGCGCGTAACCGATAGCAAAGCGGGCAGAGGTCTCACCCGTCAAACCGCGTTTTTTCAGATAAGCAATGGCGTTTACAGAATGCTTAAGTTGTTCCCGATAAAATCGCGTAGCGGTGTTCATCACCTCAAACAGATCCTGTGAGGAATTCTCTGTTTTCTGTCCTACGGATTCAGCCATCCCATGGCGGAATTCCGGCTGCTGCACCGGAACCTGCATCCCGACGCGAGCTGCCAGATCATTCACTGCCTCGATAAAATTCATACCCCCGTATTCCATCATAAAACCGATGGCGCTACCGTGTACGCCACAACCAAAACAGTGATAGAACTGCTTGGTGGAGCTCACCGTAAACGAGGGCGTTTTCTCACTGTGAAATGGGCAACAGGCGCTGTAATTTGCACCCGCTTTTTTGAGTGGCACATGACGTTCAATGACATCGACGATATCTACGCGGTTGAGCAGATCCTGAATAAACGACTGGGGAATCATTTACAAGTCGCCTCTAATAATTTGAAGTTCCAAACAAGATAAGGAGGAAACATTTTTTGTAAGCAACGATGTATTGGGCCGGATTCAGAATTATCCAAGGTCGCCTGCAAATAGACCTGTCTAATTATAGGATAATTTTTGGATATCCAGGAAGCGGGGTTCTACACTGGGAACGTTTGCTGCTGGGGTCTGCTGGTGTAACTGTTACGCAACTGCAGAGACAGGAAAATATTGTGACGGAATCCGGACTTTTAGAGGCGCCCTCAAGTAGCGAGCTTTGCTTTGACCATAGCCGATACTTTACCCATGTCGGCACGTCCGGCGAGCCTGGGCTTGAGCAGCGCCATCACCTTACCCATGTCTTGCTGTCCCTGTGCTCCGGTAGCAGCAATGGCTTCAGCCAATGCACCCTCCACTTCGGCGTCGCTCAATGCCTGCGGCATATAGGCTTGCAACACGCCAACTTCATATTTTTCGGCATCGGCCAGATCCTGACGCTGTGCAGCCTCGTACTGACTAATGGAGTCTCTGCGCTGTTTGAGCATTTTCTCGATCGCCGCAACCACGTCGGCATCGTCCAACTCAATGCGCTCGTCCACCTCACGCTGCTTGATCGCAGCCTGCAACAATCTGATGGCATCGCGACGCCGGGTGTCACCCGCACGCATCGCGGTTTTCATGTCTTCGGTGATTTGCTGTTTCAGGCTCATAATCAAGGGTGCCCCTAATAATTTAAAGTTCTAAACAAGACAAGGCGAGAACAAAAAATGTAGACGCGGCATATGACTGATAAGTAAGAAATCGTTTTTCTTGAGCGACCAAGTATTGCGACGAGATCCAGATTTCCAGAGGTAGCCTGAATGCTGGCCGCCAAGTGCTGGAAGCTTGTTGGAACAGCTGGTACTAATAAAGTTTCGGTGGGAGCAATTGACTGCGCAGGCGCTTGTAAGTACGTTTGACTGCGGCAGCAAGCTTGCGTTTACGTTCAGCGGTGGGTTTTTCGTAAAATTCTCTGGCGCGCAGCTCGGTAAGCAGCCCGGTTTTTTCTATGGTACGCTTGAAACGGCGCATGGCTACTTCAAATGGCTCGTTTTCCTTAAGTTTAATAGTGGTCATGAAGATGCGATCCTTTCCTTAAAAATTGATGTAAGTGAATGACGGGCGTGACGTAAAGAAAGCGTTGCATTATATATCAGCATGAATCTTATTGTAAAAGAGTAATTCCACCATCACTCCATTGCTTGTACTCGGCATCGAGACTTCCTGCGACGAAACCGGCATCGCGCTCTATCATACAGAGCGGGGTTTGATAGCCCACGCACTGTATTCGCAAACGGAAATGCACAGCGAGTACGGCGGCGTGGTGCCGGAACTCGCCTCGCGCGACCACATCCGGCGGGTACTGCCCCTCGTCAGGCAGACTTTGGCAGCGGCGAAGCTTGAACTGCGGGACATCGGTGCGATTGCCTACACTCAGGGGCCGGGGCTGGCAGGGGCGTTGCTGGTGGGAGCCAGTGTTGGCGCCGCAATGGGGTTTGCGCTCAAGATTCCAGTGCTGGGCATTCATCATCTTGAAGGGCATCTCCTGTCTCCACTGCTATCCACCCCTGCACCAGTTTTTCCATTTGTGGCGCTGCTGGTTTCCGGAGGCCATACCCAGTTGATGGAAGTGAGTGGTGTCGGTCGATACAAGCTGCTGGGTGAAACCGTGGATGACGCGGTGGGTGAGGCCTTTGATAAAACCGCGAAACTGCTGGGACTGGGTTATCCCGGCGGTCCGGCGCTGTCAAAACTCGCTACAGAATTTTCCGCATCGGGCAAACCAAGACAGTTTAAACTTCCCCGCCCCATGCTTCACAGCGGCGATCTCAATTTCAGTTTCAGCGGCCTGAAAACCGCTGTGCTAACGCTGGCAAACAAACATGGAATCACGCAACAAACCCGGGGTGGCATCGCCCTTGCCTTCCAGGAAGCGATCGTGGAGGTGCTGACAGAAAAATCGTTGGCGGCACTGATACAAACCGGCCTCACCCAACTGGTAGTCGCAGGTGGCGTGGGCGCTAATCGTCAACTGCGCGAAAGCCTCTCCCGTCGTACAGAGCAAATGGGAGCAGTCGTTTTCTATCCTGAACTTGAATTTTGCACCGACAATGGTGCCATGATCGCATTTGCGGGCGCAATGCGATTAAAGGAATCAGGCGTCAGAGACCAGCAATCAGGAAGTTTTACGGTAAGAGCACGATGGCATCTGGAGATGCTGAATGCGCCGCTTAGCAGTTAGCCACTCTTACCGATGCGCGCTTCCTTACCCGCAACCAGATTGGCGATATTCGACTTATGCCGCCAGATGAGTAGTAGCGACATGATGAGAACCGCCAGGGTATTGACCTCAAAACCAAGAAAAAAAATCGCATAGATTGGCGCGAGTGCCGCCGCTGCCAATGCGGACAGCGATGAAATACGCCAGATCGCCACGACCAGCATCCAGGTTACAATCGCCAGCAACCCCATCCCCAGACTCAATCCCAGCAGCACGCCCACTGCCGTCGCCACACCCTTACCACCCTCGAAACGCAAAAATACCGGAAATACATGGCCAAGAAAAACTGCCAGCGCCACCGCAGCAACCGACTCGTTACCCAGCCCCCAGACTGGTGCGAAATGTTGCGCCAACATGATCGCCAACCAACCCTTGCCTGCATCGCCCAGCAGTGTCAACGCTGCCGCCGCTTTCTTGCCGCTGCGCAACACATTGGTAGCACCGGGATTTCCCGAACCATAAGTACGCGGATCAGGCAGCTTGAAAATCCAGCTCGCCACCAGCGCAAAAGAAACAGATCCGAGCAAGTAAGCCAGTAGTATAAAAACCATTATCGTCATTGCGATTAGCACCGCCTCTATAAATGGAATAAAATCCTTTTGATTTTACGTGAAAACTCCCTGTCGACGAAGCATCCCGAAATTCACCTCAATTCCTTATGGATATCATTTTTCTACACGAACTCAAGGCCAAGACCCTGATCGGCATTTACCCATGGGAACGCAAGGTCGCGCAAACTATCCAACTCGACCTGGAAATCGCCTTACCGTCAAGCCGCGCCTGCCAGACTGACAATTTTGAAGATGCATTGGATTACGCGCGCATTGTCGAACGCATCAACGAAACCCTCGCGCAAAAACATTTCTCTCTACTGGAAGCTCTGGCCGAACACATCGCCCAAATTATCCTGATTGAGTTCAAGGCGCCGTGGGTAAAAGTCAGCGTGGCGAAACTCAGCATAATGCGCGGCGTGAAAAAACTGGG
>VFJL01000001.1 GCA_009886095.1 Nitrosomonadales bacterium | reverse complement strand
TGAGGCAATGAATGCCGTTACCAGATTAATCGCCAACCAGATCCAGCGGTTCTTTACACTCTTCCACACTGGCGCAAACAAGTCCTCTTCTTCGCTCAAGCCACCCAGCTTGAGCGCTTCATTTTCCGATTCCTCGCGGATGAAATCCATCACCGCATTGACGGTAACACGTCCAACCAGTCTCCCGTCTGCATCCACCACTGAAGCAGAAACAAGATCATAACGCTCGAATGCATGCGCAGCCTGTTGCGCTTTATCGTTGGGATGAAGCTTCAATATTTCGGTAGACATCACTGCCGCCACTTCGGTATCTGGATCACTCACCAGTAGACGATTTAGCGGCAACACACCCTTGAGACGCTCGTCCCGATCCACCACGAATAACTGGTCAGTATGGCCAGGCAACTCGTCCAGGCGGCGCAGGTAGCGCAACACCACTTCCAGTGTCACATCGTCGCGAATCGTGACTATATCGAAATCCATTAGCGCCCCCACTACATCTTCCGGGTAGGACATGGCGGCACGCAACTGCTCGCGCTCCTCCATTGGCAACGACTGGAACACATCGTCGATAACATAGCGCGGCAAATCGGGAGCAAGATCGGCAATCTCATCAGCATCAAGCTGCTCCGTCGCGGCTATCAGCTCGTCGCTGTCCATAGCAGCGATAAGCGTTTCGCGTACCGCATCGGAAACTTCCAGCAGAATCTCGCCGTCACGCTCCACCTTAACCAGATTCCAGATCGTCAGACGATCTTCCAATGGCAAGGCTTCCAGAATATGGGCGACGTCGGCAGAATGGAGTCTATCGAGCAGCTTTTGCAGTTCTACCAGACTTTGTTTATGCACCAGGGATTCGACTAACTCTTGGCGCGGCATTTCCTGCATATGCACGAGACCTTCCACCAGTTTTTGCTTGTGCAGCAAATGGATCACCTTCTGCAAGTGCGCTTGCAGGTTTTCCGTTTCTCTGTAGTTGTTTGCTTCAGTCATGGCAGATCGCTATAGCAGCGGACAAAGTTGCCAGATTGTAAGGAAAATTAGGGGGCGGGTCGAATAATTATCCTGACCCGTGTTAATGCAAAATTGAAATGCCCGATTTTTCCCACGTAGAATAGTTCTCTCATAACATATTCACAATGATTACACCAAAGCCCGACATCTTCTTGCAGACACTTTCTTGTTGATCGCCCTCCAGTGGCAGGGTGACTTCGATGAGCTTTTTCTTGCAGGTCATGGCGTTTATTTGCCGTCCCTCATGCGTGACGGATATCTCAATAGCGTTGTGAGATTTGATGTGATGGCAGGTCCATGCTTAGCCACCCAGCAACCTGGCTAGCCCTGTGCGGACAATTTCTACATCGGCTGGTGATAGCTTCCCGATCTTTCCTCTCACCAGACGATGGTCGAGGGTGAACAGCTTGAAGCGCACCAGGGAGGGCGCCGGCAAACCGGCGGCGGCAAGATCGGTGAGCGTGCAGTCAAGAGGCCAGGGGGAGTTGGCCTGTGAGGTGATCATAGCCATCACCGAATGACCAGCTGGGGTGTTGAAGGCAGCCGGATCGGAGAGCACCACTGCGGGGCGATTTTTGGCGGCGTTGCGGTCGGTAAACGGGAAAGGCACGCGCACGACCACATAGCGATCAAAGCTCACGGTAAGCCTCCTCGTCAGCGGCACCCGCCCATTCGCTCAGCGTGCCTTCGACAGCACGCAGGTACTCTATGTCCATCGGCTGAACACGGCGCACGGTCGCTGTGCCGTCAGCGCCGACTTCCCAAGTAATCAGGTCGCCGGGTGTGACATTCAACGCAACGCGAACATTCTGTGGAATGGTGGTTTGGCCTTTGGCCGTGATCTTGGCAACAGCTAGCATTATTTTCTCCTTTTAATGCAATCATTACTTTTTTACTTTACTACAACTCGTCGGCACAATCCAGCAAGAAACAGATTTCATCTTGGCGTTTGTGCCCGTGCAAGAAGTTCGGCAAAATCGTAATTCACGCTCGTCGCGCCAAAGTCGAGCTCGCGCTGAAATGGCTGGCGCAGATAGTGGGTGCAATGGCTGTCGTTGCCTGTGAATTCGACGATGGTGTCGATGAAGCCGTCCAGCTTGTTAAGCGAGTAAAGAATGTCGTTGCGCGCAACAGTAATGGCGGGCGCACCGGAGATGCGGCTTTTCACTTCGATAAACCGCAGCTTGCCGGTACCGGGCAGGTGGCTTTCGATGTCTATGACAATAGCACGGGCGCGCGCGGCATTGATTGGGTATCCACCGGGGTTTGGACAATGCCAGTATGCAGAGTGAGAAGCTCATGACATGAGCCTGCAATAAGTAAACGAGAGTTACCCTCTTTTATGAAAAATTCCGGCTGGGGGGGACGGTGAACGGGGAACAATATGCACCGCATTGGCGACGACCCAGCCACGAGTTGTCATGGAATTTGTGTCGAAACCATTCGGTTGAGAATAATATCGGTTTTTTTCAGTAGCCACGGCGTATTGCGATTGAGATCATAGAAACGTGGGTTGGGAACCATCGCGGCGAGACGGGCAGCTTGTATTGCTGTAAGGGCTGAAGCAGAGACACCATAATAGTGGCGGCTGGCAGCTTCCGCGCCGAATATACCATTACCCCATTCAATCTTGTTCAAGTAGATTTCCAGAATGCGGCGCTTGGACATCACATTTTCAAGCATCAGCGTAATGACAGCTTCCTGGATCTTGCGCCACGGTGTTTTTTTGCCAGAGAGAAACATATTTTTCGCCAACTGCTGGCTGATGGTGGAGCCACCCCTGACGAACTTTCCCTTTTCCAGATTCTTTTCGTAGGCTTTCTGGATGGCCTCGAAATCAAAGCCTTCATGCTGCAGAAATATGCCATCTTCAGCAGCAATGATAGCGCGCTTGAGATTAAGGGAAATCCGCTCATAGGGCACCCATTGATGGCGCAACATTGCTTCGGGATTTTTCTCCTGCAGCCCATCCAGTCGCTCCTGCATGAATGCGCTGGTAGCTGGATTATAGAAATTCCAGTAAACAATGTGGCCGAAAATCCACAATTGATAGAGCAATACTGCGCCGACGAGAAAGAAAAAAGATCGCCAGAACCAGCGCTTGAGAAATTTGCCCATACTCTATTGGATAACTCTAAATCTGCATCTTCATAGCTCCGGCCTTAGCATCTCAATCACAGGCTCTGTTTCCGGCCTCACCCCGCGCCACAGGGAGAATGATTCCGCTGCCTGCTCCACCAGCATACCAATGCCATCAGCCAGGTGAATCACACCATGCTGTTGTGCAAATTGTAGAAAAGGTGTCAGCCCATTGCCGTACATCATGTCGTAGGCCAGCGACTCGGCAGCGAACACGCTTGGTGGCAATGGTGGCAGTTCGCCACTCAGGCTGGCAGAAGTAGCGTTAATAACAAAATCAAATTTTTGACCGGCAAGATCAGCATAATCGCTGGACGCAACACTTCCGTAGGAGGAAAACTGCTGCTGCAGTTCGTGCGCTTTCTGTACGGTGCGATTGGCGATGGTCAGCATATGCGGCTGGTGTTCCAGTAGCGGCAGTAATACGCCACGGGCGGCCCCGCCCGCACCCATTAACAACACCCGTTTGCCCGTAATGACAAAACCTAAATTGATTACAATATCGCGCACTAATCCGGCACCATCGGTATTGTCGCCAAGAATTTCATTGTCGTCGAACATGAGCGTGTTGACCGCCTGGGCGACATCGGCCCGTTCGGTCAGGCGGGTCGAAATCTTGCAGGCTTCAAGCTTGAATGGAACGGTCACATTCATGCCCTTGCCACCACATTGCCGGAAGGTTGTTACCGCTATGGCAAAGCCATCTGGCGGCGCAAGTATGGCTTCATAGCGCATATCCTGATCGGTCTGTCGGGAAAATTCGGCATGAATCAACGGTGATTTACTATGAGCGATGGGGTTGCCGATGACGGCATAAAGATCAGGCATAAGTACAATAATTAGTGGTTAAACCGCAGTGTCAAACAAGCCTTATTCCAATTCCATTAGCGACGCTTCGTTGACATCCTCACTCGCACCTGGCTGTACTATGCGCCCCGAAGAAAGTCATCTTGGGGGCATACTGTCTGCGGCGTTCGTTCGTCATCGCCTCGTCTCACTTTCGAACTTGAATTAGAATTACTCCGAGACCTGTGATTATTCACTCAGCAACTCGTCTAACCGGGTAAATACCCAAGTGCGAGTGATATGCAGGATATCGGTATCTTGACTGATATCAGGTGGAAAAGGGGAAAACCCATTCTGCCCGGCGAGTTTTACAATACGTATTGCCGCCTCATCCAAAATCTTTTTTCCTGAAGAGCGATTGATTTCGACCGATTCCAGGCTGCCATCAGACCTGATACCAACAGTGAGTTGCAAACTTCCAAACAGCTTTTCCCGTTTGGCGGCTTCAGGATAATTCAGATTTCCAATCCGCTCCACCTTGGCTCGCCAGTCTTCGACATAGCGGGCAAAACGGTATTCCTGTGCACGAGCACCAACGAATCTCCGTTTTGGGCGCTTCTGATAAGCTTCGTAATCCTTGGAAATATGTGCTTCCATGCGTGCAATTTCAAGGCTGCGTTGAACCAGATCCGTGACGTTAGGAATATTCTGCCTCTGTTCAAGTTGCTCTGAATGAAGATCGAGTTGATGGATGTCTCGTTTACTATTAACCATCGTCATCAGCTTTTTCGCCTCCTGTTCAAGCTGCTCGGCCTTTTGGTTGGCATCGACTGTATCAGCCCGTTGCCTATGCTCCGGCAATAGTGGGAGAGGAGTCTTGGCACGGCGGTTGTCGTCAGTGTTGCCACCGCCATCCAGGTTAGCCTGCGCCAGCGTATCTGCCTTATGCGGTTTCAATACAGATTTACTATTGACCAGCACTACTTCCAGCGGTATTGCGGCTTTATCTATTCCTGGAGGCGACAGCTTGAAGGTAACACCAAACAATACAATTGCATGAAAAATCAGTGACAGCAGTATTGCTACGTTTAAGCGTAATGATGGATCAAGCGGCCATCTTCGAAATGTGGCGAGATTGAAATCTGATATATTTGGTGTGGCGGTCAACGTACTGGAGAATTTGAAAATTAAGCTCGGGAGCGTTTCATGTTGCGCCCATTGTAAGCAACAACAGCACGCTTGTCACATGGACAGTCGCTAATTCAGGCTTCCAGTTTACGTAGAAATCTTGCATTGCATGTGAGATCCAACAAATCAACTTGGGAAATCTCCACTTCAATATGCGTTTCTGGCATCATGTCCGGCAATGAGGGTACCCGTATTACTAGCGGCAGGCGATCCAATTTCACCAGATTTTCCTTAAGTACCTGTGCACCAGTTGTACTGATGTTCTCCTGCAACAACCAGCGCAAACACCAGTAGCGCTCCATACTACGCTGAAAATCCCCATAGGCTTCGTAAACTACTTCAAAATCCCGCATTGCCAGCAACAGATCATCGCTTTCTCTAGTGTAGGGTGGCGTTTCTCTACGTAATAGTGCGATTAGTTGTCGCTGGTTAATGAGATCTACATAGCGCCGCATCGGTGAACTGATCCAGGCATACTGAGAGACACCCAAACCCTGGTGTGGCGCAGGAGATGTGCTCATTCTTACCTTGCCGCCGCTCTGGCTGCGATAGATACCGGCGACACCACCATCGGCCAGTTGTTTACCCCATTCTGTATTGACGTAAATCATCAATTCCGACACCACCTTGTCGATCGGTGAGCCACGCCGGCGCTCGCTGATAGCGACGTGATCATCTTCAACATTGAAACTGTAATCAATTTTATCGTTGTTGCTGTCGCTGGCTTTGCCGCGCAACATCTCCATCTTGCAGGAAAAATTCCAGAGCGTCCGCAACTCTTTGCCGAAAGGATGATCAAGACTGTCACTCGCCAGGGTGTACTCATTAAAGTGTTGCTCCAGCGTGTCGTGTCGCAGGTTCGTGGCGACTCTTACCTGCTCGATACGGCTGTGCTTGGCGATTATGGTGAAATCATCGGCCACGTCGAGATACATTGAAAGTGCCGGGCACAAACGTTCTTCACCCAGCGTGTAGTGGTGTATCACGGCTTCCGGCAACATGGTAACTTTGTTACCCGGCAGGTAGACGGTAGAGAGACGCTTTGCCAGCACTCTGTCCAAAAGTGATCCTGGTGCAATCCCTAAAGCAGGGGCAGCAATGTGGATACCGATACGAAAGCTACCGAGAGTCAACGGTGTAACCGAAAAAGCATCATCAATTTCGGTGGTAGTGGCATCGTCTATGCTGAAAACAGCTACATCCGCTACCGGTAAGTCCGCCGGGTCGCTCAGTTCATCGTTCGCAACAAGTAGACCAAAGCCTGTACCTTCTGGAAAATACTCCAGTAAAAATCGGTTGAAATGATAGTCATGCGAGGACGGTATTGCACCACATTTCTCCAAAAGTCTGGGAACGCTTAATTTTGCGGCAGTGCAGGCGGCATCCAGTGCCTTCCATTCAATCGTATTCTTGTCAGGCCGATAGAGCAGATCGGACAACAACGGCCTGAACTCATCCGGTAGAGTGGATGCTGCCAACAACTTCACATATTGAGATTGCTGTTCTGCCTGGAGGCGTTTTTTTTCCTGGCTAGCGAGCGCTGCCTTGAGCGCTTCAGGCGGCGCAGCTTTATATCGTCCCCGGCCCTTTTTATAAAAATACATCGGCGCAGCGTGCAACCGGATCAGCACTGCCGCCGCCTCTACCGGACCAGGAGAATGGCCAAAATAATCTGCAGCCAGAGCATCGCTGGCAAACTCGGCATCACTTACACAACACTCCCAAAGGAAATTCAGATCCAGATCATCTGCTATTTTTTGTGCGAAATGCATAAATTCTGATAGAGGTAGCGTGTCAAACCGCAGCAGTACCGATGCAGCTTTGATTTTCGAGCGCTTACCGTGGGGTGCTTCTACTTGCAGTGAAGTCGTGTTATCAGCATGGATGGCGCCCACTTTGAAAACACCTTCTTCTTCGTAAAAAACATTCATGAGTGTTGTTGCGGACATGGCCGACGAGAATGATTGGAATCGCCGAACCAAGAATGGTTGATGTGTCGAGTATCGGATTATACCCTGAAATCAATCATCACCAGCTGAACCATTTCCCCGAGGGATTTGAGTTTTAATGCGCAGCCGAGACTGATTGCAATAGATACAAGGGCAATGAGTATGAATAGTGAGGAATTGGGCACAGTGGCACACCTGCGAGTCTCTTGCCGATAAAACCTTTTTCGGTGGCGTCAGGAGACGCAGCTATCAGGGCATATCCGGCAAATATCTGGTGCAGTTAACTCAGTTTACCGTGACACTGCTTATACTTCTTCCCGGATCCACATGGACACGGATCATTGCGGCCAACCTTGCCACTTTGTCGCACGAACGGCTGATGTTTCTCCTGCCTATCTTCGTGCTCACCATCATCCCCCAAGGCTTCCTCATAAGCCGCATGGTGATACTGAACATTTACTGGTAGCCGCGGCGCTTCCGCTATTTCTTCTACCTGTTGCTCACTCTTGATCTGGACCGTCATGAGTATCCTGGTGACTTCAGTCTTGATTTCTTCCAGCATGGTAGCAAATAGGTCGAAAGCTTCACGCTTGTATTCTTGTTTGGGATTCTTGTGTGCATAACCACGCAAATGGATGCCTTGGCGCAAGTGATCTAGCGCTGCTAAATGCTCACGCCAATGGGTATCGAGGCTCTGCAGTAACACCGCACGCTCATAATGGTGCATGACATTGGCACCAACCTGCTGTACTTTATTCTGATAATGCTCATGCGCTACCCCGGCAACGCGCTGAAGTAAATTCTCCTCATGCAGATTAGGCTCTTTTTCCAGCCACTCGTGCAGCGGTAAATGTAACTGATATTCGGCGACCAGCCCCTTTTCCAGCCCTGGTATGTCCCACTGTTCCTCGACACTCTGCGGTGGGATATAGAGGCCGATAAGATTACTCAGTACGTCTTCGCGCATTGCCGTGATCGTCTCTGAAATGTCTTGTGACTCCATCAGCTCATTACGCTGCTGGTAAATCACCTTGCGCTGATCGTTGGCGACATCATCATATTCCAGCAATTGCTTACGCATGTCGAAGTTACGGGCTTCCACTTTGCGTTGGGCGTTCTCAATAGCGCGTGTGACCCACGGATGTTCAATGGCCTCACCCTCCGGCATGTTGAGGCGCTGCATGATGTTAGCTACGCGGTCGGAAGCGAAAATACGCAAAAGTGGGTCTTCCAGCGAAAGATAAAAACGGCTGGAACCTGGGTCACCCTGACGCCCGGAGCGTCCACGCAACTGGTTGTCTACCCGGCGCGATTCATGTCGCTCGGTGCCGATAATGTGTAATCCACCCTGCTTCAGTACCTCATCGTGAAGAAGTTGCCATTGCACACGCAACTCAGCAATACGCTCTGCCTTGGCTAGTTCGCTGAGATTCTCGTCCGAGCGGATACGGCTGATCTCGGGTTCCGGATTACCACCCAGCACAATGTCGGTACCCCGTCCAGCCATATTGGTGGCGATAGTGGCCATCTTCGTGCGTCCAGCCTGGGTAACGATCTCTGCTTCACGTGCGTGCTGCTTGGCATTCAGCACTTGATGGGGTAGATTTTCCTGGGTTAATAATCCAGATAGCAATTCATTGTTTTCGATTGAAGTAGTGCCAACCAGAACCGGCTGACCACGCTGGTAGCAGTCTTTGATATCTGCAATGATGGCGCGATTCTTCTCGCCCGTAGTGCGGAATACCTGATCCATGCGATCGTCACGAATCATCGGACGATGGGTTGGAACGATTACCGTCTCCAGCCCATAGATTTGCTGAAATTCGTAAGCTTCGGTATCCGCCGTACCCGTCATGCCGGCCAACTTCTGATACATGCGGAAATAATTCTGAAAAGTGATCGAGGCAAGCGTCTGATTTTCCTTCTGGATCGGAACGCCTTCCTTCGCCTCTACAGCCTGATGCAGACCTTCCGACCAGCGTCTGCCGGACATAAGCCGCCCGGTAAATTCATCCACAATAACCACTTCGTTGTCCTGCACCACATAGTGCTGGTCACGGTGAAATAGTGCATGCGCACGTAGTGCTGCGTAGAGATGATGAACCAGATTAATGTTGCTGGGATCATAGAGATTAGTTCCCGGTGAGAGAAAGCCATCTTGGGCAAGCAGCTTTTCTACATGTTCGAAACCTGCCTCGCTCAGCAGCACCTGTTGCGTTTTTTCATCCACGCTGAAATCACCCGGACTATCCTCTTTTTCCTGACGGACAAGTTTCGGAATCAGCATATTCATGCGAATGTAAACTTCCGGCCCCCCCTCTGCCTGGCCGGAAATAATCAATGGAGTACGCGCTTCATCAATCAAAATCGAGTCAACTTCGTCAACAATCGCATAATTGAGTAAGCGTTGCACCCGTTCGGCAGGATGATTCACCATATTGTCGCGCAGGTAATCGAAACCAAACTCATTATTGGTTCCGTAGGTGATGTCTGCCGCGTAGGCAGCCTGTTTATCACTGTGCTCCATTTGCGAGAGAATCACGCCCACACTAATGCCAAGGAATTGGTAGACCTGCCCCATCCATTCAGCATCACGCTTGGCCAGATAGTCGTTCACCGTCACCAAGTGAACGCCCTTGCCAGCCAAAGCATTGAGATAGGAGGGCAAAGTCGCCATCAACGTTTTGCCTTCCCCCGTCCGCATCTCGGCAATCCTGCCGTTATGCAACACCATGCCACCTATCAACTGCACACCGAAATGGCGCATTCCCAACACCCGTTTGCTAGCCTCACGCACTACTGCAAACACCTCCGGCAGCAGCGCATCAAGAGTCTCTCCATCAGCAATGCGGCGCTTGAACTCATCGGTCTTGACGCGTAACTCGGCGTCTGTCAGCGCTGCCATCGCAGGCTCCCGTGAGTTAATCGCACCTACAGTCTGAAAATATTGTTTGATCAGCCTATCATTACGGCTACCAAAGACCTTCTTGAGCAGATTATTCAGCATAAAATCTCGAAAAAATTCTGTTTAAATAGTCGTCCAAAAAACAAGGGGTGAGGTTTTCGGCCTCACCCCCACAGTAAATTATCAATCCGACTCAACCGGGTGCTTTCAAGAATCGCGTTGGATTCTGCGGCAGACCCTTGTGTCTGACTTCAAAATGAAGATGCGGTCCGGTAGAACGGCCAGTATTACCCACTTCTGCAATCTTCTGCCCCCGCAATACCACTTGCCCCGGTTTGACCAAACGTTTGGCAGCGTGGGCATAGCGACTGACGAGATCATTGCCGTGGTCAATATCGATCATGTTACCATATTCAGGATGATAGTCAGAGTAGACTACCACGCCGCCTGCCGCAGCCATGATGGGTGTCCCAATCTCAGCGATGAAATCAATCCCTTCATGAAAGGCGCTTTTTCCTGTAAAAGGGTCAATGCGCAAGCCAAAACTGGAAGTGAACCATTTTACTTCCACGGGTGCGAGGGTCGGTAGTGTTTTTTTCTTGAGTCTGTCTTGCAGCAGAAAAGTGTCAAGTGCACCCAGCTTATCGGTGCGATCATTCAATGTAAGTGACAGCTCATTTATTTTGCTGTTAAATTCATCAAATGAAATATCCCGGGATGGCGAGGTAGAAAGTGCCCCACCCTGTCCCAGAGTTTGGTTAAATAGAAATTCCTGGGGCTTAATACCGGATAGCTCAGCTAGACGCTCACCCAGGCTATCAAGCCGCAACAGTTGCGCCTGCATTTGGCCCATTTTGACTGCCATAGCATTCAGGCTATCGCGCAAATATGACTGGTTTTTTGTGTGCTCTTCTTGCTGCACGCTCAATACCAGGGATCGAAGAGATGGGCTGTCTATCTTGTCTGCATAGCGCAATGAAAGATAATTTAACCCCAGGGTCAGCAATACGATAATCAAGAAGAGTGTCCCTGCCAGCAATGCAAGATGCCTGCCAGTCAAGGTCAAGGTTCTTGCTTTTACCAAATTACTGGAAACTAGAATAACATTCATCTTATTCCCTAAATTTTTATTTAATCATGGCCATACGCAAGATCAACTTTTACCTCGCTAGCCTCGGCGCAACGGCAGATCAACAAGGGCTGCTTGCCCAAGCGAACCAATTAACTCTGATGCAGCAAACATTCGTAGAAATCGCTCCCCCTCAATTGACAGGGCACTGCACTCTGGGCTGGCTTTCTGAGGGAAGCTTGACTCTATACGCTAGCAACGGTGCAATTGCGGCGAAACTGAAACAAATTTCGCCATCGTTATTATTAAAATTTCAGAAGAAGGGTCATGAGGTTACTGCAATTCGGGTCGCTGTGCAAGCACATCACCACACTACAGGTGTGGATAGCGGGGCTGATAAAAACCGGGGGATGGGTTCAGTTGGCGCGGAAAGCCTAAGTCAACTGGCAGCAGGATTACCGGAGTCACCGCTAAAAACTGCGGTCGAATCACTACTGAAGAAGCATGCCGGGCAGAGAAAGAATCCTGATAGGGCGTGCGAGTGAACGGGGCGCACAATGTCAATGTATTTGCTGGAACAGATGGTACTGCAGCGATTGAGCACAAAAATGATCCGGTGGATTCAACTCTGAAGTGCAACTTTTCTAAGTGAATTTAGGTGGCGAGCTGCGTTAATATCGGAGCCACTTAAACGACCAAGTAAAAGGAGCACAGATGAAGA
>VFJL01000041.1 GCA_009886095.1 Nitrosomonadales bacterium | reverse complement strand
TCTTCATCTGTGCTCCTTTTACTTGGTCGTTTAAGTGGCTCCGATATTAACGCAGCTCGCCACCTAAATTCACTTAGAAAAGTTGCACTTCAGAGTTGAATCCACCTAACCAACATCAAGCTGCAAAAGCAGTTATTTACTTCGCGCCGGACGGCGATCCAGACTGAACTCGGAATCCTGAAAGAGCAGCTCAACAGCCTGCGCGATCTGGCCAAAGAAGGTTACGTGGCACGCAATCGCATGCTTGACCTGGAACTTACCTATGTTCATCTCCAGCAGGAATATCAGAAAGAAGTGCGCACGCAATTATCCGACGTGCAGAAAGAGGCCGAGGCGCTCAGGACGCGGTTGATCAGCCTGGATTTTGATCTGGCGAATGTCGAGGTGAAGGCGCCGGTGGACGGCACCATCGTGGGGTTAAACGTGTTCACGCGTGGCGGCGTGGTTGGCCCCGGCTCCAAGTTAATGGAAATCGTGCCGAGCGATGATTTGCTGGTGGTCGAAGGGCAGGTGCCGGTACACTTGATTGACAAGGTACACCCGGATCTCAAGGTGGAGCTGATATTTTCGGCGTTCAATCAGAACCTGACACCGCATATACCCGGTATCGTCACGCATGTCTCGGCGGATCGTTTGATCGATGAAATCACCAAACAACCGTACTACAAGCTGAAAGCCAAGGTCGCGCCGGAGGGCATGAAAATGGTAGCGCACTTGCAGATTCGTCCCGGTATGCCGGTGGATTTATTCGTAAAGACGGGCGAGCGCACCATGATGAATTACATCCTGAAACCAATACTTGATCACGTCAAGATGTCATTGACTGAGGAATAAGGATGCCGGTTTTGTCATCACACCGCTGGGCAATTTTATGTTTGAGCGTGGCCGCTTTATTCCAGACAGGTAATGTATCCGCACTCGGGTTGATGCAGGCATTCGATGCCGCGTTGCAGCATGACCCCACCTATCGCGCAGCAATGCACGAGAACGAAGCGGGGCAGCAATTCAAGATAATGGGACGCTCACACCTGTTGCCTAGCCTGTCGTTTGTTTACACCACCAATGCAAACCAGCAGGATTTCGTCAGCAACACAGGTTCCGGTTTTCGCCAGTACCCAAGCGAGACCGAGGTACTTCAGTTTCGGCAACCGATCTTCAATCTGGATTCATTCGCCCGCTATAAACAGGGCATCGCGCAAACCAATCAGAGCGAGGCCAAATTTTCCGAGCGCAGCCAGGAGTTGATCGTGCGCATTGTCGGCGCCTACGCAGACGCCAAGCATGCGGAAGACCATCTGGCGCTGGCTGTCGCCCAGGTGAACATGTATGCGGAACAGCGGCAGATGGACAATCGTAAATTCGCAAAAGGTGAGGGCACCAAAACCGACATGCTGGAAACGCAGTCAAAATTCGATCTGGCCGAGGCGCAAGTGATCGAAGCTCGCGACAATCTGGCGAACATGCGCAACGTGCTCGCGACCATCAGCGGCATGGAAGTCACCGTACTGGACTCGCTAACGGATAATTTCCAGGTGAGACCGATGGATCCAACCAGTTTTGAAGAGTGGAAAGCCATCTCGCTGGAACGAAATCCGGAAGTCATCGCGCAGCGTCATACGGTGGAAGTCGCGTACCAGGAAATCAATCGCCAGCGCGCTGGCCATGCGCCGCGCGTCGATCTTATCGCCGGGGTTAACCGGCAAAAGTCCGACATCCCCATCATGGTCGGTATGGATTTTCTTACCCGCAGCATCGGGGTGCAAGTGAATGTGCCGCTCTACAATGGTGGCAACGTCAGCGCACTGACCAGCCAGGCAGTAGCGAACCATGAAAAAGCCAAAGCCGAGCTTGATGCCAAAATCAATCAAGTCCTGATTGAATTGCGCAAACAATACAACTTGGCGTTGAGCAGCGCACAGCGCATCGACGCGCTGATCAAATCCGTCAGCTCAGCCAATTTCCTGATCGAGGCAATGCAGCAAAGTGTCAAGCGCGGAGTACGCACTCACCTCGATACACTCAATGCCCGGCAACAGCTATTCACGGCGAAACGTGATCTGGCGCAGGCGCGCTACAACTATCTGTTGAGTTACCTGCGGCTGAGAAAAGCCGCCGGCACGGTTGGCGTAAGCGATCTGCAGGACATCGCGAGCTATTTCATCGCCAGTCAATAAGTGACGGGTGGTTGAGAAAGTTACGGTGCCACCTGGCACATCGACCATCGTTTATATCCACTCTACATAGCCTGAATCATCTGCAGCAAGCGGCCTTCAGCTGCCTTCAGTTGGCCGGACGCATAGTAGGATTGGCATAACCGCAATCCCCACCTCTAGTCTATTTCTCCTATAAAAATAAGTAGAAACAGCCCATGACAGCTTTCAGCCCAGACATTAGCATTCTATCCAATACCGCACTTGCAACTTGTAGTTTGGAAGCAGGGCAGCATTAGCCGAATGTAGAACAGCTCAATGGGGAATTAAGACGCGAAATGGGAACATCGACAAAATCGAAAAGAAAAGAAGATCGAATTCCCAGTGAGCACATCGTTAATCTTGGGAATGGAATAGGCACGACACGCAATATCAGCGCATCAGGAATGTATTTTGAGATCGACGCATCTTGTGTGCCGGGAAGACAACTCGACTTTACAGTCGAGTTCGATAGTCCCGGGGGCAGTTTGCTACTCAAGTGCAGCGGAGAGGTTATTAGAATCGAACCGCATAACGGAAAAATTGGAGTAGCCGTTAAGATTCTCAAGTCCGTGATGGTGGCGGTTTCTAACGCGGAATCGCGGGTATGAAATATCCTTCAGACTTGAATCCGACACATCATGTAAACACAGAATTTATTTGTAGCTGCAGGACAGCTGTTAATTTTCAGATTTATAACTTTGCAAGTTCATCGCTAAGAAAATATTAAAGGAAAAAATCATGGCCATCACCGAAATCACCGCTACCACCACAGATGATACGTTCACCAAGACGGGTCTCACTGAAGACTCGCTTCGCATTGTAACGCTGGATGTGATGGCTAATGATAGCGGAAAGAAGACTGTGCTTTGGTCGCTTGATAATACTGCCGTTGATGGTTCTGCAGATCTGATTGCTCAAGATACGACTAGGACAGAGGCGTTATCTACAGATACCAGCAATAACGGCGCCAAAATATGGATTACGTCGACCGGAAAAGTCGGGTATGACGCAAACACCTTATCTGCCGCCTTCAAGACTGCCCTCCAGCATCTTAATACAGGTGAGTCCTTGACGGATACCTTCACCTATGCGGTCAAACTAAGTGACGGCACCCTCAGTTGGGCCACTGCGACAGTGCAGATCAATGGTGTCAACGATGCGGCAGTGATTAGTGGTGCGGCAACTGGCTCAGTCATTGAAGCTGGTGGAGTGGCCAACGCTACAACAGGTACCCCGACAGTGACAGGAACGTTGATTGACAGCGACGTGGACAACACCGTCAACACATTCCAGGCAGTGGCTGCGGGAGCCGCGACCACAAAACACTACGGCACCTATGCCATGACGGCGGGCGGCGAGTGGACTTACACATTAAATAACAGTGATGCGGCGGTGCAGGCACTGAACGTTGGCGACACGCTGACAGACACCTTTACAGTGCGGACAGCGGATGGCACAGCACAAGTAGTGACAGTAACGATCAATGGCACCAACGATGCGGCGGTGATCACCGGCACAACAACCGGCTCAATCATGGAAGCGGGTGGGGTGGCTAATGCGGGTCTGGGCCCATGGACCGACAGCGACGACAACGACAACGACAACGACAACGAAGACAACGACGACAACGAAGATAGCAACGACGGCGATAGCGACGAGAACAACACCTCTAACACATTCCAAACCGAAGACTCGGAAGGCGAGTCCATGGAACAGCACGGCAATCAGAAGATAATGGGGAAACTATTCTCCAATGACGTGGACAATATTCCTACGTTCCAGGCGGTGCCTGCGGGAGCGGACACCACGAACCACTACGGCACCTATGCCATGACAGTGGGCGGCGTGTGGACCTACACGCTGGATAACACAAATACGGCGGTGCAGGCACTGAACGTCGGTGACACGCTGACAGACACCTTCACCGTGCTGACAGTGGACGGCACGCCGCAGATAGTGACAGTAACCATCAACGGTTCCAACGACGCACCAACTCTCGATCTGGACGCAAACGACTCTTCAGCCGCAACAGGAAACGGCTACGCTGCAACCTATACTAACACCGGCGCTGCAGTGGCAATTGCGGATATCGACACCAGCATTATTGATGTTGACGACGTTAACATCGAATCGGCGACTGTGACACTGACCAACATGAAAGCTGGCGATAGCCTGGAGGTGAACGGGTCATTGCCCGGCGGCATCACAGCGGTAATCAATAACTCAATTCCAGGGGTGATCACGCTTACCTTATCAGGTTCGGCCAGCAAGGCCACGTATGAAGGTGCACTGCATCAAATCGTATTCAGCAACAGCACCAATACAGACACCACCGATCGCATCATCACCGTCAAAGTGAACGATGGTCTGGCGGACAGTAGCATCGCCACATCGACGATCCATGTTCTTATTAATCAGCCGGCCATCATCACTGGCATCAGCACCGCCGAACTGACCGAGACCAACGCGGCGCAAAGCACCGGCGGCACCCTGGTCGCCACCGACCCGGACAGCTCCAACCTGTTCGTGGTACAGAGCGCGGCACCGGGTAGCAACGCCTTCGGCAAGTTCAGCATCACCGATGCGGGCGTCTGGTCTTACACCATGGACAACGCGCACAACGAGTTTGTGGCGGGCACCGATTACACCGACAGCATCACGGTCGCCACGGCTGACGGCACCACGCAACTCATCACCGTCACCATGCACGGCACCGACGACGCGACGGTGATCAGCGGCACCGCGACGGCCGAGCTCACCGAGAGCAACGTGGCGCAGAGCAGCGGCGGCACGCTGAGTGCCAGCGACCCGGACAGCTCCAACGCCTTCACGGCACAGACCGACGCGGTGGGCAGCAACGGCTACGGCACGTTCAGCATCGACGCAACGGGCGTCTGGACCTACGCGATGGACAGTGCCCACAATGAGTTCGTGGCGGGCAGCGACTACACCGACAGCCTGACGGTGGCCACGGCCGACGGCACGACGCAACTCATCACCGTCACCATGC
>VFJL01000009.1 GCA_009886095.1 Nitrosomonadales bacterium | reverse complement strand
TCTTCATCTGTGCTCCTTTTACTTGGTCGTTTAAGTGGCTCCGATATTAACGCAGCTCGCCACCTAAATTCACTTAGAAAAGTTGCACTTCAGAGTTGAATCCACCTAATTCATGCTTTATATCAAAAAATATTCACTGCAACTTCATTTTACCTTACATAGTGAAGATGCTCGCATATCCTACTCGCTAGGATGTGCCTATTTCTATAGGTCATTACGACTTTTTTTGATAGTAGGAATATACCATAAAAACGACCTATAAAATAGGCTACTCCTACCAGACCCAACCAAACCGCATAGTAGTAACGACCTGATTGCAGCTTAAGAAGTCTTGCTGCGGCGACGCGCCATAAAGCCCATCAAGCCAAGGCCAGCCAGGAACATGGCGTAGGTTTCGGGTTCGGGAACCGCCGTCACGGTCATCCCACCCAGGTAGAACTGGTCGGGATTCGTTCCGCCGTACGCAAATGTAAATGTCGTGCCAACCGCACTGAGGCCGCCAATCGTGCCTTGCAGCAGCGTATCGGCACCGTTAAATAGAAAGTGTGCGTTAGAACCCCACGAGGTGTTGTGACCCTCCGATCGCATTTCGAGTGCGGACAACGTAACTGTCTGATTGAAGGTCAGGGTCAGCACCTCGAGGGACGTGATGTTGTCATCACTGTTGTTGAGCTGGTGGTAGACGCCGAGGCCCGCGCCGATCTGATTGGCGTTGCTGTAGTTGTTCTCGTGATCCTGCACAACTGCGGCAGGATTTCTATTGTAGGTTCCCGTTGCAGTTGCCGTGAGGCTGCTTATCGTGTAATTCAGGTCACCGTTGAATGTACTGCTATTCACATTCGAACTGCAAAGGTCACCACTGGTGCAATTGACCCCGTCAGTCGGCAGGAATCCGCTGTTTGTACTGCCGTCCCACTTCAGATTGGCAAAGTCGAAGAAGGTTGACGCGGAAGCTGGCGCAACCATGACACTGAGCATAATAGTGGCAAGTAAAGTCTGTGTGGTTTTCATTGATAGCTCCAAGGTTTGGGTCGGTTTGTCTTGGTGTTGTTTGCCACCATTCTGTCTGTAGCTGCTACGTGCAATTAGCAATATAGTTTATATGTATTACAGTAATAAGTATTATTACTAGTCCGTTTGGGCCATAAAAACAAAATTTAAATCAGAATTTTCATACTACGTAGAGAGTAGGTGTACAGAAACTCTATAACATGCTCAGTATGGGTGAGCTGGGTTTCATAATTCTATTTGTGTATGATACGAAACTTTAATCTGGGAGAAATCATGTCCACTTTTCGACTCTTGGCAGCAATATCGGCCAGCCTTTGGTTGGTCACGTTAACCGGATGTGCGACCACCACTGCAGGCGGTGCAGTCGGTGCAAACCGTTCTCAGCTGATGCTTATATCCTCAGAGCAACTGGAGCAATCGGCCGCGCTAGGTTATAACAAGCTGAAGTCGGAAGCGACGCAACAAGGCGCATTGAATAGAGATCAAAAGTTGCTGCAACGGGTACAGGCAATCGCCCGCCGCATCGAACCGCAAACTGCGGTATTCCGTCGGGATGCGCTGGACTGGAAATGGGAAGTCAATATAATTGACAGCAATGAACTCAACGCGTTCTGTATGCCTGGCGGCAAAATCGTGTTTTACTCCGGGCTAATCAATCAACTGCAACTTACTGATGAAGAAATTGCCGTCGTAATGGGGCACGAAATAGCCCATGCCTTGCGCGAACACTCACGTGAGCAGGTATCGCAGGCAATGGCCGCGCAGGCTGTGCTGGGTGTCGGCTCTGCGTTGCTTGGCGTCAGCCAGGGTGCCGCAGCGCTTGCCGGCATCGGTTATGAAACCTTTATCGCGACCCGTTTTAGCCGCACCGATGAGGCTGAGGCCGACCGTATTGGCCTGGAGCTGACTGCCCGTGCCGGCTACAATCCACAGGCTGGCGTCACATTGTGGAAAAAAATGATAAATGCAAAAAGTGGCAGTCAACTGCCCGAATTCCTGAGCAGCCATCCAGCCGACTCAACTCGGGTCAAGCAGATTGAATCACTGTTACCCATCGTTACGCCGCTCTACCAGGCCGCCCGCCGCTGAAGCTGTCAGCAACCCTTTTATAGACAGACCCTAGTCCGGTACCAGTCGCAGCGTGTCAGCTGCGCTGGTTTCTGTGCCGGATTCAGGTTGAAAGGCTTACTCGCACTGTGCCCCGTTCGCCCTCGCCCTTGAATTGACAAGCAGCGACAGCAGGGCAAGGGCGCTCCTGCTTCCACCCTATTGGATAACGCGCCATCCAATTCATTTTGAATATGCTGGACATTACAGTACATTACAGAAGTTCTGCAGCATAAGTGCCAGTTAAAGAGAAAGAGTGGTCGCCGCTCCATCGCGAACATAGTGGAAGTGATTATTCTTGATCATTGCGGGCGGACGTCGTGCTTGCATCAGTTTCCTTCGGCAAGGCCAAGAGACAATAAGAGTGATCAATGTAATACTATTCCGAGCGGTTGCCACGTTATAGATACTGACCATGACCAACCACGTCCGCTTCAACACCTCAAAGACCGATCGCTAGCAGACGTTCCAACTTTTGCCAGATCAACTGGGTGGCTATTGACAGAGACTGGGAAGGCGAATTTTGCCGCATCGCGGAAGCGCATCCCAAGGTGCGCGCCTATGTGAAAAACCACGGCCTCGGCTTGGAAGTGCCTTATCGCTTCGGCTCCGAGACACGCAAGTATCTGCCCGACGTGGATGACGGTTACGGCTACGGCGACGACCTGCTGCATCTGGTGGTCGAGGTCAAGGGTTACCGGCGCGAGGATGCGGTGGAGAAGAAAGCTACCATGGACACCTACTGGGTGCCCGGCGTGAACCATCTCGGCACTTATGGCCGCTGGGCGTTTGCCGAGTTCACCGAGGTTTACCAGATCGAGGCCGACTTCAAGGCCAAGGTCGAATCTGAATTCAACAAGATGATCGACGGTATAGTTCAGGGAAGAAATGAAAAATGAGTAACATTAAACTATTCGAATCGAAGCAAATTCGCTCTATTTGGAGCGAAGAAGATCAGAAATGGTATTTCTCCATCATTGATGTGGTTGCGGCGTTGACGGACAGCCAGAATCCACGGGATTATTGGTATCGCATCAAGCAGCGCGAAAAAATCAGCGGCATGGAACTGTCGATAATCTGTCGACAGTTCAAACTCGAGGTCATCAATCATCTGGGGGATGAGGTGATGAAGGTGTTCAAGGTGGTGTGATGGGCGAACCGCAGCAATTCCTGATTTACCAAAGTGAAGATGGCTCCACCCGCATCGATGTGATGCTTGAGGCGGAAACCCTATGGCTGAGCCAGAAGCAGTTGACCGAGTTGTTCGGCAAGGCCAAGGGCACCATCAGCGAGCATATCAAGCACATCTTTGAAGATGGCGAGTTGGTTGAAAATTCAGTTGTTCGGTTTTTCCGAACAACTGCCGCAGACGGCAAACAGTACGAGGTGGCGCACTACAATCTGGACATGGTGCTGGCACTGGGCTTCAGGGTACGCAGTCCGGTGGGGGTGCGCTTCCGCCAGTGGGCCAACGACAAGCTGAAGGAATATATCGTCAAGGGTTTTGTGCTGGACGACGCGCGATTGAAGAACCCCGGCAAGGGGCGGGATTATTTCGACGAGCTGACCCGCCGCCTGCAAGACATACGCACCAGTGAGCGACGTTTTTACCAGAAGATCACGGACATCTACGCCA
Organism: Nitrosomonadales bacterium; assembly: GCA_009886095.1. Classification (GTDB taxonomy): domain Bacteria; phylum Pseudomonadota; class Gammaproteobacteria; order Burkholderiales; family Nitrosomonadaceae; genus VFJL01. The sequence continues at coordinate 69,334 of VFJL01000009.1, read as the reverse complement.
CCAGCGTGGATTACGACGCCAGCCATGCGCTCACCCAGACGTTTTTTGCGTCGGTGCAGAACAAGGTGCATTACGCCATCCACGGCCAGACTGCCGCCGAGCTAATCGCCACCCGTGCCGACAGCAGCCAGCCGAACATGGGGCTGACGACTTGGGAAGGCTCACGTATCCGCAAGGCCGATGTGAGCGTCGCCAAGAATTACCTGAACGAAGAAGAATTGCGCGCCCTCAATAACCTGGCCGAACAGTATTTGATTTTTGCCGAAGGCCAAGCGATGCGGCGTATTGCCATGACCATGCAGGACTGGATCAGCAAACTGGAAGGATTTTTGACACTGAATGACCGCGAGATTTTGCAAGGCGCGGGCAAGGTGTCGGCTGAGTTAGCCAAGGCCCACGCTGAACAGGAGTTCGGCAAGTTCCGCGTGTTGGACGACCAGCGCTTCGAGTCTGACTTTGACCACATGGTGAAGCAGTTGTCCAGCAAAACGCCGGGGAAGGAGGACTGATGGACTTCCTCATCGCTGACACCTTCACCGACAGCCTCGCCAAACTCACTGGCGACGAGCAGAAATCCGCCAAGACAACGGCGTTCGATTTGCAGATCAACCCCGCCAATCCGGGTTTGAGTTTCCACAAGCTGGACAAGGCTCGGGACAAGAATTTCTGGTCGGTGCGGGTAAGTAGCGATATTCGTTTGACCGTCCACAAGACCGATGCCAGCCTGTTGCTGTGCTATGTGGATCACCACGACAAGGCGTATGACTGGGCGGAACGACGCAAGCTGGAAACGCACCCGAAAACCGGCGCCGCGCAGTTGGTCGAGATACGTGAGACCGTGCAGGAAATCGTTGTTCCGGTTTATGTGCAGACGGAAATTGTTCTGGCGCCGAAGCACGCACCCGCACTGACACATCTATTCGCTGGCAGAGTCAATGATGAATTGCTCGGTTATAGCGTGCCTGCCGAGTGGCTGGGCGACGTAAAGATTGCAACTGAGGACACGCTGTTGGCCTTGTGTGACCACCTGCCTGCCGAGGCGGCAGAGGCGCTACTGGAACTGGCGACAGGTGGCAAGCCCCGTGTACCCCAGCCTATTGTGGCAACGGCAAATCCATTCGATCACCCCGATGCACAGCGCCGCTTCCGCGTGATGACGCTCGATTTTCCTTGGGAAAAGTGGACGGTCTTCCTGCACCCCGAACAACGGCAATGGGTGGAACGCGATTACTTCGGGCCGGCGCGAGTTTCCGGCTCGGCTGGCACCGGCAAGACCATCGTTGCCTTGCACCGTGCCGCTTATCTGGCTCGCACGCATCCCGATGCCCGCGTTCTGTTGACGACATTTTCCGACACGTTGGCGAGTGCGCTGAATACCAAGCTGAAACGATTGCTGGGTAACGAGCCGCGACTTGCGGAGCGCATAGATGTTCATTCACTCGATGCCATCGGCCTGCGGCTTTACAAGGCGCACGTCGGCCAGGCGACGATTGCCAGCCGTGAGGTTGTCCGCGAATTGCTGAAGGAATCTGCCAGTGTTGTGGGTGGCCACAAGTTCGGCCTGCATTTTCTGCTTACTGAATGGGAGCAGGTGGTGGATACCTGGCAATTAGAGAACTGGGATGCGTACCGCGATGTTGCGCGCCTCGGCAGAAAAACCCGTTTGCCGGAAGCGCAGCGCGTGGTCTTATGGTCGATCTTCGAGCGCGTTCGCGCCGGGTTACTAGAACGCAAACTGCTTACGCACGCGCAGCTTTTTACCGCACTGGCCGCAGCACTTTCAACAAACAAGAATGTGGTGTTCGACTTCGTCGTCGTGGACGAGGCGCAGGACATCAGCGTCGCTCATCTTCGATTCTTTGCTGCTTTGGGTGGTAGTCGGCCCAATGCACTCTTTTTCGCCGGTGACCTCGGTCAGCGCATCTTCCAGCAGTCGTTCTCATGGAAGGGCATCGGTGTGGACATCCGGGGTCGCTCGCGCACCTTGCGCGTCAATTACCGCACATCGCACCGAATTCGCACGCAGGCAGATCGTCTGCTTGGCCAAGTGGTCACCGACGTGGATGGTAACACCGAGGATCGCAGCGACACGGTTTCCGTGTTCAATGGCCCGCCGCCGGTAATTCACATATTCAAGGATGAAGGCGAGGAAATCAAGGCCGTCGGAAACTGGATTATGGAGCAGGCCAAGGCAGGCGTGCTGCCGCACGAGTTTGGTGTGTTCGTTAGGTCAGTAGCGCAACTGGTACGCGCACAGGCAGCAGTGAAGGCAGCGGGTTTGTCATTCAAGATTCTCGATGAACACGTTGAGACCCTCAGCGGCCATGTCTCGATCAGCACCATGCACCTCGCCAAAGGTTTGGAATTCCGTGCAGCGGTGGTGATGGCTTGCGACGATGAAGTCATTCCCTTGCAGGAGCGCATCGAGACAGTGGGTGACGATGCTGATCTGCAAGAGGTCTATGACACCGAGCGCCATCTGCTTTATGTTGCCTGTACGCGGGCACGGGATCATTTGCTGGTAACGAGCGTTGAACCTGCGTCGGAGTTTCTTGATGACATGCGGAGCAAATAGCGCTGCTTGATTGCATCACCGCAACCCATCAAGCTGTTTTTGTTTTTAGCGGAATAATCGTTGCCCCGCGCGACTTTGTTATCATGGGTTGGAAGATAGGTGGTATTTAGACAGTGGAATGAGGCGGCGCGCAAAGAGCGTTAACTTAGGCTAAAATGTGAAGCGTTATTAGAGCTTATAGCTTAAAGAGAGATTCATCTGGCATGGTTTTTGGCATACAAAAAACAGAGCCAGCATTAGATCGGGATATGGTGCGGCTTTCGGAGTATTTGATGGTGCCCAGAAGAGGACTCGAACCTCCACAGTGTTGCCACCGCTAGGACCTGAACCTAGTGCGTCTACCAATTCCGCCATCTGGGCAATGCCTGATCCTGTACAGGGTGCAGGACAGAGGCGCAATTCTATAGGAAATCATTACTTTGTCAATCAAGAAACAGCGCAAATTGCGTAATCTGGATCCTCATCTTGAGCGTGAAAAGGAACACTACGGCCATCCATTGCCCAGCCGGGAATTCATGCTGCAGATTCTGAAAGAGCAGGGCGTTCCCGTCAACGAGGCAGCGTTGCAGAGTCTGCTCGAAATTACCGAAGAAGAGCACGAAATTTTCGGTCGCCGACTTGCCGCAATGGTGCGCGAAGGCCAGATCATGCGTAACCGCAAGGGCGATATCTGCGTGGTGGAAAAGCTTGACCTCATCAAGGGCAAGGTACAGGGTCATGCCGATGGCTTTGGTTTTCTGATCCCCGATGACGGCAGTCCTGATTTATTTCTGGGCCCCAAGGAAATGAACAAGGTGTTGCACAGCGATCGCGTAATGGTGCGTGAGATCGGCGTGGACCGGCGCGGGCGCAGGGAAGGAAGCATTGTCGAAGTGCTGGAGCGCGGCATCACGCAGTTGGTGGGGCGACTCCATGCCGATCATGGCATTTTATTTGTAGAGGCGGAGAACCGGCGCATCAGCCAGGATATTCTGGTGCCAAAGGAGGAGTCCATGGGTGCCAAGGCGGGGCAGGTGGTGATGGTGGAGATCATCCAGCAGCCCCGCAAAAATGCCCAACCCATCGGTCGTATTGTCGAGATTCTAGGCGATTACTCTGCGCCTGGGATGGAAATTGAAATCGCACTGCGCAAGTATGATTTGCCTTATGAGTTTCCCCCTGCAGTGGAAAAACTTTCGGCTAAATTTCCCGACAAAGTGCTGGAAAATGATTTGACCGGAAGGAAGGATATCCGTCATTTGTCGCTGGTGACGATAGACGGCGAAACGGCACGCGACTTCGACGATGCGGTGTACTGCGAACGCGATGGCAAAGGTTATAAACTATACGTCGCTATCGCTGATGTCAGTCACTATGTGCGTTCCAACGATGCGCTTGATCGGGAAGCATTTAATCGTGGCAACTCGGTGTATTTTCCACGGCGTGCGATTCCAATGTTACCGGAAGTGCTGTCCAACGGATTGTGTTCGCTCAACCCGCAAGTGGATCGCTTGTGCATGGTATGCGAAATGAGCCTTGATGCTGAGGGTGATTTCCTCAATTACCGTTTCTATCCCGCAGTAATGTATTCCCACGCACGCTTCACTTATACCAAAGTGGCGGCGATGCTGGACGATCCCAAGGGGGAGGATGCGCAACAGCATGCAGCACTCCTGCCGCACATTCAGTTGCTCTACAAATTATTCAAGGTGTTGCTGAAAGCACGGGAGAAGCGCGGGGCGATTGACTTTGAGACGATTGAAACCCAGATGATTTTCAACGAGCAGGGCAAGATCGAGCGCATCCTGCCGGTGAAGCGCAACGACGCCCATCGTCTGATCGAGGAATGTATGTTGGCGGCCAACGTGTGCGCATCGGATTTTCTGCAGCAGCACAAACAGCCCACGCTTTACCGCATCCACGAGGGTCCCACGCCAGAGAAGCTTGTTGCCCTGCGCGATTTTCTCAAAGAATTCGGCTTGAATCTGAGCGGCGGGGACGAACCCCATGCCAAGGATTACGCCAAGACACTGGTTGAAATAAAGGACAGGCCCGATGCACAACTGCTGCAAACCGTAATGCTGCGGTCTTTGCGTCAGGCAGTTTACAGCCCGGATAACGTCGGTCATTTTGGGCTTGCCTACGAATCCTATACTCACTTTACTTCACCTATCCGGCGCTACCCCGATCTGTTGGTACATCGCGCGATCAAGGCAGTGCTGAACAGCACAACCTATTCTCCCGGTGACTGGCATGAATTGGGCATACATTGTTCACAGATGGAACGCCGTGCTGACGAGGCCAGTCGCGATGTGGAATCGTGGCTCAAGTGCTTCTATATGCAGGATAGGATCGGCGAATGCTTTGATGGTGTCATCAGCAGTGCCACCGGTTTCGGTCTGTTCGTGGCACTGGACGGTATTTATGTGGAAGGGTTGGTGCATATTTCCGAGCTCCCTAGCGACTATTTCCATTTTGACGCCGCCAAGCATATGCTGCTGGGTGAACGGAGCGGCAAACGTTATCGTCTCGGTGATCGGCTACGGGTCAAGATTGCGCGGGTCGATCTGGAAACCAGCAAGATTGATTTCGTGCTGGCTGGGAAGGGCGAATAGAATTGCAATCTGGATACCGTTTTTAAACCTGTATGGATTCAAAACATCTTGACCCTGCTGGCTGAGATGTTTGGTGCAAGAATTGTGTTCTCCTTACCAAGCCAAGTCTTTTTATAAAATGTCCAATATCCGCCTTATATTCGGTTTTCACGCCGTCACCAGCCGCTTGCGGCAAAATCCCGATAGCATCAAGGAAATTTTTCTCGACTCCACTCGCCGCGACCAGCGCGCACGTGACCTGACGAAAATGGTCGAAACCCAGAACGTTCGATTGATTTTATGTGATAGTGCCAGACTTGCCAGTATGGCAGGTGGCGCCCGTCATCAGGGTGTGGCGGCAAATATAGACGCTACCCGCAGCCATGTGGACATCGAGGATGTGCTTGATACTCTTACCGAACCGGCGCTGCTGCTGGTACTGGATGGTATTCAGGACCCGCATAATCTGGGAGCATGTTTAAGGGTGGCGGATGCCTTTGGCGTTCATGCTGTAATCGCGCCGAAAGACCGTGCTGTGGGGCTCAATGCCACGGTACACAAGGTAGCGAGTGGTGCTGCCGACACTGTACCGTATATCGCCGTCACCAATCTGGCCCGCACCTTGCGAGAATTGAAACAGCGTGGCTTGTGGATCATTGGGACTGCAGCTGATGCGGACAGTAGCCTTGACTCCATTAAGCTGGACGGCCCTATCGCCTGGGTGCTGGGTGCGGAAGGAGAGGGCATGCGGCGACTTACCCGTGAAACCTGCGATCAACTGGTTGCCATCCCCATGCTGGGCAGTATTGAAAGTCTCAATGTTTCGGTCAGCGCGGGCATTTGTCTGTTTGAAACCCGCCGACAGATGCGGCCTAAAGTCTCTGAATAATCAAAAGTGCCCTGGATAAGAATGCAGGAAAAGGCAGAATTTCAATTTCTACTTTATTCTTGACAGTTTCACGCTTCAAGTACGTTTGATATTTTTTCGTTAATTCAGTAGAATACTGGCCTCCTAACCTGGATGTCTCATGCCTTGGGGTATGAGCAGCTGGGTCAAACCCTTGCCTCACTGTGTTCGTATCACGGGAGGCTTTACCCATAAGGAAACTGCATGCGACATTACGAAATAGTTTTCATTGTTCATCCCGATCAGAGCGAGCAGGTGCCCGCGATGATTGAACGTTACCGCAACATAGTGACTGCCAAGAATGGTCAGGTTCACCGTCTGGAAGACTGGGGCCGCCGCCAACTCGCCTATCTGATTCAGAAGATTCACAAGGCGCATTACGTGCTGATGAATATCGAGTGTGATCAGGAAACCTTGGACGAACTGGATCATGCTTTCAAATTCAACGACGCAATATTGCGTCATCTGACCATCAGGATGGACGGTCCGGTGACTACAGTTTCGCCAATGATGCGCGAAGAAAGACCGGCGGCTGTTTCACTGGCAGTAGAGGAAGCTAGAGAAACTAGCATTGCCTAACCTTAAGCTGGGTCAGTTAATTGGATTGCAACCAGACGGTAATTTGCGGCAGGATTGCTGAAATCGGTAAACTGCGTTACACCCCAACGGGAGTAGCGGTGGCTGAATTTAAAATCAGTCACGTCTCCCATCAAATGGAAGCAGGCTTGCCGCGCCAGGTGGAATGTGAAATTTTTGCGGTGGCACTGGCGCAGATGGCTAAAACCATCTCCGGCATAGAGACTGGTGCCGCAGTAAAGCTGACTGGATTTCTGGCGAAAAAAAGCCGCATGAGTACGCAACTGGCATTGCATGTAAATAACGTAGATATCATTTAATCGGGAAATAGGAAAAAATCATGGCTCGTTTTATCTCAAGACGTAAAGATAGCAAAGATAAAGATAAGGACAAGAAGGCGAAGCCTCTGTTCAAACGCAAGAAATTCTGCCGTTTTACTGCAGAAGGTATCAAGACTGTGGATTACAAGGACGTTGAGATATTGAAAGATTTCATCAATGAAAACGGCAGAATTATTCCCGCTCGTATTACCGGTACCAGATCTCATTATCAGCGCCAGTTGGGTGTTGCCATTGAGCGTGCGCGTTTCCTTGCGCTGCTGCCTTACACCGACCTGCACTGAGGAGTGACAGCATGCAAATCATACTGATGGAAAAAGTTACCAATCTTGGCCAGATGGGTGATGTGGTCAAGGTAAAAAATGGTTATGCGCGAAATTTTCTGATCCCGCAGGGCAAAGCAAAGCGGGTGACCGAAGCCGCTGTGGCCGAGTTTCAGGCAAAACGTGCCGAACTGGAAAAAGCTCAGGCGGATATTCTGGCTGCTGCTCAGGCGCGTGCAGCTAAATTGGAAGGGCTGATGGTGCAAATTACCCAGAAAGCCGGAATAGACGGCAAGCTGTTCGGCTCAATTACCAACGTGGATATTGTGGACGAGCTCAAGGCTCAGGGCTTTGAGGTCGAGAAAGCCATGATCCGTATGCCGCAGGGGCCATTGAAACAGGTGGGCGACCATCCGTTGGTTGTCGCCTTGCATAGTGACGTGCTGGCGCATATCACGGTATCGGTGTTGGGTGAAATCGCAACTTGAACATGTTTTTAGCCGAGTAATAAAAAAGGGCTGATATCAGCCCTTTTTTATTTTTTCCTGCACTGGCTGATGGTAGAATTATTTCATTTCATTACTCGTCACTCTACTCGTATTCCATGGTTCAGATCCTCCCTACTGTCAGCAGCGATCATCCGCTTGAATCCTACAAGACGCCACCGCATGCAGTGGAAGCTGAGCAGTCGGTATTGGGTGGGTTGATGCTGGACAACCATGCTTGGGACAAGGTGGCCGATGTCCTCACTGAGGATGACTTTTACCGGCAGGACCACCGTCTCATTTATCGGCATATTTGCAAACTGATTGAGCACAACAAACCTGCGGACGTGGTAACCGTCGCTGAGTCATTGGAAATTTCAGCAGAGCTGCAAAGCGTTGGGGGGCTGGCTTATGTCGGTACAATGGCACAGAACACGCCATCCGCAGCCAATATCCGCCGCTACGCGGAAATCGTGCGGGAGCGCTCAGTCATGCGCAAGCTTGCCCGGATTGGGTCGGAGATTACAGACTCAGCGTACAGCCCAGCAGGGCGCTCTGCGGCGAATTTGCTGGATGAAGCTGAAGCCAAAGTATTTGAAATTGCCGAGGCGGGGGCACGCGGGAAACAAGGCTTTACCGATATCCAGCCACTCCTGAAGCAAGTAGTAGAACGTATCGAGACGCTCTACAATCAGGATAATCCTAGCGATGTTACCGGCATTGCTACCGGATTCCACGATCTGGATCAGAAGACCTCCGGTTTCCAGCCAGGCGATCTGGTTATTGTCGCCGGCAGACCATCCATGGGAAAGACTGCGTTCGCACTCAATATCGCTGAGCATGTGGCGCTGGTACTGGAAAAACCGGTAGCGGTATTCAGTATGGAAATGGGGGGGACGCAGCTGGCAATGCGGCTGCTGGGTTCGGTAGGCAGGCTGGACCAGCACAAGGTGCGCACCGGCCGCTTGCAGGATGAGGACTGGTCCAAGCTTACCCATGCGCTGGGCAAGCTGAATGATGCACCCATGTTCATCGACGAAAGTGCGGCATTGAATGCTCTGGAACTCCGGGCGAGAGCACGGCGGCTTCACCGCCAGCACGGTGGACTTGGCTTGATCGTGGTGGACTATTTGCAACTGATGTCCGCCAGCGGTCAGGGTGAAAACCGTGCCACCGAAATTTCTGAAATTTCACGCTCGCTGAAAGCGCTGGCAAAAGAACTTCAGGTGCCAGTAGTCGCGCTGTCGCAATTGAACCGCAGTCTGGAGCAGCGTCCAAACAAGCGCCCAGTGATGTCGGACTTGCGCGAGTCAGGCGCTATCGAACAGGATGCAGACTTGATTTTGTTCATCTATCGTGACGAAGTCTACAATCCCGAAACGCAAGACAAGGGGATTGCCGAAATCATCATCGGTAAACAGCGTAACGGCCCCATAGGTAAAATTGACCTCACCTTCCTCGGCGAATACACCAGGTTCGAGAGTTATGCAAAATCCGGGCATTATTAGAGGCGCTCTATATAAGGTTTCTTAATCCCGTTTCTCAAACCCACCGCTCATCCTGTGGGAAACGCAGCGCACCCTTGAAATTCTCCACTACCCCCCCCATGTAGCCTCTAATTACATAGAGGAGGGTTTCATGCGTTTTGACAAATTAACTACCCGCTTTCAGCAGGCGCTGGCCGATGCACAGAGTATGGCGGTTGGTCAGGACAATCCGTACATTGAGCCGCAGCACCTGCTGTTCGCGTTATTGCAGCAGGAAGATGGCGGTACAGCTTCGTTGCTGCAACGCTCCGGAGCCAATGTTGCCCCGTTGCGTGATGCACTGAAGAAAAGTACCCAGCGCCTGCCGAAAGTGGAAGGCACCGGCGGAGAAATCAGCGCCTCACGCGAACTTGGCAATCTGCTCAACTTGGCGGACAAGGAAGCACAAAAACGCGGCGACCAGTTCATCGCATCAGAATTGTTTCTGCTGGCTGCGCTGCAGGACAAGGGTGAAACCGGTACGCTGTTGAAGCAGCATGGTGCCAATCGTGCAGCGCTGGAGCAGACCATCAACACAGTACGTGGCGGCGAGAATGTGGGCAGCGCCGAAGCTGAAAGCAGCCGCGAATCCCTGAAAAAATATACGCTCGATCTCACTGAGCGTGCGCGTATGGGCAAGCTCGATCCGGTGATCGGGCGTGATGATGAAATCCGCCGTACCATCCAGGTATTGCAGCGGCGCACCAAAAATAATCCAGTTCTAATCGGTGAACCTGGGGTGGGCAAGACCGCTATCGTCGAGGGTCTGGCCCAGCGGATTGTTAACGGCGAAGTGCCGGAATCACTCAAGGGCAAGAAGGTGCTGAGCCTCGATATGGCGGCATTGCTGGCGGGGGCGAAGTATCGTGGCGAGTTTGAGGAACGTCTGAAATCTGTTCTGAAAGAGCTTGCGCAGGATGAAGGTCAGACTATCGTATTCATTGACGAACTGCATACCATGGTCGGCGCAGGCAAGGCAGAAGGTGCGATGGATGCGGGCAACATGTTGAAGCCCTCACTTGCGCGCGGCGAGTTGCATTGCGTAGGGGCCACCACGCTGGATGAATACCGTAAATATATCGAGAAGGATGCTGCACTGGAGCGGCGCTTCCAGAAAGTGCTGGTGGACGAACCCAGTGTGGAAGCGACCATCGCCATTTTGCGTGGCCTGCAGGAAAGATACGAGCTGCATCATGGCGTAGACATCACCGACCCGGCTATTGTCGCAGCGGCGGAACTGTCGCACCGCTACATTACCGATCGTTTCCTGCCTGACAAGGCTATCGACCTGATCGACGAGGCTGCGGCGCGTGTCAAGATGGAGATCGACTCCAAGCCCGAAGTGATGGATAAACTCGATCGCCGTCTGATCCAGCTCAAGATCGAGCGTGAGGCGATGAAGAAGGAAAAGGACGAGGCCTCACAAAAACGTCTTGCATTGATTGAAGACGAGATCAAAAAACTGCAACGCGAATACGCTGATCTGGAAGAGATCTTGAAGGCGGAAAAAGGTGCGGCACAAGGTACGGCACAGCTCAAGGAAGAAATGGATAAGGTGCGTGCCGAGATCGTCAAGCTGCAACGCGAAGGCAAGCTGGAGAAAGTTGCCGAGCTGCAATATGGCAAACTGCCGCAACTTGAGGCCAAGCTAAAAGAAGCGGCGCACGCAGAGGAGAGTAAGCCCAAGAATCGATTGCTGCGCACCCAGGTCGGCGCGGAGGAAATCGCCGAAGTGGTTTCCCGTTCTACCGGTATTCCTGTTTCTAAAATGATGCAGGGCGAACGGGAAAAGCTTCTGCACATGGAGCAAAAACTACACCAGCGGGTAGTGGGGCAGAATGAAGCGGTGCGTCTCGTTTCCGATGCTATCCGCCGCTCACGCGCGGGGCTTTCCGATCCCAATCGCCCTTATGGCTCGTTCTTATTCTTGGGGCCGACGGGTGTAGGCAAAACCGAATTGTGCAAGGCGCTGGCAGGTTTTCTGTTCGATGCGGAAGATCGTCTGATTCGCATCGATATGTCGGAGTTCATGGAGAAACATTCCGTGGCGCGATTGATTGGTGCACCGCCCGGCTACGTGGGTTATGAAGAGGGTGGCTATCTCACCGAAGCGGTACGCAGAAAGCCCTATGCGGTGATTTTGCTGGATGAGGTGGAAAAAGCGCACCCCGATGTATTCAACGTGTTGCTGCAGGTGCTTGATGACGGTCGCATGACTGATGGACAGGGGCGCACTGTCAATTTCAAGAACACCGTCATCGTCATGACTTCCAATCTCGGTTCGCAAATGATTCAGCAAATGGCCGGTGATGACTATCAGATTATTAAACTGGCGGTGATGGGTGAAGTGAAAACTCATTTCCGCCCAGAATTCATCAATCGCATAGATGAGGTAGTGGTATTCCATGCGCTGGATGAGAAACACATTCAGTCAATCGCGCGGATACAGTTGCAATATCTGGAAGCACGGCTGGCGAAGCTGGAAATGAAACTGGAAGTGTCGGCAGCCGCACTGACGGAACTCGCCCAAGCTGGTTTCGATCCGATTTTTGGTGCGCGCCCATTGAAGCGTGCGATCCAGGCACAAATCGAAAACCCTTTGGCAAAAGAGATTCTTGAAGGTCGTTTTGCCGCCAAAGACACAATTAAAGTGGATTGCAGCAACGGTGCATGGGTATTTGCAAAGGCATGATTTTCGGTGCGTGGGCGTGGAGTATTGTATACAGCAGAGAACGCAGACGGTATTGACGAGGAATGATGACCCAGTCGTTGCACTGCACGATGCAGCGAATATTCTTGGGAGGCGCAAGATTCAGGTAAAATATCGACTTTTTTAGCGGATAGCTTGTCATGCACAGTGTAGTAATGAGAGGTAGCTTGGTCGCTATCGCTACGCCCATGAGCGAAGCGGGTGAATTGGATCTGGAGCGTTTCCGCGCCCTGATTGATTTTCATGTGGCGCAGGGGACCGATGGCATCGTGGTGGCGGGTACTACCGGCGAATCCCCTACAGTCGATTTTAATGAGCATCATCTGCTGATCCGTATCGCGGTGGAGCATGCTGCCGGACGTGTGCCGGTGATCGCCGGTACTGGTGCAAATTCTACGCGAGAAGCCATAGACCTATCGGTTTTTGCCAAAGATGCTGGTGCGGATGCGAGCCTGTCAGTGGTTCCCTATTACAACAAACCCACCCAGGAAGGCTTGTATCAACACTTCAAGGCAGTGGCGGAAGCAGTGGATATTCCACAGATTCTGTACAATGTGCCGGGCAGAACGGTGGCGGATATTACCAACGATACGGCGTTACGGCTTGCGCAGATCTCGAATATCATTGGCATTAAGGATGCGACTGGCGACATAGGACGTGGTTCTGACTTGTTGCGACGTGCCCCGGCAGATTTTGCAGTTTATAGCGGGGATGACGCCAGTGCCTTGGCAATGTTATTGCTAGGTGGTCACGGTGTGATCTCGGTCACGGCCAATGTCGCGCCGAAACTAATGCATGAAATGTGTGAGGCAGCATTTGCCTCCGATCTGACCGCTGCCCGTGCGGCCAACAATAAATTGTTGGGGCTGCATCTGAATTTGTTTACTGAAGCCAACCCGATTCCAGTGAAATGGGCGTTGGCACAAATGGGACTGATAGGCCCCAGTCTACGTCTGCCGTTGACACAGTTATCGGCGCAGTATCATCAGGTTGTCAGGGATGCGATGCGTCAGGCCGGAATTCATGCTGCAGAAGAATTGGATATTTAACATGAAATGGCGCAGAGCGGTCACGCCATACATGGCATTGATGGTGACGTTGGCAGTGACGGGATGTAACGTGATGAACCTGTTGCCAGAAAGCAAGAAAATGGACTACAAGTCGGCAGGCAAGTTGCCGCCGCTGGAAGTGCCGCCGGATTTGACTGCACCCGGAACGGATGAACGCTATATTGTTCCCGATATCAGTCCGTCAGGAAGTGCGACTTATTCCGCCTACAACAAAGAGCGTACGGGTAAGCCTGGAGCCGGCTCTACTTCTCTTCTGCCCGCGCCGGATGACTCTGGAGCGCGCATCGAGCGTGCCGGTACTCAGCGCTGGCTAGTGGTGAAGGGTGAGCCAGAAGTAGTATGGCCGATAGTAAAAGAATTCTGGCAGGAACTGGGTTTTATCATCAATGTGGAAACACCTGCAGCCGGGGTGATGGAAACCGACTGGGCAGAAAATCGTGCCAATATTCCGCAAGACATCATACGCAGCATACTCTCCAAAGTTCTGGATAGTTTATATTCGACTGGTCAGCGCGATAAGTTCCGCACTCGCCTGGAACGAGGTGAAGCGGGCACCACCGAAATTTATATTAGTCACCGTGGCATGGACGAGGTACTAGAGGGTAATACACGCACCATCTGGCAGCCGCGTCCTGCCGACCAGAGTTTGGAAGCAGAGATGCTTGCCCGTCTGATGATGCGCTTTGGCGTGGAGGAGGCGCGCGCTAGAACGGCGATAACTAGCCCAGGTAGCGGTCAGGAGCGTGCACGTATCGACCGTGGGCGCGGAGGAATTCTCACACTGAGCGAAGCATTTGATCGCTCATGGAGGCGTGTCGGGTTGGCGCTCGACCGGGTTGGCTTTACCGTAGAAGATCGTGACCGTTCAAAAGGCATTTACTTCGTGCGCTATGCCAATCCTGATAAAGATAACGACAAGGGCGGCGGAGGTATGTTGGCAAAACTTTTTTTCTGGCGCAGTGAAGCTGATGCCGCTGCCGCAGCCAAACCGGATCAGTACCATATTCAGGTGAGTACGGCAGAAGCAGGCAGCGAAGTCAGAGTGCTCAACCAGGATGGTACCCCAGAAAAATCTACTACGGCAATCAAGATATTGAATTTGTTGTATGAGCAGCTTAAGTAGTTTCAGTTTTCATATCGAAAATGCGCTTTGCTTGCTTAGGTAGCGGCTCTCAGGGAAACAGTCTAGTGGTCGAGGTGGCAGATACCAGATTGCTGCTGGATTGTGGCTTGACCATGAAAGAAACAATTGCCCGTCTCTCCCGTCTAGATCTTGATCCCGGCATGATAGATGGTATCGTTGTCACGCATGAGCATGATGACCATATCAGCGGTGTAGCGCGGCTGGCACGAAAATTCGATATTCCAGTGTGGCTGACGCATGGCACCCTGCGCAGTATGGAGAAGGTATTTGCGGTATTGCCGAAAGTCAACATCATTGACAGTCATCAGCGTTTTGCTATCGATGCTATCGAGATAGAGCCCTACCCAGTTCCGCATGATGCCTATGAGCCAGCGCAGTTTGTATTCGGTGACGGTGCGGTGCGTTTGGGTGTGCTGACCGATACTGGTTGTTCTACCCCGCATATTGAAGCGGTCTTGAGCCGATGTCATGCACTGGTGCTGGAGTGCAATCATGACGCACAGATGCTTGCGAACAGTGATTACCCATCAAGCCTCAAGCAGCGCATCAGCGGCCGTTTTGGACATCTTGAGAATGCCGCCGCGGCGAAACTCCTGGCAAATCTTGATTGCAGTCGGCTGCAGCATATCTTCGCCGCTCATTTGAGCCGGACAAATAATACCCCGCTGCTGGCACAAATCGCACTGAGCAGCAGCTTAAGCTGCGAGAGAAACTGGATTGGCATAGCTGACCAGAACGAGGGTTTTGGCTGGCGGCAACTAATTTGACGGGCGATTTTTCGGGGATTTGTGGACAATAAAAAACCATCCTGTAGGATGGTTTTTTATTGTCCACCGGTTAACCACCTTTAAGATGCTTCTAATAATTCAAAGTTCTAAACAAGACAAGGCGAGAACAAAAATGCAGATACAGCATATGGCAGATATGTAAGAAAATGTTTTTTTGTGAACGATGCGGTATCGTAACGAAAATTCAAATTATTAGAGGTGGCTTTTAACGAGCTGCCGGTTTGTGGATCTGCGAGAGATCGGTGCTGCCGTCGGCGCGCGCGCTAGGGAGAATTGTGGGGCCACTTAAATCTTCATCCGCCGCAATCGGGGGTGGAGTGATCTCAGGCGAAGTGTCGACAGGTACCACAGATATTTTCCCGAATCGTTCTTTCTCTTGTTCGGGGAGTGCTTGTTCGGGTCTACTACAAGCGGCCAAGGTGAGTGCCACCAAGGTGACGGCGAGGAGCGTGAGTCTCATTATTTGATTATCCTTGATAAAGAGTTTTGGACAGGGCGTAATGTAACGAAAAATAGTATAAACATAAATATTAGCCAGTTCAAGTGCAAGAGAACTGGCTGGTTTCGTATGTCACTTCCTATCTGCAATTTCCAGATAATAAAAAACCATCCCGCAGGATGGCTTTTTATTGCTTGCTGATTAACTGCTTTAGTGAACCTGCGGAGGTTTGTGGGCTTCCTGGCCGGCTTTAAGGGGATTACCATTGCCATCAAGAGCAAAACCTGGGAGCTCGGCTGGACCGCTAAGGTCTTCATCCGCTTTAATAGCATCTGTCACCTCGACAAGACCCATTTCTTTACGCTCTCCCCCAAGGGTGCCACCTCCTTCCATGTTGGTGCCATAAGTAGCTGAACCAGCTTGTTCGGCCTGTTTTGGTCTGTCGCAAGCCGTAAATGTCAGTGCTACCAGAGCGGCAGCGAGAAGCGGAAGTTTCATTGTTTATATTCCTTTGATAGTTAAATAAAATAATTTACAGCGGGCGGTGCACTATATAGTAAAACTACCTAGGCAGTATACAGCAAAAGTACTTTGACTACTGAAAATATTTAACTAATTTTGTTTGCTGATTCTAGACATGAATTCTTGCGTAAGAAAATCGTCCCGAAGGATAGATTTTCTTACGGGTTATTTAATAAATATCGGGAATTTTGCACCCGCTGCCAACCTTATTTGCCTGCAGTAGCGGGGCTAGCTGGAGCTGGAGTAGGCTCATCATCTTTAAGCGCATCAAAATTCGGCTCAGAGTCGCGGGGCGCATCGGCAGAGGGGGGCGGTTTATCCATCGGGTGACCGTCAAGACTTTTTTTACCTTCACCACAGGCAGTCAGCGTCAATGCGGCCAAGGCAACAACGAGGAGTGTGTATTTCATTATTCAGTTTCCCTTATAAATTTTATTTCAACGCAAAGTATATTATGAAACACCTTGACCATTCAAATTTAAAGCGATTGACTGGCTTGACTGATTGTTTGACAAGGTCGGCTTGCAGAAAAAAAGCCGTCCCGGAGGACGGCTTTTTTCGTTTGCATTTTCCTGTTGTTTCGTTGGTTATTTCTTTATTTTTACTTAGCAGGAGCAGCAGGAGCAGCAGCAGAATCAGCAGCAGCAGCAGCTTTTGCCTCTTTCTCAATTTCTTCGTCAGATACTTGACCTTCACGCTTATCCCAAAGGCTTGGGGGGTATTGTCCTGGCTTGCCTTCTCCAGGTGTTTTTTCCCGCATCTGGTCACAGGCAGTTAATGTTAGTACTAAGGCAGCGGCGAGGAGCGCATATTTCATTATTAATCTCCTTTAATATAGTTTATGACGGATCGGATCACGATAAATTACAACAAAAGCGCTTTGGCCATTCAAATCTGGAAAGACCGCTACCTTAATAGCAGACTTAAGAAATGTTGTCTAGTAGATTTCGCGGAATTTATGCATTCCCCCTAGTAGGAACTCGTTCCAAGAGGATGCTAGCGGCAATGCAAAGTAATTAATCGGGGGTGAGTTGCTGCTCAGCTAACCATTCTGATATAGCCATAGAGATACCATTGATACAGCAGTATCATGGCTTCTGCATCAAGAATTTCTCCCGCTGGCAACTCCTGATGGTCGGCAAATTTTTCCAATGTATGGCAGGCAATAGTGTTGACTGTATAGGCGTCGCCATTCAGAAAAATTGTTTTTCCCCGGCACAGCATGCGGCTCTTCAAATCCAACCACAATCCGTTTTTTTTGACTTGCAGCGCAAATTTTTTCTGCGTCAGGAGAGGTGATGGTTGCGTGAAAAAAACATGAGGTTTGGGCTCGGTGAGGTAGGTGCCGATAAAGCGTTCTATGTCAGCGTTGTTCCATTTGATTTTACCCAGTGCGACACCTGTCTGACGTAGCATAGCCGAGCTGATTTGTGCCGGATGGGGTTGCAAAGCAATATCGGGGTCGCGATAGATGCCAGTGATCTTGATATGATCTTGTAGATAAACGAGGAACTGGGTGGCAAGCTCCTGGTAACTTGGGGCGCGAAAGCCGATGGAGTAGGTCATGCAATCATCCTCGGCTATACCGTTATGGGCGTAGCCGGGCGGCAGATAAAGCATGTCGCCCGATTCCAGCACCCATTCCTGTTCTGGACGAAAGTTGCGCAGGATTTTCAGTGGCGCATCTGCAATCAGACTGTTGTCATGCTGGGAGGATATTTGCCAGAGTCTGCGACCCATGCCTTGCAGCAAGAAAACGTCATAAGAATCGAAATGGGGTCCGACCCCACCCCCCTTGGGGGCATAACTGACCATCAGGTCATCGAGCCGGGCATAGGGGATAAAATTGAACCTGCACAGCAGGTCGCGGGCGGTGGGCAGGAAGTGGTTGACATCCTGTACCAGTAACGTCCAGGTTTTTTTTGATAGATGAGAGAAATTGCGGGCAATGAAGGGGCCGTGTTCGACTTGCCATTCCCCTTTTTGTTGTAACACCAGACGCGATTGCGAGTCGTCCCTGCAGGCAAGACCGATAAGATCATTGCGTGTCAGGAGTCCCTGGAAGCCGGGCAGAGCGCCACGCACTAACAGTGGCTTCTTCTGCCAGTAGTCGCGCAGGAAATTTCTGGGCGTACGCCCGCCCAAGAGGGGAGTTTTCATGAGGGTATTATAGGCGCGTGATACTACTCAACAGAAACCGTTGTAATTCCATTTCCATTTCCATTTCCATTTTATCAGTGCCACTTCGTTGATATCCTCACTTGCGCCTGGCCGTACTATGCGCCAGAAGGAAGTCCCCCTCGGGTGGATGTGTTGTCTGCAGCATTCGTTTGCCATCGCCTGGCTTCACTTTCAAGCGGGCATTGAAATTATTTCCCTCGCATGAACATTTTGTCGAGATCAGCCAGGTTTATTTCAAACCAGGTTGGCCGGCCGTGATTGCATTGACCGGAGCGCTCGGTTACTTCCATTTCACGTAACAGCGCATTCATTTCCGGTACAGTCAGCATGCGGTTTGCACGAACTGCAGTGTGGCAGGCCATGGTCGAGAGAAGCTGGTTGCGCCTGTTAGTCAATATCTGACTGGCACCAAATTCGCGTATTTCACGCAGCACAGCACGTGCCAACTGCACTGCATCGGCATCCTTGAGAGTGGTTGGCACCGCGCGAACTGCTAGCGCAGTGGGGGAAAGTGCAACGATTTCAAATCCCAGTTTGCACAGGATTGCGCTGCTCTCTTCAGCTGTGGTGATTTCCAGGCTGTCCGCCCGGAATGTTACAGGGATCAACAATGGTTGCATCGAGAGCGTATGTTCATCCAGTGCTGATTTGAGCTTTTCATATACAACACGCTCATGTGCTGCATGCATATCTACAATGATCAACCCCCGAGCATTCTGCGCCAGAATATAAATGCCCAAAAGTTGTCCCAAGGCAAATCCTAGTGGCGGAATTTCTGTTTCCGTTTCAAGCGGCACTGCTGTCACCGGCATCCCGCGCAAGGGCGCACCTGTGCCAAACAGGGTTTGATAAAACGCTGGTGGTTGGGTTGCCGTGGCAAGCGGCATGGTACTTTGTCGTGAATAAGCAGGAGATGCTGTAACTGTCCTCTGGTTTTCGCTTCCAATTCCCTGATCCCTGGGTAGCAGCTCTTGATGCGGTGATGCCAAGGCCTTGTTGATTGCATGAAAAATAAATTGATGCAATGCGCGCGAATCGTGGAATCGCACCTCGGTTTTGGTGGGATGCACATTCACATCCACGCCATCCGGACTCATTTCGAGGAACAGTACAAAAGCCGGATGCCGATCCAGATGCAGCACATCGCGGTAAGCTTCGCGCAGCGCATGGGCAATTAGTTTGTCGCGGACGAAACGACCATTGACAAAAAAATACTGGGTGTCGCGGGAGGAACGCGAATAGGTAGGCAATGCCGCCGCACCCCATAGACGCAAATCTGCGGCTTGTTCATCAATGAATGCCGCAGTCTGAACGAACTCCTGTCCCAGGATTGCCGCAATGCGTTGTTCTGTATCTGCCGGACGCAGGTGATGGCGCACTTTCCCGTTATGCTGCAGAGTGAAACCGATGGCGGCGCGTGACAACGCAAGGCGCAGGAAGATTTCCTCGCAATGGGCGAATTCAGTGGCTTCTGTTTTCAGGAACTTGCGTCGGGCAGGGGTGTTGAAGTAGAGATCATGCACTTCCACCATGGAACCGGCATCAAATGCTGCTGGTTCAGGTTGTGAGAAATGGTTACCTTCTACTTGTATTTGCCAGGCATGTTTTTCCGTTGGTATGCGACTTGTCAACATCAGGCGCGAAACTGCGGCGATACTTGCCAGGGCTTCACCGCGAAAACCCAGGCTCGCTACTTTCTGCAAATCTTCCAGCGTAGTTATTTTGCTGGTGGCATGACGAGCAAGAGCAAGCGGCAGGTCATCCCTGGAAATTCCGCCGCCATTATCAGCTACCCGGATCAATTTTATTCCGCCTTGGGTAAGCTGTACGGTTATTTCTGTTGCCTTCGCATCCAGGCTATTCTCCAATAATTCCTTGAGCGCTGAGGCAGGGCGTTCCACTACCTCGCCAGCGGCAATCTGATTGATGAGCAGATCGGGAAGAAGTCTAATTGCGGTCATGAATGAGGTGGAACAGGAATATGCTGCGATTATACGGTGTTGGGTTACGGTTTGTTGTCCGAGTGGTGGTACCACGACCCGTGGTTAACTGCCTAATTTGCTGCAAGTTTTTGCAGCTACTGCGGTTACGTGTGTCCTTCCATCGCTGCCGTGATCACAGCACGATTAAGATGAGGAGCGAATATGCCTATGAAATCGTACACATATCCGCGCAGGTAACTATTACGGGTAATGCCGATACGGGTAGTGCTCGGCTCAAACAGGTGGCTGGCGTCGATGGCTCTCAGGTGTTTGTCACGTTTTGGATCGAATGCCATCTGTGCCAGAATGCCGATGCCCAGCCCCAACTCAACGTAGGTCTTGATTACGTCGGCATCTATTGCAGTCAGCACCACGTTAGGGATTAGTTCTTTGGATCCGAATGCTTGATTGATTTTTGAGCGACCGGTAAAAGCAAAATCATAAGTGATGATGGGATGCTCGACAATGGCCTCCAACGTCAGTTTTTCGAGTTTAAGCAACGGGTGTCTGGGTGGGGTGATAACGCAGTGATTCCACTGGTAACACGGTAGCATTACCAGTTCCCGAAACGATCCAATCGCCTCCGTGGCGATGGCGATATCTGCTTCACCTGAGGTGACAAGTTCTGATATCTGGGTCGGATTGCCTTGGCGCAGAACTAACCTCACCTTGGGATAACGTGCGGTGAAATGTTTGATCGCGGGTGGCAGCGCATATCGCGCCTGGGTATGGGTGGTGGCAATGGTCAAAGAGCCGCTGGCTTCATTGGTAAATTCTTGACCAACTTGTTTCAAGTTTTTCGCATCTCTGAGTATTCTTTCAGCGATTTCAAGTATGGCCTGTCCTGGTGGGGTGATTTTGACCACCCGCTTGCCGTTGCGCACAAAAATATCTACTCCCAGCTCCTCCTCCAGCAGGCTGATCTGCTTGCTGATTCCGGGTTGTGAAGTGTGCAGGGCCTCTGCAGCTTTAGATAAATTCAGGCCTTGATTGGCAACTTCGCACAGATAGCGTAATTGTTGTAGTTTCATGATTTCTATCTTTAGAGGTGTTTTTTACCCAGATAATTCGTTAGGTGGCTCTCCGAGCCTACGCGCGTTGCGGCTATCTTTACCGCTTGCTCGGCGTCCATAGATCGGGCTATAGACTTCTCTCAACCGACAAGACTGTCTCGCATTCTTCTCGCATTCTAATGGCTCATCTTGGGTTAAATAACGTTAGATTATAACAATCTAACACAATATTCTTTCGTGACATATATGCTGGCTGCTATCATAGCGGCCTTGATGCATCATAAAAATGATATGTTGCAAAAATTACATGGTGACATGCAGTATGGCCGGACTGGGTGATGCTCCTATGGGAACGTAAATTCCCGTTTGTTTGGTATGCTGGAGTCGCTGCCAGGAAATGGTGTGGGTAGCTATACCGGCGTACGGGTACTGGACTGAAAGTTACAACCGATGGCGGCAATCAGTCTTGTCATTTTTGGCAGTAAATTGGGCAGTAAATTGATACGGTAACGAATTGTGGAGGATTGGGATGAATCGTTTGGCTGGTCTCGCTAACGCCGAGGAAATAAATTTATTTGATCAGGCGCTGCAGGATTATCAGGCTCTGCGCATGGATACCGACCGTTTTACCGCTACCCGCTTGCAAATGGGGATCTACGGTCAGCGTCAGGAAGGTGTCAACATGGTGCGCATCAAACTTCCGGGTGGCCGTCTGAACGCGCCACAATTGACGGCGATCGCTGACATGTTGGAAAAATATGTCAGCCACAATGTCGTGCATATCACCACGCGCCAGGATATTCAAATGCATTATGTGCCGCTTGAGCATACGCCGGCAGTATTGCGTCATTTAGCTACGGCGGGTTTGACTACACGTGAAGCCTGCGGCAATACCATCCGCAATATCACTGCCTGTTCACTGTCTGGTGTATGCCCGCGTCAGCATGTCGACGTCACGCAGCATCTCGATGGCGCGGTTCAGCATTTCTTGCGTAACCCGCTGACTCAACAGATGCCGCGCAAATTCAAAATCAGCTTCTCGGCTTGTGAGAGCGATTGCGCCCAAGGCATGATGCACGATCTGGGTGTTATCGCAGTGCGTAACGGTGCGCATTTTGGCTTCAAAGTTGTAGCTGGTGGCGGTCTCGGACACAAGCCGCATGAAGCCATTGTGGTAGAGGAATTCGTTGAAGAAAAAGATTTGCTGTTGGTGATGGAGGCGATTATTTCGTTACATAACCGCTATTCTGACCGGGTTAAGCGTGCCAAAGCGCGAATTAAATTCCTGGTCGATAAATTCGGTGCCGAGGGGTTTGTCGAGAAATACCGTGAAGAACTGGCGCGTACCAAGGCCGCGCTGGCAACGCAGGATTACCCTCAAGGCACATGGGGTGCCGGTGACGATAGTGAGGCTCCTGGTATCGGTGCACCACGGCGCCTGTTCAGTCAAAAGCAGCCCGGCTATTACGTTTTCCCCGTCAGCGTACCGATGGGAAATTTGACTGCGGTGCAATTGCGTGGCCTCGCCCATATTGCCGAGACCCATGAGCTGCACGATATCAGAGTGACTCAGGATCAGAATATGGTACTGATAAATGTGGCGCAGGCCCAAATCGATTCCTTGCGTGTTGCCTTGGCTGTGCTGGGTTTGGGCGAGCCGCAGGCAGGCGACGATGTGGTGGCTTGCCCCGGCACTTCAACCTGCCGTCTGGGAATAACTTCCAGCACGATCGTTTCACCCAAATTAAGTGGCGGTAAACATGATCTGAAAATTCGTGTTTCGGGTTGCCACAATGGTTGCGCCCAACCGGAGACTGGCGACATCGGTATTTACGGTGAAGGCAGGCGCATGCACGGCAAGCTGGTGCCACACTATCAGATGTATTTTGGTGGTAACGGTATGGCAGGTGGAGCACTGGCGATCAAAGGCCCATCGGCGCCCGCAGCACGTATCGAAGCGGTAGTGGGACGAGTGAAATCGGCTTATGCATCCAATCATGAAACAGCCGAGACGTTTTTTTCCTGGACACGGCGTGTCGGCAAAACCTATTTCACCGAATTATTGGCAGATCTGACGGAAGTGAAACCTGAAGAGCTGGAATCGGTCTTGCGCGACCATGGTACGGTTACTGATTTCAAAGTGTTGCAACTAGGCGGTGGCGAGTGTGCGGGTATGAGTCAAGTAAAGATCGGCTCAAGCTTCTTTGAAGCAGCTCACGAGCGAAACTATCGGGATGCGCTCAAGTTTCAGCGTAAATTTGAAGATTCGCTCAGATGTGCCGAGGAGATCGCGCGTTTGATCGGCCAAGGTGTGACCGAGTTATTTGGTGGACAGAAGCATGACGGCCTGGCGGAGCAGGCAGAAGAGCTGCGCCGCGTATTGCCGACCAAACCACAACTGTCCGGGCAACTAATCAAATTTGCGGAATATTTTGCGCACCCTGTGGAGGAGTTGAATGACGCTCGGCTAACGGAGTGGTTTGCCGAATTGGACTCCTGGACACTGGAAGCTGCAGCACTCTGTTTGAGCTTCGATCGCCAGCTGGATTTGACCGGTGCGTTGCCGCAGATCGGATTGCTGCAGACTCAGCGTACTCAGCAACCGGCTATTGTGGCGTGATGATTTTAAATGGTGACTGAGATGGCATCATAAGGTGGCCATGAATCTGGAGCACAAAATCAGGGAGGCAAGAACGCTGTTAACGGCAGTGCAGGAAAGTTATGTTCCCGTTGTTTTTGCCAACAGTTTCGGTGCGGAAGACATGGTGCTGACCGATTTGATTGGGCGGTTTTATCCCACTATCGAAATGTTCACCTTGGATACCGGTCGCCTGCCGGATGAAACTTATCGTCTGATGCAACAGGTAGAGGATCGTTATCATACTCATGTCCGACTGTATTTTCCCGAGTTTGCTGCAGTGGAGAAATACGCCGCACAAAACGGCCCTAACGGATTTTATGACAGCGTGGATTTACGCAAGGCCTGCTGCCATATGCGCAAGGTAGAACCGCTGAAGCGTGCTTTGCGTGGTAAGTGTGCATGGATTACCGGACTGCGTCGCGATCAGGCACCGACCAGGAAAAATTTGACCGAAATAGAATTTGATCCTGACAATGGCTTGCAAAAAATCAGCCCGCTGCTGGACTGGGAGCTATCCGACGTATGGAGTTACCTTAAGGAGTTTAAGGTGCCCTACAACCTGCTGCACGACAAGGGTTACACCAGCATCGGCTGTGCACCCTGCACGCGTGCTATCACTCCAGGTGAAGATGTTCGTGCCGGACGCTGGTGGTGGGAGAACCCTGAAACCAAGGAATGTGGATTACATCCGGGTGGGCGGCATAGTGCTGACGTAGCTTCCGCTATGGTGGCTGACTCGACTGATTTGGCTCTAAACCGGAATCTGGAGGATGAAACGCATGACCCGCATTCCAGAAAATTCCGTTTGGCGTAACGATTGTTAGGATTAACTAATGGATATTATATTAAGTGATATGCAAGAATTTATTACTCCTGTGCCGAATTTTGTAATGAAAAGCGAGCCGATAGTGCTTAAACGTCGCCCGGTGCGGCAACTGGGTCATATGGATGCATTGGAAAGCGAATCCATCCATATCCTGCGGGAAGTGGCGGCAGAATGCGCTAACCCGTCCTTGTTATTCTCTGGTGGCAAGGACTCCATCGTGTTGTTGCGACTGGCGGAAAAAGCCTTCCGTCCAGGGCGCTTTCCGTTCCCGTTGTTGCATATCGACACGGGCCATAATTTTCCCGAAGTGATCGAATTCCGTGATCGCCGTGCCAGCCAATTGGGTGAGCGTTTGATCGTGCGCAGCATGGAAGATTCCATCAAACAGGGTAGGGTGGTGTTGCGCTCGGAGAATCAGAGCCGTAACGCATTTCAATCGATAACATTGCTGGATGCCATAGCTGAGTTCCGCTTCGATGCCTGCATCGGTGGCGCGCGCCGTGATGAGGAAAAGGCACGGGCGAAGGAACGTATATTTTCCTTCCGCGATGAATTCGGCCAATGGGATCCGAAGAACCAGCGTCCGGAATTGTGGGATATCTATAATACGCGGGTGCATGCGGGAGAAAATATTCGCGTGTTTCCGATCAGCAACTGGACTGAGCTCGATGTCTGGGAATATATTGCCCGTGAGCAACTGGAAGTGCCGCATATTTATTTTGCTCATACCCGCGAAGTGATCCGGCGCGGTAATGGTCTGCTGCCGTTATCCCATCTGGTGCAGCCTAAAGATGGCGAACAGACGGAGAACCTCATGGTGCGTTTCCGCACAGTGGGTGATATGAGCTGCACCTGTCCGGTGGAATCTACTGCAGTCAACGTTGCCGAGATCATTGCTGAAACTGCGATCACGCGTATCACCGAGCGAGGCGCCACCCGTATGGATGATCAGACTTCGGATGCATCCATGGAGTTACGCAAAAAAGAAGGGTATTTCTGAAATAAAAGCTGCCTATCAGTACTGAGTAAAGGCACGAGTCAATTTCTATAGCGAAAAGAATCTCCAGAAGGATTGTAAATGTCGGCAATCAAAAGCATTGCATTAGATAACACCGAGCTGTTGCGCTTTATCACTGCAGGTAGTGTAGATGATGGTAAAAGTACCCTGATCGGACGCTTGTTGCACGACTCGAAATCAATTTTCGAGGATCAGTTGAGCGCCATTACACACACCACGAATAAGCGCGGGATGAAAGGTGTCGATCTGTCGCTGCTCACCGATGGCCTGCAGGCTGAGCGCGAACAGGGCATCACCATCGATGTGGCTTATCGCTATTTTGCCACCCCCAAGCGCAGATTCATCATCGCCGACACTCCGGGTCACGAGCAATATACGCGTAACATGGTGACTGGCGCCTCTACCGCCAATCTGGCAATTATCCTGATCGATGCGCGCAAAGGTGTACTTACCCAATCACGCCGCCATACTTATCTGGCCAGCCTGGTAGGTATTCCGCATCTGGTCGTGGCGGTCAACAAGATGGACTTGGTGGACTATTCCCGCGAAGTGTTTGAGCGCATTCAAAGCGATTTCGCTATTTTTGCCGAGGAACTCAAGCTACAGAACATTACGTATATCCCAATGTCTGCCTTGAACGGAGATATGGTCGTGGAGCGCGGCGACAAACTTCCCTGGTACGAGGGGGTGACATTGATGGATTTGCTGGAGAATATTCCAATTGATCATGATATCAATCTTGATGATTTCCGTTTTCCAGTGCAGTGGGTATGTCGGCCGCAGACTGAGGAATTACATGATTTTCGTGGTTATATGGGGCGTATCGAGTCGGGTTCCATTCAGGTCGGCGATGCAGTGACAGTGCTTCCCTCCGGATTGACTTCGCGCATCAAGGAAATCGTTACTTATGATGGTCTCCTCGATCATGCAATTGCACCGCAATCGGTAACGTTGACCATTGAGGATCACCTGGATATTTCCCGTGGCGACATGCTGGTAAAAACTGATGAGAAGCCGCGAGTAACAAAGGAGTTTGATGCGATGCTGTGCTGGTTGTCGGAACAGGCCCTTGATCCGAAGCGCAAATACCTTGTCAAGCACACTACCCGAATTGTCAAAGCACTGGTAAGCCAGATAAACTATCGTGTCGACGTTAATACACTGAATCGTGAAGCGGCGGATATTTTCAAGATGAATGATATTGGACGGGTGATGTTGAAAGTGCAACAACCTCTGGTGTGTGATGACTATGAGCGTAACCATGCCACAGGCAGCTTCATTGTCATTGACGAAGCCAGCAACAATACCGTTGCCGCTGGCATGATCTGCCCGATGGAGGGATAACCTGAAAGAGTTTCAGCGGTGCTACCGGCGGTTCGGAGCAAGCCTGGATGAATCGCGAAGCGACAAGGCGAACCACCTTGCCGCTTTTGTATTTTCTGGCGAGGCGTTAGCCCGGATGCCTATAGGGATATAGCAAGCCTGATCAGAAACAGGTACGAATTATTTGCCATCTGCTTTTCTCATTAAATAACAATCAACTTATCATGATAAATCTTGAACCGGCACTCCCTTCCACCGCAATGACTGCCGTGGCTTCTCCCATCCTGGGATTTGACATGATCTTTGCCGATTTATATCGTCGTGACGGCCTGGTAAAGCTGGATCAAGCATTCCTGAATTTTTTGCAAGAGGGTGAAGCTGGGTTGCGTATCCGTCTGGATTATGCCCGCGCTCATCCTGATGATCTGGATCCCAAGGATGAGTCTGCTTTGTTGATTGAGCTTGCCCCCTGGATGGAGGATTTCATTGCCAGATTATTTGGTATCGAAACCGAGGTCCACACTCTTGCAGCTCGTCATCATGAACTCGCCCCGCTTTATTCCTGTAAGCGGCAATTCGTACAGCGACGGGCGATGAACAAGGTGAGTGAGGCGGAGATACTGACAGCCGATGGCGTTGTGCTGGAACAAAAACTGGTGAGCGAGTTTGGATCACCATTTTCAGAAATGGTTTTCGCAACTAAAGTAACCCAGTGGCTGGCAAATGAGGCCGAGAATGAAGAGCGTCTGAAGACAGCACTGCTATATGCAGCCTGGGCGCTGAAGACGCCGGCAGGGCGTGAGCACAGCCGAGATGGTGTGCTGTTCAAGTCCCCCGCCAAACTTGATTATCTACATCTGCTATCCACAGTTACTGATCACACTGCCGGATATACCGTCCATCGTCTCAATCATTTACGCCGACGGGAGGGTTTTGCGCTTACCGATGCAGGCACCGATTTGATTGGTGCCCTGGATGAGGCAAACTACTGCATCTGGTGCCACGAACAAGGAAAGGATTCCTGTTCAAAGGGGTTGAAGGAAAAACCGAAGACACCTGGAGAATCCTCTTCTTTCAAGAAAAGCCAGCTCGGCGCCTTGCTTGCGGGCTGTCCGTTGGAAGAGCGTATTTCTGAATTTCAGAAACTCAAGACTCAGGGGGTCGCCATTGGCAGTCTGGCAATGATCGTGCTGGATAATCCCATGTGCGCCGGCACTGGCCATCGCATCTGCAATGATTGCATGAAATCCTGCATCTACCAGAAACAGGAACCGGTCAACATTCCCGAAGCAGAAACGCGCACCCTCAAGGATGTACTTGAATTGCCATGGGGTTTCGAAATTTACAGCTTGCTTACTCGCTGGAACCCACTGGATCTGCAGCGGCCCTTGCCAAAGCCGCCAACGGGCCGCAAAGTGCTGGTGGTCGGTATGGGGCCAGCAGGGTATACCTTGGCGCACCATCTGATGAACGATGGTCACACGGTGGTGGGTATTGATGGCCTTAAGATCGAGCCTTTGCCAGCGCATCTTTCCGGGGTAAATCAACAGGGACAACGCTTGCCGTTCAGCCCTATTCAGGATGCGGCTGTGCTGGATGAGAATCTGGATGAGCGTGTGCCGGCTGGTTTTGGTGGCGTTGCCGAATATGGCATTACCGTGCGCTGGAATAAGAATTTTCTTAAACTGATCCGGTTGCTGTTGGAACGACGGGAAGAATTTGCCCTATTTGGTGGCGTCCGCTTCGGTGGCACACTTACTACCGATGATGCCCTTGCCTTGGGGTTCGACCATGTGGCACTGGCTGCGGGTGCAGGGCGCCCCACTGTCCTTGATCTGCCCAATGGTCTGGCGCGAGGCGTTCGCGCCGCATCTGATTTCCTGATGGCGTTACAGTTGTCCGGTGCGGCCCAAGCTAATTCCATCGCCAATATGCAGTTGCGCCTGCCGGTGGTGGTGATCGGTGGTGGCCTGACTGCCATTGATACGGCAACCGAAGCACTTGCCTACTATCCGGTGCAGGTAGATAAATTTCTGCGTCGTTATGAAATTCTCACAGCCGAACAGGGCGAACAAGCTATTCGTGGTGCATGGGATGCGGAAGAGTGGGAAATCGCGGAAGAATTTCTCAATCACGCCCGCGCTATCCGTGCTGAACGTGAATCGGCGCTCCAGGAAGGACGAGCACCGCGCATCCTGGAGCTACTTCAAGCCTGGGGAGGTGCCACCATCGCTTACCGCAAACGGTTGATTGACAGCCCTTCCTATACGCTCAATCACGAAGAAGTTGAAAAAGCATTGGAGGAGGGTATCTGGTTTGCCGAGGGTTTGACACCTGTGCGAGTGGAAACCGATCAATGGGAACATGCTCACTCTGTGCGATTCATGGTACAAGCACTGGATGAAGCGGGATCATGGCAAAAAACTGGAGAAGCCGAGCTACCGGCCCGTGCAGTTCTGGTGGCTGCAGGCACCCAGCCGAACACGGTGCTCGCCAGAGAAGACGAAAAGAACTTCAAGCTGAACGGGCGCTATTTTGCCGCTTGCGATGAAGACGGCAACCCGGTCAATCCACCCCGTGCAAATCCCAAGCCGGAGGTTTCCATGGTGCTTTTAAGTCGGTGTGAGGACGGACGTTTCATCAGCTTCTTTGGTGATTTACATCCCTCTTATTCTGGCAATGTGGTAAAAGCCATGTCCAGCGCTAAGCAGGGCTATCCAGTAGTTAGCAGGGTGCTTGGACGTGTAGCTCCTGCATCCACAAAATCCAGCGGACAATTTTTCACAGAAATGAATGGACGGTTGCGACCCACGGTGCATAAGGTGGAGCGGCTCACTCCCAACATTATCGAAGTGGTGGTGCATGCGCCGATGGCCGCAGAGCGTTTCCTTCCCGGACAGTTCTACCGTTTTCAGAATTTTACAACCCTTGCCACGACCGCAGGCGATACCAAGTTGGCGATGGAAGGCATTGCCCTCACTGGCGCATCAGTGGATGTTGCGCGCGGGTTGGTGTCGTTGATCGCACTGGAAATGGGCGGATCAGCAGACTTGTGCGCCAGGCTCAAACCCGGCGAACCGGTAGTGCTGATGGGCCCCACCGGCACACCTACCGAGATTCTGCCGGGTGAAACTGTGGTGCTGGTAGGCGGAGGTCTCGGCAATGCGGTGTTATTTTCCATTGGTGCGGCAGCGCGGGCAGCGGGATCGAAAGTCCTGTATTTTGCTGGTTACAAGAAACTTGCCGACCGTTACAAGGTAACTGAAATCGAAGCGGCGGCGGATATAGTGATATGGTGTTGCGATGAATCTCCCGGTTTCAAACCTTCTCGCCCAGGTGATCTGAGTTATGTTGGCAACATGGTGCAGGCTATGGCGGCCTACGGTAGCGGTGCGCTAGGTGCTCAGCCAATATCGTTGGCGGCAGCTGACCGTATTATTGCTATCGGCTCCGACCGCATGATGGCGGCAGTTGGCGCCGCCCGGCATACGCTGCTCCAGCCCTATTTGAAGGCGGATCACTTTGCCATCGGTTCGATCAATTCGCCGATGCAATGCATGATGAAAGAAATCTGCGCCCAGTGCCTGCAACCCCACAAGGATCCGGTAACAGGCGAGGTTACTTACGTGTTTTCCTGCTTCAACCAGGATCAGCCGCTCGATCAGGTTGATTTTGGCGGTCTGGCATCGCGCCTGCGCCAGAACAGCGCACAGGAAAAACTCACCACTCGGTGGATCAGTTACTGCCTGAAAGAATCCAATCAAACTGGAGCCTAAGGTTATTTTCATAAATCAGAACTGAGTTTTTTCCTCAATCCAGGCAATGCACCATGCCCAAGTTCATTTATAATCCAAGGTTAGCTGCGAGCAGGGTACGGCAGTGGTCATTTTTACATGTTTTCCGGAAAGACGTGGGATATTGGAAAGATAGGAGAAATTGTCAATGCATATAGGAATACCCGTAGAGATTCACGGGGGGGAGACCCGCGTTGCGGCCACACCAGAGACGGTGAAAAAATTCACTGCCAAAGGTTTTCATGTTGTTCTGGTGCAATCCGGTGCTGGTGCCGCCGCGAGCATACCCGATGAGGCGTACCGGGATGCTGGTGCAACTATCGTGGATAGCGCAGCGGAACTGTACGGTCAGTCACAGATCGTACTCAAGGTGCGTGGCCCAGTCTCCGGTGAGTTGGCAATGATGCGCAAGGATGTCGTGCTGCTGGGTTTGTTATCGCCACATCAGGCAGACGGCATTGAGGCTCTCGCCAAGCATGGCCTGACTGCGTTCGCAATGGAAAAGCTGCCGCGCATTTCCCGCGCCCAGAGTATGGACGTACTGTCGTCACAGGCCAATATTGCCGGCTACAAAGCAGTGTTGATGGCCGCTAACGCCTACCAGAAATTTTTCCCCATGCTGATGACGGCAGCGGGTACCGTGAAAGCTGCGCGGGTGCTGATACTGGGTGCAGGGGTAGCAGGCTTACAGGCAATTGCAACCGCCAAACGGTTGGGTGCAGTAATCGAAGCTTCGGACGTGCGCCCAGCAGTGAAGGAACAAATCGAGTCACTGGGTGCGAAATTTCTCGACGTGCCTTACCTCACGGATGAAGAGCGCGAGATCGCGCAAGGTGTGGGTGGTTATGCCAGGCCAATGCCAGCGGACTGGATACGGCGTCAAGCCGAACTGGTGCACGAGCGCGCAGTGCAGGCCGACATCGTGATCACCACTGCGCTGATTCCCGGACGTCCGGCACCCGTTCTGATTAAAGAAGAAACCGTCCGTGCCATGAAACCGGGATCGGTGATCGTGGATATGGCGGTGGAAGCGGGTGGCAACTGCCCATTGTCGGAACTGGACAAGATTGTAGTCAAGCACGGCGTGCATCTCATTGGCATCTCCAACTTGCCGGGACTGGTAGCGACGGACGCCAGCGCGCTATATGCGCGCAATCTGATGAATTTTCTCAACCTGATGCTCGATGCAAAGAGTGGTGAATTCAAGCTAGATCGGGAAGATGAGATCATTGCCGGAACACTGGTTTGCGCAGATGGGGAAGTAATCAGGAAGGCATAAAGAGCGCGCGTGGCAGAATCCAAGGCCGCACGGGTTATATTTGATTATTTACGGCTTATTTTACAGTTGGGTGCCTCTGATAATTCGAAGTTCTAAACAAGACGAGGCGAAAACAAAAAATGTAGACGCAGCATATGGCTGATATGTAAGAAAACATTTTTTGTGAGCGACAAAGTATTGTGACGAAATCCGGATTTTTAGAGGTGCCCAGCATACGTTTCAAGAATCTAGAAGGAGTAATCATGATCGGCGAAGTTGATCCAACCATCATCAATCTCACGGTATTCGTGCTGGCGATATTCGTCGGCTATCACGTGGTATGGAATGTGACCCCGGCACTGCATACGCCGTTGATGTCTGTAACCAACGCAATTTCCGGCATCATCCTGGTGGGCGCGATGCTGGCTGCCGG
This sequence comes from Nitrosomonadales bacterium, assembly GCA_009886095.1. Taxonomy (GTDB): domain Bacteria; phylum Pseudomonadota; class Gammaproteobacteria; order Burkholderiales; family Nitrosomonadaceae; genus VFJL01. The sequence goes on along the minus strand of VFJL01000009.1, from coordinate 36,949 downwards.
TCCGGCTGAAAGCGACTGGGGTGTATGGCTGGGCGCGGTAGCGGTAACGCTAGCTGCGATCAATGTATTTGGTGGATTTCTTGTCACCCAGCGGATGCTGGAGATGTTCAGAAAAAAAGATAAAAAAGGAAGCGCCTAAATGTCTGCAAATTTGGTCGCACTCGCGTATCTGATCGCGTCAGTTTTTTTCATTCTGGCGCTGAAAGGTTTAAGTTCGCCATTAACCGCCCGTCGCGGCAATCTGTTCGGTATGGTAGGGATGGCAATCGCTGTCGTCACCACGCTGACCGTCACCAAGAACTGGGCGTTGATACTTGGTTGCATCACAGTAGGTGGTGTTATCGGCGCAGCGGTAGCACGGCGTGTGGAAATGACAGCAATGCCGGAACTGGTAGCATTCATGCACTCGCTGGTAGGTCTGGCGGCGGTATTCATCGCCATTGCCGCAGTCAATAATCCGGTTTCGTTCGGTTTGCCTGCAGTACTGCCGATGGGCAGCAAACTGGAGCTGTTCCTCGGCACCTTCATTGGCGCCATGACCTGGTCAGGTTCGGTAATTGCATTCCTGAAACTATCTGGCCGCATGAGTGGTGCGCCCATTACTTTTAGTGGGCAGCATACGGTCAATCTGATCCTGGCAATTTTGATGGTCGGTTTTGGTCTCTGGTTCTTCTTTAGTGAGACCACCAATTGGACTGCTTTTGCCGGCATGGCTGCGATTGCTTTTGTACTGGGTTTCCTCATCATCATTCCGATTGGTGGCGCGGATATGCCGGTGGTGATCTCCATGCTCAACTCATACTCGGGTTGGGCGGCAGCAGGTATCGGTTTTTCGCTTGGCAATCCCATGCTGATCATTGCCGGTTCGCTGGTCGGCAGTTCCGGTGCGATTCTGTCTTACATCATGTGCAAGGCCATGAACCGGCCATTTCTGTCGGTCATACTCGGCGGCTTCGGCAGCGAAGGTGGAACTGCAGCCGCTGACGATGGCATACAGAGAACCTATCGTAGCGGCAGCGCGGATGATGCCGCATTCTTATTGGGTAACGCGGACAGCGTGATCATCGTGCCGGGGTATGGGCTGGCGGTGGCGCGGGCGCAGCATTCAGTCAAGGAGCTGGCGGAAAAACTGCACGCAAAAGGCGTCAATGTGCGATTTGCCATTCATCCGGTGGCGGGGCGGATGCCAGGACACATGAACGTGCTGCTGGCGGAAGCGGAAATTCCCTATGAGCAAGTGTTGGAAATGGATGAGATCAACAGTGACTTCTCCAACACCGATGTGGTGCTGGTATTGGGGGCGAACGACGTGGTCAATCCGGCGGCAAATGTTCCCGGCAGCCCTATCTATGGCATGCCTATCCTGGATGCCTACAAAGCGCGCACAGTGATGGTGGTAAAACGCAGTATGGCAGCGGGTTACGCCGGTCTCGACAACGACCTGTTCTATATGGACAAGACCATGATGGTATTCGGTGATGCCAAGAAAGTAGTCGAGGGTATGGTCAAGGCGCTGTGATTCCAATCCCATTTCATGGGGCATACCTGAATTCAATTTTGCGGATTTTTTTCAAGTCTACCGTTTGTTTGGCTTGCCATAAATCGTAATTGCCTTGCATCGTCAACCAGCTTTCCGGTGAGCGCCCTAAAGCTTTTGAGAGACGAAGAGCCATTTCCGGACTGATGCCACTGGCTTCATTCAAAACGCGGTTAAGGGTCGATGCGGCAACGCCCAATTTAAGGGCAAGTTCCCTGCAACTAATTTCATTGGGCGTAAGGTAAACCTCTTGAATAAATGCCCCAGGATGCGGGGGATTGTGCATAGCCATTAGTGATAGTCCTCATAATCTAAAACAAGTGCGTTGCCATTCTCAAACTCGAACGTGACACGCTAGTTGCCATTTACCCATATCGACCAGCGTCCATGACTGCTCCCCTTTAGTGGGTGGAGACGGAAGCCTGGAATATCCATATCTTCGATGGTTTGAGCGGTATCCAGCGCGGCCAACTGCATTTTGAGACGATTCGCGTGTGCAGGCTGGATTCCAGCCAAACTACCAGACTCAAAGTACTTTCTCAGCCCTTTGTGTCGAAACGAAATAATCATATTGGAATGATAGCGCGTTGCGCGGCACGCAACAAGAGCCTGACGTTCAACTATTTGTGGGGAAATCTCAGAACTTGGTTCCAATGTCCAGCATTTAATGTGACCCTGGCCCCTTTAATCTCTTACTGGCCGGTGGATTCACATTGCAACCGCACCACGCTTAGCTTCTTGGAAGACTTCGTGAGGCGTCCGATAGCCCAGGCACTTGCGGGGTCGATGATTCAGTTTTTTTACGGCTTCCGCAAGTGTTTTCTCAGTCACGTTTCTAAAGTCCATACCCTTGGGGAAGTATCGTCGTAGCAACCCATTAGTATTTTCATTCGCGCCACGCTGCCATGCCGAATAGGGATCAGCGAAATAAACCGTCAAGCCGGTGTTTTTTTCAATGTCACCGAAGCGTGCAAATTCTTTGCCGTTGTCCAGCGTCAGGGTGTGCCGCAGCGCTTTAGGTATTCGCCTGTATGCGGCGGTGGCCACTTTGGCTGTCACCGCCGCAGTCTTGTTGGTTAGCTTCCCCGCGATGAGATAACGGCTCTTGCGTTCGACGTGCGTGGTGATATTTCCGCTCCCTTTTGCACCTTCCACCGTATCGCCCTCCCAATCTCCGAAACGTTCGCGGGTAGCGACCAGATCGGGCCGTAAATTAATGCTGACACGCCCCGGTATCAATCCACGCCCCGTCCCGTAGCGGTGCTGCCTGCGGCGTTTCTTGTGGCATCGGCATAAACAGTTAAATAGTTGCCCACCTTGATTGGCATCGCGATAGACCCAGCGATAGATCGTTTCAGTGCTGACGCGCATTCTGATATCGCCCGGATATTTCATCTCCAGTTTTGCCGCGATGACATCGGGCGACCATTCGGCACGCAGGCCGCGTTCGACGTAGCGCACCAGGGGTGCATGGTTGTGTCTGCGATCGTGGCGTGGCTGCGCTCTTCGTTGCAGCGCTTTCTGATGTGCGCCTTCATGCCAGTAGACCCAGCTTGAAACCGCCGGGCCATTACGCTTAAGTTCGCGGCTAATGGTGGCATGCGAGCGGCCAAGCCGTCGGCCAATTTCTCGCAGACTGAGCTTGAATAGCTTCAAATGATAAATAACGTAACGCTCTTCTGAGGTAAGCTGTACATAGGACATGACGGGTTTCTCTTGTGGTGTGGTTGGGTCGCACTGCCCACACTATCAGACTTACTCATCATGTCCGCTTAAATTCTAAACAGTGGTGCACTTGGAATTAGAATCCACCGCCCCTTTAATCTCTTAATCGTTATGCGTAACCTTCTATTCCTGTTGCTGATTAATGAGTTGTTGTTCAATTGAATCTATCGCCTTATTAATGTCAGGAAGGAAACTTTTATGGATTCCTGAAACGATGGGCTGTTGATCTTTGTTTAGCCGAATAAACTCATCCTTGAACCCACCAATACTATCTGTTCCCACCAATATCCTAATGCGATATGGAAGATCAGCAATTAGTAAATATGCTTTGAGTATATTCTCTACCTCATCTTCTGATAGCAGTCCAATCTTATCTAGAAGTGTCTTGTATACATGATCGACAGTATTATTTGGAATCAACGCATGGTCATATTCGCATGGTTCGTTGAGTTGCTGGATTCTATTTTCATAGGAATTCTTGTTAGAAGCTAACTCAGATTTTAAGGCCACTCGTAGTGACCTTACTTCATGTTCCATTTGTCTGGACTGTAATTTTGTTTGGTGCTTAGCATTAACAACCATAGTAACAATTACACCAGTAAAGCCTAACAAACCAGTAAAAAACGTCTGATAGGTTTCGAAGATGCAAAGCACGGAAGAAATCATTTATTTGTCCTTACGCATAACGAATAGCGTTTATCTGCCGCTCTCCCCAAGCTTGTTAAACCCGCGACCTTATCAGCAAAGGGGCAAGGCTCAAATATTTCGCTACTCCTGATTCCATTATGTCTCATCAGAGCTAACTATGTATCAACTCTATCACATGTTAGTTTATACAAACCGTACCAGTGCTGTGCCTTATTCTGTGACCATTTTTCTATCTTTGATTTCGTTCTTCAATCGCTACAAATTCCCGGTTATCCGGCCCGATGTAATTGGCAGAAGGCCGGATGATCTTGTTGTCCAGGCGCTGTTCGATGATGTGCGCAGCCCAGCCGCTGGTGCGGGAGATTGCGAACAGAGGGGTGAACATGGCCGTCGGCACTCCCAGCATGTGATAGCTCACGGCAGAGAACCAGTCGAGGTTGGGGAACATTTTTTTGCTGTCCCACATCACCGTTTCCAGCCTGACTGCGATGTCGAACATTTTCATGTCACCGGCATCTACTGACAACTTTCTGGCTACTTCCCTGATGACCTTGTTGCGCGGATCGGCGATGGTGTAAACCGGATGGCCGAAACCGGTGATGATTTCCCGGTTCGCGACACGGCGGCGGATATCAATCTCGGCTTCGTCGGGGTTTTGGTAGCGTTGCTGGATATCAAATGCAGCTTCGTTGGCTCCGCCATGTTTGGGTCCGCGCAGCGCACCGATAGCGCCGGTGATGGCGGAGTAGAAATCTGCGCCGGTACCGGCGATCACGCGCGCGGCGAAAGTGGAGGCGTTGAACTCATGCTCGGCGTACAGCACCAGCGAGGTATGCATGGCTTCCACCCATGGTTGCGGTGGTGGTTGGCCATGCAGCAGATGCAGGAAATGCCCGCCGATAGAATCATCGCCGGTTGCCAGTTCGATGCGGCGGTTATTGTGCGAATAGTGGTACCAGTACAGCAGCATCGAGCCGAGGCAAGCCAGCAGCCGGTCAGCCAGATCGCGTGCAGCGGTGCTGGAATGCTCTGCCGCTTCCGGCAACACCGTGCCCAGCGCAGAAACGCCGGTACGCAGGACGTCCATCGGGTGCGTTGTTGCGGGAATCGCTTCCAGCACGGTTTTGATGCTGGCTGGCAGCTCACGCAGGTTTTTCAGTTTTACTTTGTACGCGGCCAGCTCTGCAAGCGTAGGCAGCTTCTCATGCACCAGCAAATAAGCGATTTCCTCAAATTCGCAGGCAGCGGCTAAATCCAGAATGTCATAACCTCGGTAATGCAGATCGTTGCCGGTTCTGCCGACAGTACAGATGGCAGTATTGCCTGCCACTACGCCTGACAGCATCACGGATTTCTTGCTTCTGGGGGCGGGAGTTTCGGCAGTCTCACTCATTCTTGTTTTCAACGGAAGACAGGGCATCCGGTTTTTGTTCGAATGCAGAGTAATCAAGAAAGTCGTACAGTTCGGTGCGGGTCTGCATGGTATCGACCATGTTTTTTTGTGTGCCTTCGGTGCGTATCGTCCGATATACCTTGAGCGCAGCGGCATTCATGGCGCGAAATGCGGACAGCGGATAGAGCACCAGCGACACATCTGCGCCAGCCAACTCCTGCATGGTGTAGAGCGGGGTTGCGCCAAACTCGGTGATGTTGGCCAGGATCGGCATTTTTACCACAGCAGCGAATTGCCGGTACATGTCCAGTTCGGTTATCGCTTCAGGAAATATCATATCCGCACCTGCCTCGACACAGGCACAAGCCCGGTCGATGGCGGATTGCAATCCTTCCACCGCCAGTGCATCGGTGCGCGCCATGATGACGAAATCGGTATCGGTTCTGGCATCCACCGCAGCCTTGATCCGATCTACCATTTCACTTTTGCTGACGATGGCCTTGCCGGGGAGGTGGCCGCAACGCTTGGCCTGCACCTGGTCTTCGATATGCATTGCCCCTGCACCCGACTCAATCAGCGACTTCACCGTGTGAGCGATACTAAATGCAGCGCCTGCGTCGCCAAAGCCGGTATCCGCGTCCACCAGCAACGGCAGGTTGGTGATACGGGTGATGCGGCGGACATCGGTCAGCACATCGTCCAGCGTCGAAATGCCGCGATCGGGTACACCCAGCGAGCCTGCCGCCACGCCACCACCAGAAAGATAAATCGCCTTGAAACCGGTGCGCTCCGCCATGCGTGCGCAGTAGGCATTGATGCAGCCCGCCACTTGCAGGGGCTTCTCAGCGGCAAGTGCGGCACGGAAACGAGAGCCAGCGGAGAGTGTGGTCATAAGGATGCACCCATATGTGTATGAGAACAGGTCGAACCGCGCAGGCTTTTTTCAGTCGCACCAAAAAAGATGCGATGGAGATTGAAGTTCAGCGAAATAGGGAAATCCTCTTACCCCAGCAGATGTCTGACCGAGTCGCGTTCTTCCAGCAGATCCCGATAGCTTGCCTGCATTCTTGTTTTGCCGGAGTCGCTTATTTGCAGTCCCTGCACGATTTTGTAGGCACCACCCTGACAGGCGACGGGATGGCCATAAATTACACCTTCAGGAATACCATAGCTGCCGTTTGACGGGATACCCATCGACACCCAGTTGTTTTCCGGGGTGCCAGAAAACCAGTCATGCATATGATTGACGGCTGCATTGGCAGCGCTGGCAGCGCTCGACAGGCCGCGCGCTTCGATCACCGTCGCGCCGCGTTTCTGCACGGTGGGGATGAAATAATTTTCCACCCATACCGGGTCGTTGATGAGGTCAACAACTTTCTTGCCATCTGCTTCAGCGTGGTTCAGATCCGGATATTGAGTGGTGGAGTGGTTTCCCCACACCACCATTTTACGAATGCTGGAAACTGGTTGGCCAAGTTTCGCAGCCACTTGCGACAGAGCGCGGTTATGGTCCAGCCGCAACATTGCCGAAAAGTTATCTGGCTTCAGGCCAGGTGCATTTTTCATCGCGATGTAAGCGTTGGTATTGGCGGGGTTGCCCACCACCAGAATCTTGACATCGCGGTTAGCGGCTTCATCTAATGCCCTGCCCTGAACGGTGAATATCGCGCCGTTGGTTTCCAGCAGATCCTTGCGCTCCATGCCCTTGCTGCGTGGACGTGCACCCACCAGCATGGCAATACTGGCATCACGGAAAGCAATTTTTGGATCGTCGGTTGCAATTACGCCAGCCAGTAGCGGAAATACGCAATCGTCCAGTTCCATCACTACGCCCTTGAGCACGGGTTGTGACTGGGGTATGTCGAGCAACTGCAGGATGACAGGTTGATCCTGGCCTAGCATGTCGCCTGCGGCAATGCGAAATAGCAGGCTATAACCAATCTGACCAGCAGCGCCAGTGACCGCGACGCGAATGGGGGGCTTCATTTTTTGCGCTCCTGGGAGAGATAGTTGCTGCATGGAGTTTGCGGGATACGTCTAATGCATTCGACTATAGAAACATTCTACGCGACTGTCAATTTGAGTAAGCTTCCGGAGTCCATTTAAGGTCGTCTCAGGTTGTGTCACCCGGCATAACGGGCTAAACTCATTATTGTCTTCAGAACCCAATTGCATGGATGCTGAAATTGCAAAGAAAACGCCCCAAGCATCTTAATCTCATAGAAATCAAGCAGCCTTTGCCAGCGGTGGTTTCGATTCTGCACCGCGTGAGTGGCGTGCTGCTGTTTTTTCCTGGCATCCCTATTTTCCTCTGTGGCCTGCAGATGACGCTGGGTTCGCCACAAAGCTATGCTGAATTCCAGTCTTTTCTGGCCAACCCGCTGGTCAAGGGCGCATCAATGCTGGCGCTGTGGTTTTTCCTGCATCATTTCTGCGCCGGCATTCGTCACCTGGCACTGGACTTGCATTATGGTATTGCACTGGAACAGGCACGCATGAGCAGCAAACTGGTGCTGGGAATGGGGATCGCCCTTACGTTATTGATCGGTGCGGCAATATGGTGAAGCGTATAGTCACTGGCGCTCATTATGGTCTGCGTGACTGGTTGGCACAGCGCATTACCGCTGTGGTGATGGCAATCTATATTCTGTTGTTGGCAGTGGTGCTGCTAGTCTCGGCGCCACATGATCATGTTGCCTGGAAGGCGCTATTCAGCGAGCAGTGGATGCGTATTGCCTCTTTTCTATTTTTTGTGAGTCTTTGCTGGCATGCCTGGATTGGGATGCGCAACATTCTAATGGATTACGTTCATGCCACTGGCACCCGCCTGACGCTACAAGTGCTGGTCATTTTGTCGCTGCTGTTTTATGCCGTATGGTCGGTAGATATCCTGTGGAGCTGATGTGGCAATAGCCAGAAGAAAATTCGATGCAGTTATTGTCGGTGCTGGTGGCGCCGGGATGCGCGCCGCTTTGCAGCTGTCGGAAGCCGGGCTCAAGGTGGCAGTGCTCTCCAAGGTATTTCCCACGCGCTCGCATACGGTGGCAGCACAGGGCGGTATCGCTGCGGCGCTCGGCAACGTTACCGAGGACAACTGGCACTGGCACATGTACGACACGGTGAAGGGTTCTGATTATCTGGGTGATCAGGATGCCATCGAATTCATGTGCCGCCAGGCTAATGAAGTGGTGTACGAACTGGAGCATTTCGGTATGCCATTTGATCGCCTGGAGAACGGGAAAATTTATCAGCGTCCCTTCGGCGGTCAGTCGCAGAATTTCGGTGGCGCGCAGGCAACGCGTTCATGTGCGGCGGCGGATCGCACCGGCCACGCTATGCTGCATACGTTATATCAGCGTAACGTGCGCGCCAACACTCAATTTTTTGTCGAGTGGATGGGGCTGGATCTGATTCGCGACGAACAGGGGGATGTGCTGGGCGTGACGGCGCTGGAGATGGAAACCGGCGAAGTCATGGTGTTGCAAGCCAAAGCCACGCTGTTTGCCACTGGCGGGGCAGGGCGCATCTTCCATGCCAGTACCAATGCTTTCATCAATACTGGCGATGGCCTGGGTATGGCGGCACGTGCCGGTATCCCGCTGGAAGATATGGAATTCTGGCAATTTCATCCGACCGGTGTATATGGGGTGGGGGTACTCATCAGCGAGGCTGTGCGCGGGGAGGGCGGTTATCTGCTCAACAAGGATGGCGAGCGTTTTATGCAACGCTATGCACCGCATGCCAAGGATCTCGCCAGTCGCGACGTGGTATCACGCGCTCTGACTACGGAAATCAAGGAAGGGCGCGGCTGCGGCAAGGATGCCGATCATCTGTTGTTGAAACTCGATCATCTTGGTGCGGATGTAATCAACATGCGGCTGCCAGGTATTCGTGAAATCGCTATAAAATTTGCTCGGGTAGACCCGATCAATGAGCCGATTCCGGTAGCGCCCACCGCGCATTACATGATGGGCGGCATCCCTTCCAATTTTCACGGTCAGGTAGTGGCACCCTATAAAACCGGGCCGGAAGAAGTGGTGCAGGGTTTTTACGCGGTCGGCGAGTGCGCTTGTGTGTCTGTGCATGGCGCGAATCGCCTGGGAACTAACTCGCTGCTCGACATCCTTGTGTTTGGACGAGCTGCCGGTAATCAGATCATCGAGGATTTGAAAAAGAACCCTCATCACAAGCCATTGCCAGCGGATGCCACCGACAAAGTGCTGGCGCGACTTGCTCGACTGGATGCTCAGAAAGATGGTGAGAATGTGGCGCAAGTAGGCACTGATCTGCGCAAGACCATGCAGGCACATTGCGGCGTATTCCGTTTCGCTGATATGCTGAAACAGGGTGTGACCAAAATCGGCGAAGTGGCAGAACGCGTCGCCCATACCGAAATCAGGGACAAGAGCAGAGTATTCAACACTGCGCGGGTAGAAGCGCTGGAGCTGGACAATCTGGTAGAAGTGGCGCTGGCTACCATGGTTTCGGCAGAAGCCCGCAACGAGAGCCGCGGCGCTCATGCGCGCGACGATTTCCCCCAGCGGGATGATGACAAGTGGCTCAAACACACCCTGTATTTCAGCGAAGGCCGGCGACTGGATTACAAGCCAGTCCGCTTGAAGCCGCTGACGGTGGAATCGTTTCCACCCAAGCCCAGGATTTATTAGGAGCAGGCATGCGTTTCTCGATTTACCGTTACGATCCAGATAAGGACGACAAGCCTTATATGCAGGACTACGACATCGAATTGGAGCCGTCCGACAGAATGCTGCTGGATGCGCTGATTCGGATTAAATCCATCGACGATAGTTTGAGTTTGCGCCGTTCCTGCCGGGAAGGGGTATGCGGGTCGGACGCAATGAATATTAATGGTCGCAATGGCTTGGCATGTATCACGCCGGTTGCAGGGTTGAAAGAGCCGGTGGAGTTGCGTCCGTTGCCAGGGTTGCCAGTAATCCGCGATCTGATCGTGGACATGACCCAATTTTTCAAGCAATACCATTCGATTAAGCCTTATCTCATCAACAATGATCCTCCGCCAGAAACAGAGCGGTTACAGTCGCCGGAAGAAAAAGCGGAACTGGATGGAGCATATGAATGCATCCTGTGCGCGTGTTGCACTACTGCATGCCCTTCATTCTGGTGGAACCCGGATAAATTTGTCGGTCCTGCGGGACTGTTGCAGGCCTACCGTTTTCTCGCCGATAGCCGCGACCAGGCCAGCGCCGAGCGACTGGATAATCTGGAAGACCCGTACCGTCTATTTCGTTGCCATTCCATTATGAATTGCGTGGACGCATGCCCCAAGGGGTTGAATCCAACCAGCGCCATTGGCAAGATCAAGGATATGATGGTGAAAAGGACGGTATGAAAGAACTGGAGCGCGCCCGCTGGCGCTGCCGGCGTGGATTGCTGGAATTGGATATCGTACTGCAACGCTTTATAGATAAGTATTACACGCAACTGAGTGAAATAGAATTACAGCAATTCACTACATTGTTGGATCTTCCTGACAATGACTTGTGGGATATGATTGCAACAAGGAAAGAACCGGAGGATGGAAGCCTGCTGTCGGTATTGCGGCTTCTGCAAACAGCTTGACCGCGCCGCAGTTGTTTTGCTGGCAAAGATGAAAACAGTGGAGAATGATATGGAGCAGAAACGTACGGCGACCCTCGATCTCGGCAATGGTAGTTTGCCGCTTGAATTTCCTATCATGGCTGGCAGCATGGGACCGGAGGTAGTGGATATCCGTAGCTTGCACGCCAGGAGCGGCGTATTTACTTATGACCCCGGCTATTTTTCTACGGCCAGCTGCAGTTCAAAAATAACTTTCATCGACGGTGATGCGGGCATCCTGCTTTATCGCGGCTATCCAATCGAACAGTTAGCCAGACAATGCGATTTCATGGAAGTATGTTATTTGTTGATGAATGGCGAGCTGCCTACCAGCGATCAGAAGATGTCATTTGACAACACCATCAAGGAGCACACGATGGTGCATGAACAGCTGGCACGGTTCTATACTGGCTTTCGCCGTGATGCTCATCCGATGGCGGTGATGGTGGGGGTAGTCGGTGCACTGTCGGCGTTTTATCACGACGCGATGGATATTTCAGATGCCGCGCAACGCGAACTGTCAGCCTTTCGCCTGGTCGCGAAATTACCGACCATTACCGCGATGGCTTACAAATACAATATCGGCCAACCTTTCATCTATCCGCACAACAATCTCAACTACGCAGAAAATTTCCTGCACATGATGTTTGCCACCCCCGCCGAGGAATATAAATCCAATCCGGTACTGGCGAGGGCATTGGATCGCATATTGATTCTGCATGCTGACCACGAGCAGAATGCCTCAACTTCCACCGTCCGTTTATCCGGTTCCAGCGGCGCCAATCCGTTTGCCTGTATTTCTGCCGGTATTGCCTGCCTGTGGGGGCCGGCGCATGGTGGGGCGAATGAAGCTTGTCTCAATATGCTGGAAGAGATTGGTGATGTTTCACGCATCGGTGAATATATCAAACGTGCCAAGGACAAGAATGACAGTTTCAAGCTGATGGGGTTTGGCCACCGGGTATACAAGAATTTTGATCCCCGCGCGAAGCTGATGCGCGAGACCTGCCACGAAGTGTTAAACGAACTGGGGTTGCAGAATGATCCCTTATTCAAACTGGCGATGGAGTTGGAGAAAATCGCACTGGAAGATGAATATTTTATTTCCAGGAAACTCTATCCCAATGTCGATTTCTATTCTGGCATCGTGCAACGCGCTTTGGGTATTCCTGTTTCCATGTTTACTGCCATATTTGCCATGGCGCGTACAGTTGGCTGGATTGCTCAATGGAGCGAAATGATTTCCGATCCGGAATATAAGATAGGGCGCCCACGTCAGCTTTATACCGGCGCAGCCACGCGGGATGTGGTGACGATTGCATTACGCAAATAGTCCGGTTCCGTTAGAGATGCCCGCAATGAGAATGAAGCAGCTGTTCGAGAACTCCATGCTGTTTGGCACAAATGCGCCGTTCATCGAGGAGCTTTACGAAGATTATCTGCAAAACCCCATTTCGGTTTTGCCGGAGTGGCGCAGTTATTTTGATGAGCTGCAGAAAATTTCCGGGAAAACTACACGGGATGTGTCGCATAGTCTGGTGCTTGAATCGTTTATTCGTCCGGCAACAGAACATTCACCCGGCAACGGTCAGGATACTGTTCAGGGCACTGCTCAGGCGGTGGCGGCAGAACGCAAGCAGGTATCGGTGCTGCAGATCATCAATGCCCATCGTTTTCTTGGTGTGCGTCTAGCAAATCTTGATCCACTCAAGCATCAGGTAAAACCATATATTCCAGAGCTTGACCTGTCTCACTACGGCTTGACCGAAGCGGATATGGATACGACATTCGATACGGGTTCGCTGGTTGGCCCCGATCGTGCAGCGCTACGGGAAATTCTGCAGGCACTACGTCAGACCTACTGTGGCAGTATCGGCATCGAGTACATGTACATTGCAGACACTGAGCAGAAACGCTGGATACAGAACCGCTTCGAAGGCCCGCGCGCCCAGCCCGCTTATTCTCCAGAATATAAGCGCCATATTCTGGAGCGCCTCAACGCGGCGGAAGGGCTGGAAAAATATTTACACACTCGCTATGTCGGACAGAAACGCTTCTCTGGTGAGGGCGGCGAGAGCCTGATTCCACTTCTGGATAACCTGCTGCAGCGTACTGGTCAGATGGGTGTGCAGGAGGTGGTTATTGGCATGGCACATCGTGGGCGGCTCAATGTGCTGGTGAACACTTTGGGTAAAATGCCTTCTGAGTTATTTCAGGAATTTGAGGGCAGGCACAGTCAGGAATTGACCGCCGGTGATGTCAAATATCACCAGGGTTTTTCTTCAGCGATATCCACCGCTGATGGCGGAGTCATGCGTCTGACACTGGCATTTAATCCATCGCATCTTGAAATCGTTAATCCGGTAGTGGAAGGCTCGGTGCGAGCCCGCCAGAATCGCTTGCGAGACAAACAGGGTAAGTTGGTGTTGCCGGTGTTGCTGCATGGCGATGCTGCCTATGCCGGTCAGGGAGTAGTGATGGAAACCCTGAACCTGTCGCAGACTCGCGGCTATGGCACCGGTGGTACGGTACATATCATTATTAATAACCAGATTGGATTTACCACTTCCGATCCGCGCGATGCTCGGTCTACGCTGTATTGTACCGACGTGTCGAAAATGATTGAAGCACCGATTTTTCATGTCAATGGTGACGACCCTGAAGCGGTAGTGATGGTGACTGAAGTCGCGCTTGATTTTCGCATGCGGTTCCAGAAGGATGTGGTCATAGACATGGTTTGTTTCCGCCGTCTCGGCCACAATGAACAGGACGAGCCGATGGTGACGCAACCGCAGATGTACAAGGTTATCAGCCAGCACCCTGGCACGCGCAGGCTCTACGCCGATAGATTGTTAAACGAAGGCGTCATTCAGGCGGGTGAAGCCGAGCAGATGGTGCAAGCCTATCGCGATGATATGGACGCAGGCCGTAATCCCAACAAAACCATACTCTATGACTACAAGCCGCAACGCGCGGTAGATTGGGCGCCTTTCCTGAAGGAAAGCAGGTGGCAGCAGAAAGTGAAGACCGGATTGCCAATGGTGGAATTGAAGCAACTGGCGGGACGGCTTACCGATATTCCTGCTAATTTCAAGCTGCAGCCGCGTGTGGAAAAAATTATTGCCGACCGGCGATTGATGGGCGAAGGCAAGTTGCCGCTGGATTGGGGTATGGCGGAAAATCTGGCTTACGCGGCGCTATTAAAAGATGGTTATCCATTGCGTATTTCCGGGCAGGATTCTGGACGTGGAACTTTCTTCCACCGTCATGCTGTGCTGCATGATCAGGACCGGGAACGATGGGACGAGGGCAGCTATGTTCCGCTCCGTCACATTACGCCAGAGCAGCCGGATTTTGTGATTATCGATTCAGTATTGTCAGAAGAAGCGGTACTGGGTTTTGAATATGGCTATGCTACCGCTCAACCGAATGAACTGGTTGTTTGGGAGGCGCAATTTGGCGATTTTGCCAATGGTGCCCAAGTGGTGATAGATCAGTTTATTGCTTCCGGCGAAGCCAAGTGGGGGCGGTTATGCAGCTTGGTGATGATGCTGCCGCATGGTTACGAGGGACAAGGGCCGGAGCATTCCTCGGCGCGCCTGGAACGCTACCTGCAACTGTGCGCAGAATATAATATTCAGGTATGCGTTCCGTCCACACCAGCGCAGATGTTTCATCTGCTGCGGCGGCAGATGATTCGCCCGATGCGCAAGCCACTGATCATCATGAGCCCCAAAAGTATGTTGCGCCGTAAAGAATCAGTATCCAGTCTGGAAGATCTGGCCCATGGCAGTTTCCTGGCTTTAATCCCGGAAACGGAACAGCTTGATCCAAAAAAAGTGCGGCGCATTATCGCCTGCTGCGGAAAAATCTACTACGACTTGCTAGCTTACCGGCGGGAACACAAGATTGCGGATATGACAATTATCCGTATCGAGCAATTGTATCCGTTCCCACACGATGACTTCCAGGCTGAGACTGAGCGCTACGCTAATGCTAGCGAGATACTCTGGTGCCAGGAGGAGCCCGGTAATCAGGGGGCCTGGCACCGTATCCAGCATTATCTGCTGCGGCACAAACGGCCTGATCAGGTAATGGGTTATGCGTTGCGTCCATCATCGGCATCACCGGCGGTGGGATATCTGGCGAAGCACAACTCGCAGCAGAATGAATTGGTGGCAGCAGCGTTTCGCGAGAAAATTTAACCAAAAGGAAGACTCATGCTAGTCGAAGTCAAAGTTCCGGTATTGTCCGAATCAGTGGCAGAGGCCACGCTGCTCTCCTGGCACAAGAAACAGGGTGAGCATGTTGAGCGGAATGAAAGTCTGATTGATATCGAGACCGATAAAGTCGTGCTGGAATTGCCGTCACCAGTGACAGGCGTACTGACAACAATCATCAAGGGAGATGGGACGACGGTAGTAAGCAGCGAGATCATCGCGACCATAGATACTGAGGCTACAGCCACAACCACTATGACTGCGATCACAGCGCAATCAGTTACGGAGTCTGCTGCAGCGACTGCAGTGCCCTCAGCCATGATGCCCGCAGCCAGGAAAATGGCAGCAGAAGAGAATCTCAGGGTCGAGGAAATCAGAGGAACCGGGCGTGGTGGACGTATCACCAAGGAGGATGTGGTAACCCAAGCGGGGATTCAACCCCCCCCACTGGCCACGGCGGCTTTGGTAGCAGCCGTAGCCATGCCTAGCGGGAATCGGCCCGAGCAACGGGTGGCCATGTCACGACTGCGGGTACGCATCGCCGAGCGGTTGGTGCAGTCCCAATCTACTGCGGCGATACTTACCACGTTTAACGAAGTCAACATGCAGGCAATCATTGATTTGCGTACTCGTCACAGGGAAAGATTTGAAAAGGAACACGGGGTCAAGCTCGGCTTCACTTCTTTTTTCGTCAAGGCGGTTGTGGCAGCGCTGAAGAAATTTCCTATTGTTAACGCTTCAGTAGACGGCAATGACATCGTCTATCATGGTTACTATGATATCGGCATTGCAGTGGGTAGTCCGCGCGGCTTGGTGGTGCCCATCATTCGCGATGCCGACTGTCTGTCGCTGGTTGAAATCGAAAAACAGATTGCCGGTTTTAGCAAACGTGCCCAGGACGGAAAATTGACTATCGAGGAATTGACGGGTGGCACTTTCTCTATCACCAATGGCGGCGTATTCGGTTCGATGCTTTCCACCCCCATCATCAATCCACCGCAAAGCGCGATCCTTGGTATCCATGCCACCAAGGATCGACCGGTGGCTGAGAATGGCCAAGTTGTAATTCGTCCAATAAATTACCTTGCGCTATCTTATGATCACCGCATCATAGATGGGCGTGAGGCAGTGCTTTCCCTGGTGGCGATAAAAGAAGCGCTGGAGAATGAGATGGGATCGCTACTCGAAGCCTGAAAATGGAAGATCCCCATGTTTCACTTCGCAAGTTCGAATTATAAGTTTCATTTTCATAAGGTATCAACATGTCTCAATCTTTTGACGTGGCAGTGATAGGCGCTGGCCCTGGTGGCTACGTGGCGGCGATCCGCTGCGCCCAATTAGGGTTTAACACCGTTTGTATAGACGAATGGAAGAACCCGCAGGGCAAAGCCAGTCTTGGTGGTACTTGTCTTAATGTTGGTTGTATTCCTTCCAAGGCGCTACTGGAATCTTCCGAGAATTACGAACGCGCCGCACATAAATTTTCTGCTCACGGCATCAATCTGCAAGGTTTGTCGATGGATGTTCCAGTGATGATTTCGCGCAAGAACAAAATCGTTGCAGCTTTTACCAGCGGCATTGCCATGCTGTTCCGGAAAAATAAGATTACTTCAATGCATGGGCGTGGAGCATTTCTCAAGGGTGGTACAGGCGGTGAGGTCTGGCAGATCGAAGTGAAGAACGGTGACCAGACAGAGGCTATCGAAGCAAAGTACGTCATCATAGCTACTGGCTCGACACCACGGCAGTTGCCGTTCGTGCCGGTGGATAATGAACGCATCCTGGATAATGTGGGGGCACTGGCGCTGACCGAAACACCCAAACGTCTGGGTGTTATCGGCGCGGGTGTGATCGGGCTGGAAATGGGCAGCGTGTGGCGCAGACTGGGTGCTGAAGTCACTATACTTGAAGCGTTGCCAGGTTTTCTCATGGCTGCCGATGAGCAGGTAGCCAAAGAGGCACAGAAAATATTTACCAGAGAATTGGGGTTGGGGATCCAAACCAGCGTCAAAATTAGCGCGATCAGAGTTGACGGGGAAAGTATTACAGTGGAATATACCGACGCTCAAGGTGCGGCGCAGAAACTGGAAGTGGATAAGCTGATTGTCGCAGTTGGCCGTATTCCCAATACTGCCGGGTTGGGTGCGGAGAATGTCGGGCTGCAACTGGATAATCATGATCGCATTGAAGTGGATAGCCATTGCCGTACCAATCTGCCTAATGTGTATGCCGTCGGTGACGTAGTGCGCGGACCAATGCTGGCACACAAGGCCTCCGAAGAAGGTGTCGCGGTGGCAGAAATCATTGCGGGGCAGGCGGGGCATGTGAATCTCGACACCATTCCGTGGGTGATTTACACTTCGCCGGAAATTGCCTGGGTGGGCAAGACCGAGCAGGAATTGAAAGCCGCAGGAATTCAATATAAAGCAGGACAGTTCCCCTTCATGGCCAACGGGCGTGCACGCGCTCTGGGTGAGACGAGTGGTTTCGTCAAAGTGCTGGCAGATGCCGATACTGATCGCATTCTTGGTGTCCACATGATCGGCCCCTATGTTTCAGAGATGATCTCCGAAGCTGTGGTAGCGATGGAATTTGCTGCCAGTAGTGAAGATATCGCTCGTATCGTTCACGCTCACCCTTCATTATCAGAAGTACTGCACGAAGCAGCGCTAAGTGTCGATAAGCGGGCGCTGCATATTTGATTTGGACTGAGGGAGCAGGACGTTAAATCATGAATGAATAGGGCGAGGGAGACATGCTTACCTCTCATAGCTGCATTATGGGATAATTTCGCACTTTTCCGGTACCTTGCAAGATGCAGACCTTATACGACAAACTCTGGCAAAGCCATATAGTACACGAAGAGTCCGATAAACCGGACGGGATGGTGCTGCTCTACATTGATCGCCACCTGGTGCATGAAGTTACCAGCCCACAGGCGTTTGAAGGTCTGAGACTGGCTGGACGCAAGCCTTGGCGCTTGGACTCAATTCTTGCAGTAGCCGATCACAACGTACCCACTACTGAGCGCAGCTACGGGATCAGCGACCCGATATCGCGCCTGCAAGTGGAGACCCTCGACCAGAATTGCGAAGAATTAGGTATCACCGAATTCAAAATGAACGACCTGCGCCAAGGGATCGTGCACGTGATCGGTCCGGAGCAGGGCGCCACACTGCCCGGCATGACGGTGGTGTGCGGGGATTCACATACTAGCACGCATGGCGCTTTCGCCTGCCTCGCTTTCGGTATTGGCACGTCGGAAGTGGAGCACGTGCTCGCAACCCAGTGTCTGCTGATGAAAAAAGCCAAGACGATGCAGATTCTGGTCGAAGGTGAGCTTGGTCATGGCGTCACTGCCAAGGACATTGCGCTTGCTATTATTGGCAAAATCGGTACCGCAGGCGGTACCGGCTATGCTATTGAATTTTCCGGCAGCGCCATCCGTGCACTTTCCATGGAAGGGCGCATGACCCTTTGCAATATGGCCATCGAGGCGGGCGCACGCGCTGGCATGATAGCGGTGGATGAAACCACCATCGAATACATCAAGGGACGCCCCTTTGCACCAAAAGGTAAATTATGGGAGAAAGCGGTCGCTTACTGGCGCACCCTCAAAAGTGACGAGGGTGTAACCTTCAACCGGGTGGTGGGTCTGGATGCGACGCAGGTCAAACCGCAGGTAACCTGGGGGACTTCACCCGAGATGGTGGCGACGGTTGACGGCAGGGTGCCTGATCCCTCGCAGATCGCCGATGCTGTGAAGCGTCATGATATGGAGCATGCCCTCAAATACATGGGGCTGGCGCCCAATATGCCGATCAGTGAAATTTATCTGGATAAGATATTCATTGGTTCCTGCACCAACTCACGCATTGAAGACTTGCGGGCGGCGGCAGAAGTAGTGAAGGGCAGGCATATTGCCGCAAATATTAAGCTTGCGATGGTGGTGCCGGGTTCTGGTTTGGTGAAGCAGCAAGCGGAGCAGGAAGGGCTCGACAGAATATTTCGTGATGCCGGATTTGAATGGCGTGAACCAGGTTGCTCGATGTGTCTGGCGATGAATGATGACCGGCTTGCGCCGGGGGAGCGCTGTGCTTCTACGTCTAACCGTAATTTCGAGGGCAGACAGGGACCGGGTGGGCGCACTCACTTGGTGAGTCCAGCGATGGCTGCAGCAGCAGCAGTGGCAGGACACTTTGTGGATGTGCGAGAAATATATTAAACTTGGAAAAGATTTTTTATTAAAAGAGGGGGGTTGCTATGAAAATGCTGTCTGCAATAATTACGTTGATCGCTGTTTTCCAGTTGTCCGCATGTAATACCTTGGGTGGGATGGGAAAGGATATTCAAAGTGGCGGCAAAGCAATTGAGAAATCAGTACAGTAGCGAGTGAACAAATTTCATTCCTGCGAGGGGCTGGTAGCGCCGCTGGATCGTGCCAATGTCGATACCGACGCGATCATCCCCAAGCAGTTTCTGAAATCCATCAAACGTTCGGGCTTCGGCCAGAATCTGTTTGATGAGTGGCGTTATCTGGATCATGGCGAGCCGGGGATGGACGTGATCCAACGCCAGCTCAATCTGGATTTTGTCCTCAATCAGTCGCGTTACCGAGGTGCGCAAGTATTACTCACTCGCGCAAATTTTGGTTGTGGTTCGAGCCGGGAGCATGCACCCTGGGCTCTGCAAGATTATGGTTTCCGGGTAATTATCGCCCCCAGCTTTGCCGACATCTTTTTTAGTAACTGCTTCAAGATTGGCCTGCTACCCATCGTGCTCGACGAAAACATCGTCGAGCAGATATTTCATGCAGTAAGTGTAACTGAAGGTTATCGTCTGACAGTAAATCTTGAGAATCAAACGGTGACTACGCCCAGTGGCGAGGTTTATGCCTTCGATGTTGACCCCTTCCGTAAGCATTGCCTGTTAAACGGCCTGGATGAAATTGGTTTGGCATTGCAGTACGCGGACAAGATAAAAGTATTTGAAGAAAAGCGACGTATGGAACAGCCGTGGCTGTTTACGTGAAAATCATTTTACTGCGGCTCAAGAAAGGTTTTATGGGCACCTCTAGAAATTCAGAGTTCTAAACAAAACCAGGCGGGAGCAGGAAATGTAGACGCGGCATATGATGAATATGTAAGGAAACATTTTTTGTGAGTAACCAAGTATTGTGACGAGACTTGGATTTTTAGAGATGTCCTTATGAAAATTGCGGTTCTAGCCGGTGACGGCATTGGTCCGGAAATCGTTGCCCAAGCGGTGCAGGTGCTGGAGGCGCTGAGAAGCGACGGATTAAAATTCGAACTGGAATCGGGTTTGTTGGGAGGCTGCGCAGTAGATGCGACCGGGGAACCATTTCCGGAGGCGACACGCAAGCTGGTTGCCGCCGCTGATGCCGTACTGCTGGGCGCCGTGGGCGGTCCGCAGTATGACACGTTGTCGCGTGAACAGCGTCCGGAGCGAGGCTTGCTCGCGATACGCAAGGCTTTGAACCTATTCGCCAATCTTCGTCCGGCCGTACTTTACCCCGAGCTTGTCAACGCTTCGACACTGAAACCAGAAGTGGTTGCAGGGCTGGATATTCTGATTGTTCGCGAGTTGACCGGCGATATTTATTTCGGCGAGCCGCGTGGCATTGAATGGCGCAATGGCCAACGTGTCGGTTTCAATACCATGATTTATAGCGAAGTAGAGATACGCAGAATCGCGCATGTTGCTTTTCGGGCAGCGCGCAAGCGCAGTCACAGGTTATGCTCGGTGGACAAGATGAACGTGCTCGAATGCACGCAACTATGGCGCGAAGTGGTGGTTGAAACGGCGGTGGAATATCCTGACGTGGAGCTTTCGCACATGCTGGTTGATAACGCTGCGATGCAGTTGGTACGCAATCCCAGACAATTTGATGTAATCGTGACGGGCAACATGTTCGGCGATATTCTGTCGGATGAAGCATCGATGCTGACCGGTTCCATTGGTATGTTGCCATCAGCATCGCTGGATGACAAGAACAAAGGGCTGTATGAACCGATACACGGTTCAGCGCCAGATATCGCCGGTAAGGATATGGCCAATCCGCTGGCAACGATATTGTCCGTAGCAATGATGTTGCGCTATACATTCAGTCAGGAAACAGCGGCGGCGCGCATCGAGGATGCAGTAAAGAAAGTGCTGGCGCAAGGTTATCGCACTGGCGATATTTATGAGTCAGGGATGAAAAAAGTTGGTACCACCGGAATGGGTGGTGCGGTATTGGCAAACTTATAGACTATCAATTCAAAGTTTTAAATAAGATAAGGCCGGAACGTTTTTGTGAGTACTGAAATATGGTAATGAAATCCGGATTGTTAGAGGTGGTTAGAAGAGAGATGATCAAATGAAACGAGTAGGATTTGTTGGCTGGCGTGGCATGGTGGGTTCGGTACTGATGCAGCGCATGCGGGAGGAAAATGATTTTGCATTGGTGGAGCCGGTGTTTTTCACCACCTCCCAGAAGGGAGGTCATGGCCCGGATATCGGCAGAGAAACACCCCCGCTCAGCGATGCATATAATATTAACGAACTTAAGGTGATGGATATTATCATTTCCTGCCAGGGGGGGGATTACACCACTGCGGTATTTGATAAGCTGCGCCAAGCAGGCTGGCGGGGTTACTGGATTGATGCAGCATCGACATTGCGTATGGGAAAGGATGCCGTAATCATACTTGATCCGATCAATCTGCCGGTCATTAAACAGGCGCTACACGATGGTGGAAAAAATTACATCGGTGGCAATTGTACCGTGAGCCTGATGTTGATGGCGATGGGGGGGTTGTTCGAAGAAGACCTGGTGGAATGGATGAGCGTCATGACGTATCAGGCAGCTTCCGGTGCGGGTGCGCAAAACATGCGTGAATTGCTGCAGCAGATGGGTGAAGCTCATCGGGTAGCGAAGAACCTGCTGGATGACCCTGCTGCAAGCATACTTGATATCGACCGGGAAGTGGCGGGAACGTTACGTGACGAAAAATTCCCCACAGCAAATTTTGGTGTTCCGTTGGCTGGCAGTCTCATCCCGTGGATAGACCGGGATCTTGGCAACGGCCAGACCCGTGAGGAATGGAAAGGCCAGTCCGAAACCAATAAAATTCTGGATCGTAGTGATCATGCAATCCCGGTAGACGGTATCTGCGTTCGTGTCGGCGCCATGCGCTGCCATAGCCAGGCGTTGACCATCAAATTAAAAAAGGATGTCCCACTGAATGAGATTGAAGATATTCTTGCTGCAGCGAATAGTTGGGTGCGGGTTATTCCCAACGAACGTGAGAGTACATTGAAGGAGCTCACCCCGGCAGCGGTCACAGGAACCCTGAATATACCGGTGGGACGGCTACGCAAGCTTGCTATGGGCGGCGAGTATTTGTCCGCGTTCACGGTAGGAGATCAGTTGCTATGGGGCGCAGCAGAGCCGTTGCGCAGGATGCTGCGAATTCTGGTACAAGCCTGACCCTGTTATACATAGTCGGTCATGGGATGATCCGGGGTCAGATCAAATGGGAATTACTAAGTAGTCAGGAATTATGGCTACAAAAACGGTGCTGAAACCCGCATGAAACAATGGCCGCTGACTTATGAGTACTACTCTCTTACTCTGCTGTCTGTGATGGCCCGCCGGTCACCAAAATGTTTTCTTAAGCAAATGTATTTTTTGACATCATTCCAAACCGGCTCTCGAGTGCCGCCTGTCGTCGGCAGATCCAAGGTTTTGATCCCTCTGGAATTTCAGTTGAAAAATAACCGAATTGATGCAAAACATAAGAGACAAGCTCAGCTTGCTTCGATAACTGCATGATGCTAGTCTGATAGTCTACTTCTTCTTTCAAAAAAACCAGAGTGCGCTGCCGTGTGCAAATTTACTACTTTTAAAATATGGTTGTTCATAATCGTTCTGATTATGCCATGGACTGTGCATGCGGCGGGCTTGGGTAAGCTGACAGTTAATTCTGCTTTGGGGCGGCCATTCCAAGCAGAGATTGATCTGGTTGCAGTAAGAAAAGAGGAGATACCTTCCTTGACGGCGCGTCTTGCCTCACGCGAGGCTTTTCGTAAAGCAGATGTTGATTATGCGCCATTTCTTCCTACGTTCGCAGTCAACATTGAAACTCGTTCCGACGGCCAACTCTACGTTAAAATCGTCTCCCCGCAGCCTGTCGTCGAGCCGTTTTTAAGCATGCTGATCGAATTGAATTGGGCATCGGGGCGGCTGCTGCGAGAGTATACCGTGTTGCTGGATCTGCCAGAAACTGATATCCCCCAGATCCCCCGGATTCCCCAGCCGATAGCGGCGGCGACCCAGATTACTCCCGCTGTACCCATCGTTGAATCTGAATCGGCTGTAGTTGAAAAACCGGATGCCCCGATTAAAGATTTTATCAGTGATAAAAAATTGGTAGTGCGAGAACCTGTTCAGGTTGACAGAGCTGGTATCAGTTATGGCCCAGTGAAAAGTGGTGATACTTTAAGCCAGGTCGCTCGGCAATTTGTCCATGATAGGAAAAATCTTAACCAGATGCTGATTGCGTTATATCGTGTAAACCGAGAGGCTTTTTCTGGCAATGATATAAATCGGCTTAAAGCGGGGGCAATTTTACAAGTGCCGGATAGTAGTGAAATTTCCAAAATTTCTCCGGTGGAAGCGGCTATAGAAATGAAAACATTGATGGCCGACTGGAATGTTTATCGGCAAAAGCTGGCTACTACTCCTGGTGCAACTCCATTTGCTGGAGCACCAAAGCAAACAGCTACCGGCAAGATTACTACCATTATTGAGGACAATTTCGCCGCAGCCAAAGATCCATCAAAAGAAGTGCTGAAGCTTTCCAAAAGCGAAGCGCTGGGTGGAGGAGTCAGCGGTAAGGGAATAAATACATTACAGGATCGCATCCGTGCGATGGAAGAGGATGCCATCGCCAGAAATAAGGAGCTAAATGAAGCCAACGAGCGTATTGCATTGTTGGAAAAGAATATCAAAGAGATGCAACGCCTGCTCGAATTTAAATCCGCTACCATGGTGGAAGTGCAGAAACGGACTGAAAATATCAAGCCGGATATTGCATTGTCTCCAGCCCCAGCCCCAGCGGTGTTACTCCAGCCTGCCCCGGCACCAGTACCTGCTGCGCCAGCCGAGTCAGCAGAAACAAATGTGGCACCAGTAGCGCCAGTAGCACCGGACGCATCTTCAGCAGAAGCAATTAAGCCTGTCGAGCTCGCCAAACCTGCAGTGAAACCCACTGTTGCCCAGGTTGCACCACCACCCATTCCAGTAGAGTCCTCGCTGATGGATAGCCTCATGAGGAATATCGAATATATAGGAGGCGCGCTTGCGCTTCTGTTAGCCGGAATACTTGGTGTGATGATGCGTCGAAAAAAAGAAGCACCAACAGATCCTTCCGATGTAATGGATAGCTCTGATGTGATTGTGATGCCTCATGTCGTAGAGCCACGGTTACATGACAAAGTGTTACCTGTAGCAGCACCGGTACCGAGCGTAACTATACGGGCTGATGAAGTAGATCCAATCGCTGAAGCTGAAATTTATCTGAATTATGGACGTGATACCCAAGCTGAGAAAACTCTCACAGATGCCTTGGTGAAATATCCAGATCGTCCTGAGATACTGGCTAAGTTGCTTGAAGTATATGTTTTACGTAAGGATAAGGCTGCGTTTGAAGCTACTGCCCGAGTGTTGCAAGCTGTGGCACCTTCGGGCCCACTGTGGGAGAGGGCGGCTGGATTGGGAGCCGAGATCGACCCCGAGAACCCTTTGTATCGCAATGTAGTCGCGACAAATATCGGTGCGATAAAAGGTGAGGTATCTGCACTTGTTTCCGATTCGTCACAGAATGTGACAACATCGGAAATAACTTCTGGTATGAATCTCGACATGGGCAACACTGCTCCCGCGTCAGTAAATCAATTGCCGGCATGGAAGCAGGCTACTGAGCCTGATTTCGGCATAAAATTCGATTCAGAGGATGGAGGTGATGATCATAAGCCTCCTGTGATCACAAATCAATCTACCCCAGTGACTGCGCCAATAATGCCAGGGAAGGATTGGGAAAAAACTATGGTATTTGATCTTGATGCCCCTGCCGTCCCTGCCGCGAATGCTGCAGTGAAAATCTCTTCGGCTGAAGACATGGGATTGACTTTCAGCATCGACTTTCCTGTTACATCTGAATCCAAACCCAAGCCTGAACCTGCTGAAGCATTGGCACCGAACCCCGCGTCCCTATCTGAATCCGATCTGGCTGATATCAATTTAAATCTGGGTGAGCCGCTGTCTACCTCATCAACTGATACAAAATCTACGGAAAGTGTGCACTGGCATGAAATTGCTACCAAGATTGATTTGGCCAGAGCCTATCAGGAAATGGGTGATAATGATGGCGCCAAGGAAATTCTTGAGGAAGTTATGCGTGAAGGTGATACCCAGCAACAGGAAAGCGCAAAGAAAATGCTGGCAAGTCTGTAGGATTTATATCAGACTTTGAAGGTTAATTGGAAATCTCTATGGCGTTATTCCACGGGATTTCGCATGTCAAAGCGGAGACAAAAAATGTAAGCGCGGCATGTAGGTGATATGTAAGGAAACATTCTTGTGAACAACGAAGTATTGTGACAAAGTCAGGATTGTTAGGAGCATCTGTTTAGGGAAACACCGATTTATTCAGTCCGTTCGGGCTGAGTTTGTCGAAGCCTTTGCCAACATGCTGATTTATATAGACAGCATTTCGACAAGTTCAATGTGAACGGATTTAATCTGCGTTTCCTTAGTATTTCTACTTTCTCTTTGAGAATCTCATTCATGCACCCAACTGCTCCGATTCGGTTTTGTATTGTTTTGACAATGACAGCATATATCCCGTGAGATGAGAATTGCGCTGGTGCTGGAGTATGAGGGTAGCAGTTTTTGTGGTTGGCAAAGTCAGCCTTCGGGTAGATCGGTACAAGATGTACTGGAAAAGGCCTTATCGAAAATCGCTACCAGTAATGTCCGGGTAGTCACAGCAGGACGCACCGATACAGGCGTGCATGCTCTATACCAAGTGGTGCATTTTGACTCGCAGGTACAGCGGCCTCTGAGTGCCTGGGTACGTGGCGTCAATGCGCTATTGCCTGACAGCATTGCGGTGCTGTGGGCATCCGAGGTTCCTGATGACTTTCACGCCCGCTACAGCGCCAGCGAACGTTGTTATCTTTACCTGCTGTCGAACCATCCAGTGCGCTCTGGGCTTCATCATGGCAAAGTAGGTTGGTTTCATCAAACTCTCGATCTTGAGCAGATGCGAATTGCCGCACAAATGCTTTTAGGTGAGCATGATTTCAGCGCATTCCGTGCAGCCGAATGCCAAGCCAAATCTCCTGTGCGGAATCTGACTAAACTGGAAATTACACGTCAAGGCGACATCATCGTGATTGAGTTGCGTGCTAATGCATTTTTGCATCACATGGTGCGCAATATTGTGGGTTGCCTGGTTTACGTGGGCAAGGGAAAATATCAGCCCGAATGGATGCGGATGCTGCTGGAAGGTCGTGATCGTGCTCATGCTGCACCGACTTTCTCTGCTGCTGGGTTATACTTGGCGGGGATTGCTTATGATCCAAAGTGGAGTTTGCCGGGGTTTGTAGAGCCGCTCATCGTGGGCTTGCTACAACGGACTCAGTCACGACAGGGAAAAACTTAACCACGAATGCACAGGTATAATCACAGTGCGCCTGGAAGGCTGGTTTGTACTTGTATCCAAAAAACTCGTTTTTGATTTATGCCTACCCGAATAAAAATCTGTGGTATTACTCGTATTGAAGATGCGCTGGTAGCGGCGCGTCTGGGTGCAGACGCCATCGGGTTTATATTCTGGTCACAAAGCGCACGTTATATCATGCCAGCTAAGGTGCGTGAAATTGCAGCAGTGCTGCCGCCATTCATTAGCACAGTAGGTGTATATGTTGATCCGGAACCAGAATGGGTAGAAGAAACCGTCTCCATTGCGGGTCTGAACCTGCTGCAATTTCATGGTGACGAATCCCCGGAATTTTGTTGCCGATTTTCACTACCTTATATTAAAGCTGTGCGAGTCAGGAGTGGGGTAGATTTGCTACAATATGCAACCCGTTACTCCAGCGCCAAGGGGTTGCTACTGGATAGCTACGTCGAAGGTTCGCCGGGTGGGACTGGTGATGTATTTAACTGGGGCTTGATTCCGCAACATTTGCCGTTGCCGCTGATTCTTTCTGGTGGCCTGCATCCCGGCAACGTAATGATGGCGATCAAACAGGTGCAGCCTTGGGCAGTGGATGTATCGAGTGGTGTAGAAGCCGCCAAGGGCATCAAGGATGCGGAGAAAATTGCCGCTTTCATGCAAGGAGTTAGAAATAGTGAAAGTTTATGATCTTCCTGACAAGCGCGGCCACTTTGGTCCTTATGGCGGTGTATTTGTAGCTGAGACACTGATTGCAGCGCTGGAGGAATTACGCAACCAGTATGAACATTATCGTAGTGATAGCGATTTTCAGGCAGAATTCGCCTATGAGTTGAAGCACTATGTGGGACGACCCAGCCCGATTTATCATGCAAAGAGATGGTCGACACATCTGGGCGGAGCGCAGATTCTGCTGAAGCGTGAAGACCTGAATCATACCGGCGCGCACAAAATAAACAACACCATCGGCCAGGCGCTGCTGGCCAAGCGCATGGGCAAGCCACGCGTGATTGCCGAGACCGGGGCGGGTCAGCATGGCGTTGCCAGCGCCACGGTAGCTGCGCGCTACGGTATGGAGTGTGTGGTCTACATGGGTTCCGAGGATATAAAGCGTCAGGCTACCAATGTCTATCGGATGAAGTTACTGGGTGCGACAGTAGTACCAGTCGAGTCCGGTTCCCGGACGCTGAAGGACGCGCTCAATGAAGCCATGCGCGACTGGGTTACCAACGTTGAGAATACTTTTTACATCATCGGCACGGTTGCTGGCCCACATCCCTATCCGATGATGGTACGTGATTTTCAGGCTATCATCGGACGTGAAGCAAAGGTGCAGATGCAAGAGGAATATGGACGTCAACCGGATGCGCTGATCGCCTGTGTGGGCGGTGGATCAAACGCTATTGGCCTATTTTATCCCTATATAGACGACAGCGATGTACGCATGATAGGCGTGGAAGCGGCAGGCCGCGGCATCGAAAGTGGCCAGCACGCAGCAACCCTAATGACAGGAAGGCCTGGTGTGCTGCATGGCAATCGCACCTACCTGATTCAGGATGCGGATGGTCAGATCATCGAGACTCATTCCATTTCTGCTGGTCTTGACTACCCCGGTGTTGGCCCGGAACATGCTTGGCTTAAGGACAGTAACCGTGCTGAATACGTGGGGATAAGTGACGCTGAAGCACTGGCAGCATTCCATACTCTATGCCGGTATGAGGGGATCATGCCAGCACTGGAATCAAGCCACGCACTGGCTTACGCTGCCAAGCTCGCGCCCACACTCGACAAAGACAAGTTGTTGCTGGTGAATCTCTCCGGGCGTGGAGATAAAGATATGGTCACCGTAGCTGAAGCCTCCGGCATTACATTTTAACCGAGCCTGAGATATTCATGTCCCGTATTGCAACAGTATTTGATAGGCTGCGTCAGCAAAACAAAAAAGCCTTGATCCCCTTCATTACCGCCGGCGATCCGGATCCGGCAATGACGGTTCCATTAATGCATGGATTAGTAAAAGCGGGCGCTGACATCATTGAACTGGGGGTGCCATTTTCCGACCCGATGGCGGATGGTCCGACCATACAGCGCTCCTCCGAACGAGCGTTGAAGTACCATGTGGGTTTGAAAGATGTATTAACTATGGTGGAAGAATTCAGAAAAAACGATATGCGCACACCCGTAGTGTTGATGGGCTATGCCAATCCGGTAGAAGCGATGGGCTACGGTAAATTTTCAACCAGGGCAAAAGAATGCGGCGTGGATGGAGTGCTGACGGTGGATTATCCACCAGAAGAGTGTGTGGAATGGGTGGAACATCTCAGGCAGAAGGAATTGGATGCAGTCTTTCTGTTGTCTCCTACTACGCCGCAGACGCGTATTGAGCAAGTAGCAAAAATGGCACAGGGGTATGTGTACTACGTTTCATTGAAGGGCGTGACCGGTGCATCACACCTTGATTTGAGTGAAGTAGCTAACAAGCTGATCCAGTTGCGTTCATGTATCTCCATCCCCATTGGCGTCGGTTTTGGTATACGCGATGGCGTAACAGCCAAGGCAATAGCCGGTTTGGCGGATGCGGTGGTAGTGGGTAGTCGCATTATCGAAGAAATTGAAAAATCGCCCAGAGCGGAAGTGCTGACAAATGTGGACCGTTTAGTAAAAGGCCTGCGGAGCGCAATTGATGAAGTCAGCATTAAATACTAAAGGTTGAGCGCAGGCTTATGAGCTGGTTCCAGAAACTTCTTCCCCCAAAAATAAAGCGTAAGGAAAGCGGCGAGAAAAAAATCGTACCAGAGGGGTTGTGGAGCAAATGCGCTTCTTGTGAAGCCGTGCTGTATTACTCCGACCTGGGAAATAATCTCAACGTTTGCCCCAAGTGTAATCACCACAACCGTATCTCTGCCAGAGTACGCCTTGATTTGTTGCTGGATGCCGAGGGGCGTTATGAGATCGGCGCAAAAGTGCTATCGCTGGATCCGCTTAAATTCAAAGATAGCAAACGTTACGTTGATCGCCTATCACAGGCGAAAATAGATACTGACGAAGACGATGCGCTGGTGGTAATGCAGGGTAGCGTCAAGACTGTACCCTTGGTGGTAGCCGCGTTTGAATTTGGTTTCATGGGTGGTTCGATGGGTTCGGTGGTGGGCGAGCGTTTTGTACGCGGAGTGCAGGTATGCATTGAGCAGCATATGCCGTTTGTATGTTTTACTGCCAGTGGTGGAGCGCGTATGCAGGAGGGGTTGTTATCGCTGATGCAAATGGCCAAGACATCAGCGGTGCTTACTCAGTTAAGTCAGGAGAAAATCCCTTTTATCTCGGTACTTACCGATCCTACCATGGGTGGCGTATCGGCCAGTTTTGCCTTCATTGGCGACGTGGTAATCGCCGAACCGGGAGCGCTGATCGGTTTTGCCGGGCCAAGGGTGATCGAACAGACAGTGCGTCAAACTCTACCGGAAGGTTTTCAGCGTGCCGAGTTCCTGCTGGAGCATGGAGCGATAGATATGATCGTGGATCGCAGGCAGATGCGCGATAAGCTCGCCAATCTGTGCACGCTACTGATGCGGGTGCCTGCCCCTGCATCCTGATTTATGGTGGCGCTTGCTGCAGCAAATAATCCGTATCGTGGCTTCATTGTCAGAACGGCGTGTGACAGCAAATGATCGAATCCAATTCAAAACCAAGAACTCTGTCTGATTGGTTGGGTTATCTCGAATATCTCCACCCCAAGACCATCGAGATGGGGTTGGAGCGTGTCGATCAGGTCAAGAGCATGCTGGGTCTTACACCGTCTTTTCCCATCATTACTGTTGGTGGCACCAATGGTAAGGGTTCGACATGTGCCATGCTGGAGGCAATTCTGAGCCGTGCCGGGTATCGTGTCGCTTGCTACACTTCGCCGCATTTGCTGCGCTATAACGAGCGAGTGAGGATAAATCAGCAGGAGGCGAGTGACGATGATTTATGTAGAGCTTTTGATGAGGTCGATTCGGCACGGGTAGATAGTGGTATTTCTCTGACTTATTTTGAGTTTGGAACCTTGGCGGCAATGCAGTTGTTCAGTCAGGCTGGGGTGGATGTTGCGATTCTGGAAGTGGGGTTGGGCGGGCGTTTGGACGCAGTCAATATCT
The DNA here is from genome assembly GCA_009886095.1 of Nitrosomonadales bacterium. Classification (GTDB taxonomy): domain Bacteria; phylum Pseudomonadota; class Gammaproteobacteria; order Burkholderiales; family Nitrosomonadaceae; genus VFJL01. The sequence goes on along the minus strand of VFJL01000009.1, from coordinate 5,924 downwards.
TTGATGCTAACTGTGCAGTGTTGACTAGCGTGGATTTTGATCATATGGATTATCTCGGTAACACGCGAGAGGAAATTGGATTCGAGAAGGCTGGAATTTTTAGAAGCGGCAGAGCTGCGATCTGTTCAGAGCCAAATGTTCCTGCTGCTGTCCGTCGACATGCAGAGGCAATTGGTGCAAATTTCATGCATATTGGCGAACACTTTGGATACTTAGCCGATGCAACTCTATGGGGCTATTGGGGAGTAGGAGGCAAGCGTCATGCGCTTCCCCATCCTGCCTTGCGTGGTACTTGTCAACTGCGCAACGCCAGTGCCTGCCTCGCTGCGCTGGATACGCTCAAGGACAGTTTGCCGGTTACCATGGGTGATATACGCCAGGGTCTGCTGGAGGTAACATTGCCGGGACGGTTTCAGGTATTACCAGGACGACCGCTGATAGTGTTGGATGTAGCGCATAATCCAAGTGCTGCACATATTCTGGCTATCAATCTTGACAACATGGATCGCTATCAGAAGACTTATGCCGTATTCGCGATGCTCAGGGATAAAGATATAGCCGGTGTGGTGCGATCGCTCATGTCCAGAGTGGATATGTGGTTGGTGGCGGACATTAATGTGCCACGCGGCGCCTCTGCCGATGAACTACTGCAGGTGTTGGAAAGTGTGAATGTAGTGGGAGCAGGAGGGGTAATCTGCGCTTTTCCAGATACTGCTACGGCCTATGCATATGCCTGTGAGCAAGCGACCGAAAATGATAGAATCTGCGTTTTCGGCTCATTCCATACTGTGAGTGAAGTGTTAGCATATCGCAATATAGTTAAGCGCCGACAGTAGTAAACAGGCAGATTCAAATGGCAAAAACAATCACTGAAGAAGAAATTAAATTAAGGAAAAGTGCCAGAAGACGCTTGATTGGGGCGGCTGTACTTGTGATCGCTGCGATTGTGATTCTACCGATGGTGCTCGACAGCGAACCGAAGCAGGGGAGTCATGAGATTGACATCCGTATTCCTTCGGAAAATTCGGCGGGCGAGTTTTCCCCCAAGATTGTTCCCGAGGCAGGGGTGTCAGCTATCGCTGCTGCTGCTGAAGAACCAGAAATAATAGCACAACAAGCTGCGCAAACAGGGCAGGTGAAATCTCAACCTCTGCCGCAGCCAGCACAAACCACAGGGAAATCGGTTGAGAATAAATCTGATTTAAAGACTGAATCCCGAGTTGAAAAACCTGTCGCTGCTACAGGTGCATTTGTGGTGCAATTGGGTGCGTTTTCTGATCCAATCAAGGCAAGGCAACAGCAGCAAAATCTCATTTCAAATGGCATCAATACCTATATGGAAAATATCAACACCGACAAGGGTGAAGTAATCCGTGTGCGTATCGGCCCTTTCCCTATTCGCGGAACGGCGGAGGAAATGCGTGAGAAATTGAAAAAGTTGGGGCTTGATGGTGTAGTGACAGCTCAATAATTCCATGATGGAATTTATAGCTTGGATGCAACGAAGTAATAACGATTGCCATATGGAGAAAACTTGCTCTGGTAGTTTTTCTCATTTTTGCAAATGACTATTTTCGATTACGCTGTCCTAAGCGTATTGGCTGCATCGATTCTGCTGAGTATGGTGCGTGGTGCAGTGCGCGAGTTATTGGCGCTGGTGAGTTGGGTAGTGGCGTTCATGGCAGCGAACTCTTTCGCGGCAAGTTTTGCATTGATGCTGCCGGCTGGCATTCATGGAGAGTTGCTACGCATGTTGGTGGCATTTGTTGCAATATTTTTGTCGGCATTGTTGGGAATGAGTCTGGTCACCATGCTGGCCTCGGCCATGGTAAAGACAGTGGGGTTGGGGTTTATTGACAGACTTTTTGGTGCATTGTTCGGTCTTGCACGCGGGTTGCTGGTAGTGCTGCTGTTTGTATTGGCAGCAGGGATGACTGCGCTCCCACAAGAATCGTTCTGGCAGAAGGCCCTATTTAGTAAGCCGCTTGAAACAGCGGTAAAGATGATGATGCCTTGGCTGCCGCAGGATTTGTCCAAGCGTATTCATTATGAACGATAGAGGTTCCCTGACTATGGTGCAGAGATGGGGGCAGTCCTCGTCAATGTGGTGCAGAGTAAAACGCGAAGTAAATTTCTTTACACTTTTTTCATGCGGCGTTAACCTGTACGCTCTTTCCGGGATGTAATCATGTGTGGAATTCTGGGTGTAGTCGCGCAATCGCCTGCCAACCAGCTGCTTTATGACGGGCTGTTGGTATTGCAGCATCGTGGACAGGATGCTGCTGGCATAGTTACTGCGCAGGGCAATACTTTCCACATGCAAAAAGGTGGAGGTTTGGTTCGGGATGTATTTAGAACTCGTAACATGCGTGCGCTGGCTGGCAATATGGGTATTGCCCATGTGCGCTACCCGACCGCTGGCTCTGCCGAATCTAGTGCCGAGGCCCAACCATTTTACGTAAATTCGCCGTTTGGCATCGTATTGGGACACAACGGTAATCTCACCAATGCAGCACAACTCAACCAGGAGTTGTTTCGTGAAGACCTACGTCACGTCAATACCAATTCCGATTCTGAGGTGTTGCTCAATGTACTTGCACATGAGTTGCAAAGGAGTACGAAAAACCATCAGCTTGATCCTGCCGCTATTTTTGCTGCGGTTGCCGGTGTACACCGGCGTTGCCGTGGTGCCTACGCAGTAGTGGCAATGATCGCAGGTTATGGGTTGCTAGCCTTTCGTGATCCCTACGGTATCCGCCCGCTAGTATTTGGCTGTGCCGATACCGAGCATGGGATTGAGTATCTGGTAGCATCTGAGAGCGTAGCGCTTGATACACTTGGGTTCAAACTGGTACGTGATATTGCACCGGGAGAGGCGGTTTTTATTGATGAGAATGGTAATTTCCATAGCAAACAATGCGCCATTAACCCTACGCTTAACCCATGTATTTTCGAGTATGTCTATCTGGCGCGTCCCGATTCGGTAATGGATGGTATTTCAGTATACGAAACACGGCTGAACATGGGTGAGAGTCTGGCCGATAAAATCACCAAGACCATGCGGCATCTAGATATTGATGTGGTAATTCCAATTCCTGATTCCAGTCGTCCCAGTGCCTTGCAGCTTGCCAACCGCCTGGGGCTAAATTTTCGCGAGGGTTTCGTCAAGAATCGTTACATTGGCCGTACTTTTATCATGCCAGGACAGCAGCAGCGGCGTAAATCGGTGCGGCAGAAGCTCAATGCTATGAGTGTGGAATTCCGTGGTAAGAACGTATTATTGGTGGATGACTCCATTGTGCGCGGCACGACCAGCCGAGAAATTGTACAAATGGCGCAGGAAGCCGGGGCGCACAAAGTGTATTTTGCTTCAGCCGCACCGCCAGTGCGATTTCCAAATGTCTATGGGATTGATATGCCAACGCGCCAGGAACTGATTGCCACCGGACGCAATGACGATGATATTTGCCGAGAGATCGGCGCGGATCATCTTGTTTACCAGGATCTCGACTCCCTCAAGAAAGATGTGTGCCGGGTCAATCCATCCATTACACGTTATGAGACTTCCTGTTTCGATGGTAATTACATCACTGGTGATGTTACGCCAGAATACCTGGCTATTATTGAGGCGCAACGCAATGGTGGCCTTGCCTTAGCGCAAGCCAGATCCAGCACGCAACTGGACTTGAATTTGGTGGCAGCAGACTAACAGCGATTTGACAAAAATATTTACCAAGTGTAATTTGTGATTGTGCGCCGATTTGATATTCAGCTTGCGGGCGCGTTATAAATACAGCTAAAGCGTGGGGAACCCGTTTTAGCAAAAGCTGAACGGGTTTTTTTATTTGGAGAGGGTCTCCCATGTCTGACGATTTTGAACTGGAAACGCTGGCGATCCATACAGGCATTCACCGCAGTCAATTCAATGAGCACTCCGAGGCTTTGTATCTTACCTCAAGCTATGTGTTTGATAGTGCCGCCCAAGCTGCCGCACGATTTTCCGGCGCGGAACCTGGAAATATATATTCGCGTTTCACCAATCCTACGGTTACTGCTTTTGAGGAACGACTTGCCGCACTGGAGGGAGCGGAGGCCTGCGTTGCCACTTCTTCCGGCATGTCGGCAATACTTGCCTGCGTAATGGGATTGCTCTCTGCAGGGGATCATGTTATCGCTTCACGCAGCCTGTTTGGTGCCACGGTAAACTTGTTTAACAATATCCTCAAACGTTTCGGCATTGAGACCACGTTTGTTTCAGCCACCGATGTTGCAGCATGGCAGGCGGCAGTAAAAACCAACACAAAACTTTTCTTTGTAGAAACCCCGTCAAACCCGCTTACTGAAATTTCCGACATCGCAGCGCTGGCTATAGTTGCGAGAAAAACTGGGGCGTGGCTTGCGGTTGACAACTGTTTCTGTTCGCCGATACTGCAAAGGCCGCTGGAACTGGGCGCCGACCTAGTGATCCACTCTGCTACCAAGTATCTTGATGGTCAGGGTAGGGTGCTGGGTGGCGCAGTACTGGGGAAACGCGAGCTGGTGATGGAAAAAGGGGTGCATGGCTTCTTGCGTACTGCTGGCCCAACTCTGAGCGCATTCAATGCCTGGGTAATCCTGAAGGGAATGGAAACCCTAAAAATCCGCATGGAGGCTCATTCTACTAATGCCATGGAAATTGCCCGCTGGCTGGAGGTGCAGCCAAATGTGGCGCGAGTCTATTATCCCGGCTTAGCGTCGCATCCGCAGTACGAGCTTGCCCGGCGTCAACAGAAAACTGGTGGCGGCATCGTTTCATTTGAAATGAAGGGTGGAAAAGAAGCGGCGTGGCAGGTGGTGGACTCCGCTCGTCTGATTTCGATCACCGCCAATCTGGGTGATACCAAGAGTACGCTTACTCATCCTGCCAGCACCACCCACGCCCGTATTAGTCAGGAAGCACGGGATGCGGCGGGTATCACCGAAGGCCTGTTGCGCATCGCGGTGGGATTGGAAGCGGTGCAAGATATCAAAGCGGATTTGGCAAGAGGGTTGAGGGGGTTGTAGAGATGCCCTTGTTCCAATTTGCATTAAAAACAGTAGTAATAGAGTCCTGATTTCAAGGGGACAAAATCATGGCCAGATCTGCAAGCGGAACCGAACACATCGCGGCAGCACGTTAGCTTCTAGAAACTGCGCGCACAGCCGATGAATTGCGCCTGGCGCAGTCGGTGTTACTGCCCCTGGAGTTGGGATTGAGCATCGAGCAGACTGCTCGAGCCATTGGTCGCTCCAATGGCGCCACCTGCACCATGCGCACGCGCTTTGGCAAAGTGGCGACCGGACAAATGAGCGCACCACGCAGCAAGCGCCAGTTGCGCAACAGAGCCAACACCGATCTGGATCGTGAACGGCAAATTCTCGATGAAGTTCTGCCTGATGCTGCCAGTGGTGGCGTGGTTGTCATCCCCCAGATCAAGCCAGCGATTGAAGCCAAACTGGGAAAAACGCTGGCGCTATCGAGTGTTTACCGCATGCTGGCGCGTCACGGTTGGCGCAAACTTGCCCCCGATACTTATCACCCTCAGGGTGGCTCACAGACGCGCGAAGAATGAAAAAAAACTTCCCGGCGCGCTGGACGAAATCGTAGGAGGCTTTGCCACGTCAAGGCCATGCTCGTCTACCAGTACGCTTGTGCCTATGGTGCCGTCTCTCCAATGGACGGGTGATTTGCTCGCTGATACTCCCCCAAGTCAACACCGGATGCATGCAGCTATTCATCACCGAGATTGCCATGCGCTACCCGCAGGAAAACATTGTCATGGTGGTCGACGGTGCTGGCTGGCACAAGAGCAAAAGCTTTGTCTTGCCCGATAACCTGAGGCTGTATTTCCTGCCGCCCTATTCGCCTGAACTCAATCCGCAGGAGCACATCCGGGACGAGTTGC